>CAKRQP010000113.1:0-7947 GCA_934393555.1 uncultured Lachnospiraceae bacterium
GATACGATCTGGTTTCCAAGCTGCTCATACTGCATGATTTTGTTCCGTTCATGCCCTTCTACGGAGAAGGTGTTAAGCTGGAAATCCATATCGTCAAACCATGGTGTATTGACAGACAGTTTTATCTTATAATCATAGGAGTAATGATATCTCGGCGGAACGTAAGACCTGGATTCTCCGTTCTGATCCTGATATTCCTCTTCTTCACGCTCTTCTTTGATCTCCAGCCGGCAGGATGTCACAGCAGACAATGGTACGATATCCGGATTTTCTTCTTCATTCAGCCGGCGTGCAACAGTAAACAAGCCCTTGGTCTCATCAAGGAACACATGATATCTGTCTCCGGCAAATTCACGTGTAGTATGGAAGTTTCGAACCGCATTTTTATTCTCTTCTCTGTAGTCCAGCTGTCTTTTGATCTCTTCTACGGTACTGTGGCGTCTTTCCTCAAACCATGGAGAAAGCTTTGCAGCACAGTTTTTACAAAGATTACCGTCGTCCAGCTTCCGGTTTCCCAGAAGACCTATTTTATCCCCGCAGATATCACAATTTTTTTTTGTCAAATAATCCCATTTTCTAAATCCTCCTTTTGATACAAGGGAAGTCCCTTGTTTCCATTGTAAAAACACGGGACTTCCAGATTTGCGATTATTCCATGACTCTATCCAGATATACTTTGATCGTGAAATCAAAACCACCGAAATCATCTTCGCCATCTTCAGATTCTTCTGTAGCCGGAGCCTCGGTCTCAGTCTCCTCTTCCATCGGCAGGCTGTCTGCGGTTGTGAAGCATAATTTTCCGTCTTCCAGAAGGTAGAAGCGCATGGTATCCGTACCGAACAGGTGATAGTTCTCAGAATCCGCCTCTGTTTCTTCTTCTTTCTGTGTTTCTGCATTGAAGATCAGTGCATTTTCTTCCATGGCACCTTTCAGTTCGGTTGTTGTTTCATTGCCCTCTTCGAGCAATACAAGAGTGGCGTTTCCGTCTGTAATGGACATTTTCATTTCCACACCGGCAATCTCGCCTGTAGCAGGCATCTGCATTCCATAGAGATCGATCAGTGTACTGGTCCAGTCACCATTGAAATCTTCCAGTTTTGGTTCTGCTACCGGTTTTCCAGGTACATAAGGCACATACTCCTCTTTTTCCTGACTCAGTACCACGGACAGTCCGTCCATTTCTACAGATAAGGTTCCGTCAGAATACTCTCCTTCCACCGTTTTGTCATCGGCAGTGATCAGTACTTTATCACCATCGATCTTCCATTCCATAGCATCAACACCCGGTTCCTGTCCTTCCATGAGTTCGGAGATCTCGCCTTTTCCGTCTTCTGTAAAGCTGAATGTCATCTCCATTTTCATCATTCCTGGATGAAATGTATTTTCGCCGTCTAAGGACATGCTGTTTACATACCAGGTACCAACGACATCCTTGTCTTCCAGTGCATAGGCATTCATACTGATCAAACCTGCCATCATAACTCCCAATGCACCTGCTGTCCGGAATTTCATTTTCTTACTCATACTCAATTCTCCTTTCTTTTACGGTGAAGCATGATTGAATGTTACGTAAAAGGTATCTTTTATTGTTATTATACCGGAAGCATTTCTATTTGCACTGGCACTTTTGACAGTAATCGCTTTCTTTTTCAGAAAAATTTCAGCAGTTCTTCCGCGGGAAGAGGTCTGGAAAAGTAATATCCCTGGATCATATCGACTTTCCACCGGCTGAGCAGTTCAACTTCTTCTTTTGTCTCCACACCTTCCGCGACAATATGATAGTTCATTTTGTAAAAGGTTTCCACAACACTTTGATAGAACAGTGCCCTTTTCTCATCCTTGCAGATATCAAAAAGCAGAGACCGGTCGATCTTGATCGTGGAAAACGGAAGCTTCATGACCGTATTGAGATTGGCATAGCCGGAACCGAAATCGTCCAGACAGAGACGGATCCCTGCGGCTGTAAATTCATCCACAACCATTCTCAGACCTGCATTATATTCCGTTGCCACAGTTTCTGTGATCTCAAACTGTATCCATTCATGAGGAATTCCATATTTGTCCATGATGCGGATGAAATGGCTGCTGCAGTCCGTTCTCATCAGATCCAGGGACGAGAGGTTCACTTTCACGTTCAGGAGCTGTTCCATCAGCTTTTCATGTTCTTTCAGAAATCTGCAGACACGGCAAAACTGCAGATCAGTGATCTGTTCGATCAGATGATTCTTTTCCGCGATCTGGATAAATACATCCGGCGCGATCCATCCGAGTTCCGGATGATGCAGACGGCTCAGGGCTTCCAGTGTGACAAAGCGTTTTTCCTGTGTGGAATATACCGGCTGGTAGTAAAGTTCAAACAAATCTTCTGCGATCGCCGTATGCAGATACTGTTCCACCCGTTTATTATAGAGAAAGCCATTCATGGTCTGGTGGTCGTCCTGTATCACTTCGGTCATCCCGTTTTGCGGTGATAAAGATTCCAGATATTCGGCATATTCCAGGATGCGGCCGCTGTCGCCCAGTTTTTCTGCATGGATGATACCGCTTATGATCGCAGGGACCGTGATACTTTTATTTTCTACATTCAGCTTTATGTTCACATCAAATATCTTTTTCAGTTCGTCAAGATAATATTCATATTCCTTCAGGGAAGAGGTCAGGATCAAAAAACGCTTTCCCGTAATATGAAAGGCTTTTCTTCCGCATAATGCACCAAGCTTTCTGGCAGTCAGACGCAAGACAAAGTCACCGCCCTGGATCCCTGCAATTTTATTGATATGTTTCATCTGATAAAGATATACGGTAATGATATGAAAAGATCTTCCGGCTGTTACCAGTTCATTCCCTTTTCTGGTCAGATAAAGATGATTGTACAGACCGGTAAGACTGTCCATGTTTGCATAGGGATTATTGATAGTAATGAATAATGCCAGTATGCTAAGACTCACGCCGAAGCCTGTTGTCAAAAGGGAAGGGTTCAAAAGCTGAACGATCACTCCGCCGCCGGATATCACAAGGATCTCCAGAAACACTTTCACTCTTTGAAAACCAAATTTCTTCCTCCAAATCATGATAAGAAGCAAAGAAAAAGCCAGATGAAGGATGGCATTGTCATACATCAACAGGTACCACGGCCCTTTTACATACCCTGTTGACGGATCAAAATAGAATAGCTTCCCGGTAAACGGATTGGTCAGTATCACACCGATCAGTACCAGTGTCGGCAGACCGGATAACAGCATTTTCTTTGTGGGAACGAGTCTGTTGTCATGCATGGACAGGATATAACAGAGGAACGTAAAAGGAAGCAATGCCTGCAACAGATAAAATACAGTTGTTATAAACACGGCTGCTATTCCAAAGCCGCTTTCCGGCGAAGTAATACAGTAGGTACTGAAAAACTCTGCAATGACATCCAGGACACCAAGAACAGCGAAGAAAAGAAATACCCGATTATTCAGATCTTCTGCTCTTTTCTGACCAAGAAAATGCCACAGGATCAGCAGCAGTATGACGACTGCTGCAACCAGAAAATCAATATTATAGATCATAGTCTGCCTCCGCTGTCTCTTCTTTGTTGTAATGCTGCATCCTGTCTGCTTGCAGCTTCCAGTTACTGACGGAATTGAGGACTCCATCCGTTTTTCTCAGATAGCTGTATCCGAATTTCAGACGGATATGGTGTTTACCTGCGGCTTCGTTTTCCATTTCTGCTTTTATCAGCCGGATCCACTCGGATGGGAGCTTTTGAGGATCGGTCACAACAACTGCAAATTCATCACCGTCGATCCGAAAACACTCTGCCTGTTGTTCGGAAATCATATTCCCGGCTGCCTGGATGCTTCGTGCTGTCCGGATGACTGCCTCATCTCCCAGCTGCATGCCGTACGTATCGTTGATCTCTTTCAAGCCTGCGATATCAATAAACAGAAGCAAAGCATTTCCCAGTAATAAGGAATCCTCCTGGATTTTTTCCAGACATTTTTCAAAGGCTTTCCGGTTCTTCAGCCCTGTCATACGGTCTTCCAAAGACATTCTTTCGTAAACGGCCTGTTCCAGCCGGAACTGCGAGTCATTTGCCACCTTACAGAGCAGCCCCCAGAACAGGAATGCGATATAAAGAAGGATCCCAAACTGAAAAACCGTATCATACCAGTATATAGAGAAGACCCAGTACAAAACGAGTGCGAGTACACCACTGATCCCCAGCACGGCAAATGCTTTCAGGCAGAGACTCAATTCCTGAGTCCCGGTCTTTCGGTATTCGTTCCAGAGAAGAAGGATCATGGAAGCAACTCCTGTAAATAAGAAAAGATGTGTCAGAAACAGCATCTGTATGAAAGGGATCTGAAACAGGAGATTTAGGATCCCCTGCAAAATCGCATTCCCATAAAGAAGGAACACCCATATCTGCGGGATCCACCGCACTTCGCTGCGCACCGTGTTCTGCACAAACCGAAGCATCGGGATTGACATGAGCATGAAGGCATAAAAAGAGATCAGTGTTCCTGCGGCATTCTGTCGTCCATACATCTGGTAGAGCCCTGAGTCAAAAATACACCATAAACTGCACAGGATCAGAAAAAAGGCAACATTAAGAAAGCGCTTTTCCAACATCTGCCGATGTCTAGCGTACAGAAATACGATCACAGCTACGATTCCCAATCCCAGCATTCCAAATACCATGAGAATCAAAAATATGGATGCCTGCAGATGATGTCGGATAACGGAAGAAAAGCTTCCAAGGATGGGCGCCTGTACATAGAGCAGACTGTTTTCTTTTCCTTCAAAAATAAAGCATAACGGTTCTTCTCCCGTTTCATCCGGCAGGCAGATATCAGCCCACAGTTTTCCTTTCATCGGTTTGTTTCTAAGAAAGCTGTTATCATTGTAATGATAAAGAAGACGATCGCCCATATAGGCTTCCAGATGATCCTGTATTCCTCTGGTAGACACGATTTTTCCTTCGTCTTCCGCAGACAGTGTGTCGTTATAAAGGACTGCTTTTCCATCTGCATCGGTCAGAACCCGGCATGGAAGCTCCAGGGTGATTTTTTCTCCATCCCGTATCTGATACCAGCCGCTGCCCAGTGAACTTATGCTGAGTCTTTCTGCTGTTGCTTCCGGCTGATAAAGGATCCTTACCAAAAGAAACAGAAATATCAGTATAACGGTTATGCAGAACGCTTCGGCTCCTTTTTGTTTTCTGTTTTTATTCATCACTCTTTTTTCCCTTTTTTCTTTTTACCATTCGTTCTTTTCTCATTTGTCATGGAAAAGAATCTGTGAGAAATAGCGGATCTTATCGTCATTTCCCCAGCAGATCAGTCCTACGGCATCTGCCATCTTCTGAGCATCCACACAGTAGGCGGACATGCAGGAATGATGTTTGTAGGGACCGGCACTCATGATGAGAAGATCTGTGTGTCCGTCTTCTTTCATCTGTTCTGCCAGCTTTTCTGTCAGCTGATTATGAAAATGTTTGGCTTTTTTGTAGTCCATCTCCATTGTCTGGATGGTCTGAAGAACCAGAGTTTTTTCATATTTCAAAGCCCGTGCCACCATTTCTTCCACCGTTCCGCTCTCCGGTGGACAGGCCGGATTCAGGTTGTAATTTCCACACTGGTTTTCTTCACAAAATACCCGGTATTCCGGTTTAAAGACAAGATTTCCGGTATCCATGACGGCTGCCGCGGAAAAACCAAGTTTTATAGCTGCTCTGGTGATGTCATCATAATTGATTTGCATATGTTCTACTCCATTCATAAATACTTTTATTTATAACTAGTGTATCATCATTGCTGCTCAGGTGCAAGTCAGGAGATTTTATAAAAATCTCCATGAAAAAAGCAAGACAGTTTTCTGACAGACAGTCTTGCTTTTTGGTATGACTTCAGGAACGGTTTCGAAACGCTTGAAAGACTTTGGTAAGCTCTTCTTCCGTAGCCGGTTTCCGGCAGCTTTCGTCAATCCGGAACCGGTGGTCTCCGAAAACAGGCATCTGGTAGTCTGCCATAAGATCCCGAAAAGCGGTGGATTCAAAAAAGGTGCGGATTTTTTCCTTCGCAGGGGCACCGGGTTTCTGGTAGAGAAGCATAGGTTCAGCGAGCGCACCTGTTTTGGGGATAATGACCTTTGCAGCCGCTTTCTCCAGACAGATCTGGGCGAAAAGGGGCGGCATGAGAAAGATAGAACCGTAGCTGTTGGATGAATGCCCCACATGGCGGAGCGTCTCTGAAGGTGGAGCGAAGGAGGCAACATTTCGGACAAAGCTATTTAAGCCTTCCAATCCGTGTTTCCGGAGAACATAGAGACCCGTGAGGGGATCCGGCATTTTCACATTTCCAATGAGGCAGATCTCGCCCAGGTACTCTTCCCGTAAAAGATCGTCGTAGGTCTCCGGGATCTTCCGGCCGTCCAGGCGTCTGAGATCCAGTGCCATCACCTCCGGAAACCAGGCCTGGATTTTTGGCTTCTCGTAGACTTTTTCTGCCAGAGCGGCAAAGACCGGATCAGAGCATTCACCGAAATCCATGAGAAAACAGGAATCGGGAAGATCCTCTGGCTTCCATTCCTTTAAATATTCTTCTTTCGTCATGTTTCCGCCCACCTGAGCCGGAATGTAAGCATTCAGATCTTCAGCACAGGCGGAAAAGACGTTTCTCAATCGACTCTTGATGGGGCTTGGAACCTCCGCCCAGAGGTCATAAGGCTTTTTATCCAATGTTTTTTCCTCCACGGATCTGATTCCGGAGCTCTTTCATTTGCGCTTCCTGTTTTCGAAGCTTTTTCAAAAGTTCCTTTTCCGCTGCCGTCCGCGTAACAATTCCCCGAATGCCGCCATTTTCAATGAAAATCCGTTTTTCACAGGACAGGGCCAGGATCGGATCATGTGTGGAAATGAGGACGATCTTCCCTTTTTCTGCCAGAAGCCGGATGATCGCATCCTTATCGATGCCGGCATTTTCCGGCTCATCGATGAGAACCGACGGTGCAGCAGAGAGGAAGGCGATATCCGCGATCATCAAGGCCCGGGACTGACCGCCGCTCAAGGCAGTGATCATATCCTCCGGGTGAAGCGGCTCACCGGCCAGGGAATTGGCGCAGGTGAGGATTTTCTCCATGAGTTCTTCCGTACAGGGAATCCCCCTGCTCCCGGCATGCTGAAAAACAAAATCCCGACAGGAAAGTTCCATGACAAAGTTCATACTCTGGGACAGGCAGGCACAAAAACGGTTTTCCAGCTCCAGCCGCAGTTCCTCCGTGAGCTCCAGACCGTTGATCCGCATTTTCCGACCAGAGGGAGAATCGCCGGAGGCCAGATACTCGATATCCTCCAGAAGCCGCGTTTTTCCGGAACCGGTCTTTCCACAGACGCAGGCGCAATCCCCTTTGTGAAGCGTTACTTCTGTATTTTCCGGTCTCCGGTCCTTGTCAAAACCGCCGTAGACGGTGAAAGATTCCACGGATTCCGGGAACCCCTGCAAGATTTTTTCTGATGTCTTATCCATTCTCTTCTCCCCACATTCTCTTGATCCGCCCGCCGTTTCCTTTCTGCTGAAGCTGCATCTGCCCGGCACAGAAGCTGCAGACCGCTGAAGGCATGGTAAAGCGTAAAAATTTACCGTCAATCGTCTCCTCTTCTGCACTTTCACGGATGAATGCTGCCAGCCGGTAAGCACCCTGACCGGTCAGTCCGTTGATGAAACTCACCCGCGCTTTCCGGTTAGCCAGGCGGATGTTGTGAAGGAAAACTTCACGCTCTGCAGGGGAAACAAGATCGCCTTTTGTCACGGCAATGAAATCCGCATAGCGGAGCATCGGACCGATTTTCTGCGGAGCGGTGATGCCGGAAAGACAGTCAATGACACAGACTGCCGGAATATCCCGGATATGAGGCGAACATCTGCCGCAGAGACCGGCGCTCTCCGTGATGAGAAGATCCAG
>CAKRQP010000114.1:0-7765 GCA_934393555.1 uncultured Lachnospiraceae bacterium
AATATTTCACTGTTTTCATAATAGCAAAAGGAAACGGAGATGTAAACCAAAGGAAAACACTTTGCCGAAAATGTACAGGGGAAGGGCAAAAATGTGCATTTATCACTTCAAATTTTCGCTGTTCATGAGAAGCTTCTTATTATATAATGATGTTTGTAGAATTGCGGGAGCTGCTTTGCAGCGGAGCAATTCGTAGGCATCAGTTGGGGTCAAAAAGCCGTTCATGTTTACATGATAAGGCGTTTGAAAAACGGGAGGAATACAGCTATGGAGAAATATGTGGTTCGATGCTACCAGGGACAGAAGATCCGGAGTGTCTGGAAAGAAAGGGAAGGCAGATGTTTTTTCTCTGTTGTTGATGTTCTGCGGGCACTGGATGTAAGTGCGAATCCCAGCCGGTACTGGAGCGATCTTAAGCGAAAGCTGCGGCAAAAAACGGAAAAGGAAGAAGCACCTTTCCGTTTTGAGAATATCGTATCGCTGAAACTTCCGGCGGCAGATCAGAAGAGCTATAAAACGGATATGCTGGATGAAGAAGGCTTGAAAGAGCTGTTTACCATTCTGCATATCAGAAAGGCAGAAGAATTTTTGGACGTTTTTTTTCATGCGGAAAAGACAAAGAGAACGAGGGAAGCAGAGGGAAAAGCTGAAAAAAGCGGGTTCTTGCTTCCTCTTCTGAACAGTTCTTTTGAACCCGGCGATGGAAAAAAGACGGTGGAAAGCTTTTCAGATCCTGACCTTCGAAGGATAGCAGAGGCGGAGCTCTATTATTTTTCCGGTGAAGCGGAAAAATGTGAGGAGATCACGGAGACTTATCTGGAAAATGAGAATATTTCCATCCGGCTTTCTGCCTGTCTTATGTATTCCTTTGCTAATTTTACTCTGGGAAATGCAGAGGCGGCCCGGAATGGATTTTTAAAAATCCAGGAAACGCTGGCGGCTGTTTTGTCAGGGAATGAGAAAAAGGAAATTCAGGCGAACTGTGTCTTTGCCGGCTATATGACCTGTATTCTGGTACATCTTCCGGCTGATGATCTTCCTCCTTTGAGGGAGTATGTGAAGTATCTGCCCAAAGGACTTCGCGCTTACGCCTCTTATCTGATGGCGCATGAGCTTTATCTGAAGGAAAACTATGAACGGGCGCTGGGGATTCTGGATGCGACTCTTTTTTCACTTAATGAGACCTATCCGATTCCGGAAATCTATATTTACTGCATGGTTGCCATGTGTAAAATCAAACTGAAAGAAACGGAAGAGGCAAAAGAGGCCTTTATGACAGCCTGGGATACGGCAAAACCAGACGGGCTTCTGGAAGTTTTTATTGAGCATCATGGCCTTCTTCAGGGAGTCATGGAGTCTTGTCTGAAAAAGGCGGAACCGGAGGCTTATAAGGCACTTACGAAAGGCATCATCAGTTTCAGCCGTGGCTGGATGAAGATCCACAATCAGGAATCGGACTGGGTTGTCACAGATGCACTGACACCGCAGGAATTTGCCATTGCCATGCTGGCCTGCCGGGACTGGAGCAACCAGGAGATCGCAGACTGTATGGGCCTTTCGGTCAACACTGTGAAACACATCATTTCCGATATTCTTGCTACCCTGCATGTGAACAGCAGAAAAGAACTGCTGCAGTTTGTAAACAAGTAAAAGACAGAGAAAAGCCGTGATTTTCAGTTTTACGAATATCGTAAAACTGGACCGATAAACAAAAGACAAAAAGACCAAAAGTGCCTTGCCTGGCAGTCCGGGCGGGGCACTTTTTTCTGCTTTCAAGAGGGTTTCTGATGAGTAAGAAAAACAATATAATATTCTTAAGAACTGTCAGATAATGGAAAAAGAGAAAAGGGAGGAAGCGATATGAAGAAAAAGCAACGGCAATTTCTGGCTATGCTTCTGGTTCTGGCGATGCTGGTCACGACCGTTGGCGGCACAGGGGTGGGCGAAACCTTTGTGCGGGCAGCAGAACTGGAAGAAACAAAGGAAGAAAGCAATAAAAACGCCGAGACAGAGACGGAGGAAGATCTCCGCACGATGGAGACAGCTGCGAAAGAGCTGAAAGAACAGGCGCAGCTGGAAACCTGGTCGGACGCGAAGGCTTTTCTGGAAAAATTCCTGGGTTTAAGCTCCGAAAGCGATGAGCTGGACTCCTGTTTTGACGGGAAAACAGACGAAAACCTTTCCGAGGCAGACTGGCAGGCGCTCTGCGAAAAGCTTTGGGCGAACCGGGCCTTTTCCGAGGAAGAAGCCGACAGCTTGAACCTGACCGGAGGAGAAGCAAATCTTCTCATCATGGCAGAAAAGGCGGCCGTGACCGGTGCGGAGGCAAAGCACATTTCTGTTGCCGGAGGCGGCAAGGTGAAGCTGAAAGAGACGAAAGCGGCTTCTATGGGAGTTTTCGGCGGCGTCAGAACCGAACTTTCCGGCACCAGTCTGGAAAAACTGACACTTTTCAGCGGAGAAGAACCGGAAGATGCCTTCCTCCGTCTCTCTCAGGATACGGAAGTTCCGGAGATCCAGGTAGACGGTGGAAAAGAAGTGACCATCGAGGGAAATGCTTCCCTGGGTGTGATCCGGGTAACGAAAGCGCCGGAAAAACTTACGGTACGGGCAACTGCTTCTGTAAAAAATGAAAGTCAGGAAGCACTTACGCTTGTGAAGCCTGACGGAAGCGAGATCACGCTCAAAGCCGGGCAGCAGGAGGAGCTGGTGCTGACCTCTTATCTGGTCACTTTTATGGCAGAAGATGAGGTACTGGAGACTTCTCTCGTAAAACCGGGTGATCCGGTGGAATATCCGGAAGAACTGCCGGAAAAAGAAGGCAAGATTTTCACCTCCTGGTATCAGGACGAGGAATTTACGGAGCCGGCCTCTCAGTTTGAGGCTGTGAACGGTCAGCTGACCTTTTATGCCCGTTATATAAAAGCAGAGGATGCAGTTACGGTCACCTTCGAGACCGCTGGCGGGGATCCTTTAAAACCACTGGCCTTTGCAAAGGGTGAAACGCTTCTGACCAAGTCGGTTTCAGAAATTTCCACAAGAAAAGAAGGGTATACCTTTGGCGGCTGGTGCCGTGATGCGGAGTGTACGGAGAGCTTTTCCTATACGGAGCCGCTGGAAGAAAACGTGACATTGTATGCATTTTTTACGTCCGATGAACCGGAGATTTCTGAAAAAGACGGAAGCTCTGTGGACCGGAAGGATTTCGGCTGGCAGGAAGAGGTGCTTCTTACCGCAGAAGAGGGAATGACGCTGGAGGATGTGGAGGCAGCCATCCGTCTGGAGGCAGGATCCGGTGATCTGGAGCCGACGGTCAGCGTGAGAGAGACGGCAGACGGTTTTGCTCTTTCCGGAACCTGCTATGAAAAGGATGGGGAGAAAGGCTTTGAACCCGGTTCCACGGTGAGTGTGATCGTATCTGACGGTGTGCATTTTGCCGGTTATTCGGAAGACGTGGAGACCATGGTGCTCTATGTATACAAGGAAGAAGTCGAGATCGTAGACTTTTCCGATGAGATTTCCTATGAGCTCTGGGACCAGGTGACCTCCTATACGCCGGTGGTTTCCCATGACGACGAAAATCAGGAAGAAGGACTGGACGAAGAGATCGATCAGCGGGATTATGATCCCGGTGAGATTGTATTCCAGACCGACAGAGAATACAAAAAAGATGATATTGTGGTCTTTTACGACGGTGAGATCGGCAGAGAGGAACAGAATATCGAAGCCTATACAGAGGGCTCTTTTGATGGCTACGTTCTTTTTGCAGAGGTTCTGACTGCTGAGAAAAAAGAGGATGGGACACATCTGACGTTCGGTTACGCGGATCCAGAAGCCTATCTTTCTGATCTGGATGTTCATGTGACGGAAGATGTGGATGTGGATGAAGAACTGAGCGAGGAAGATCTGGAGCTCCTTTCATCCAAAATCTCCAGTCAGGTGGAAGAAAATGAGGAACTGAAGGCACAGATGCTGGTAGCTGTCATGAGTTCCAGGGAGACGCAGAAGCTCCTGGATGAAATGTACGGAGAAGGCGTATATGCACTGGCAGGTATGAATGCGACGCTCCAGCCGCAGCGCCCCACAGTAAAACTTTCCGTATCCGGAAGTACGGTGACAGCAAATATCACGGTCAGTGCCAAAGCCACGATCAAAAAGGACGGCAAGATACTGATGACGGTGACACCGAAGCTTGCGTTTACCCAGTCTCTGTCGGTGCAGACCAATGTAAACGGCGGGAAGATCTGGCTGGATATGTCTGTAACGCTTCGTTCCACGTCGAAGATCGCCCTTACGATCTCTGCCACCACCGGAAAGAGTGCCAGTGTTTTTGAAAAAGCGGCAGAGAGCATGAAAGAGATCGTAAAACCGGAAGGCATCAAAGAGACGGACGATTACGATGCGTATGACCAGTCCGTGCAGGATCTTATGGATGTGATGCAGTCGGTGGTTTCGACCTCACTGTCCTATAATGATCTCTTTACCGTCCGGCTTCTGACACTGAAATTCTCCTTCTACGGTATCATCACCCTCGGCGTGGACCTGGATTTCGTGGGTCAGATCGGTATTCTGGCAACCTTCGGTGTGGAAATCGTCATTACAAACGGCGAACGCATCGGTTTCAAATACAATTTCCTGAAATTCAAGGGAAGCTCTTACACGCAGAAGCTGGAGAGTAACGTGACTACGAACATTTACCTCATCGGTAAAATCGGCGTCCGTCTGGGTCTCCGTCTGACGATCTCGATCACACTCTGCGGCATCGCAAGGGCCTCGGTAACGGGAAGTCTTTATGCCTACGCGGAGCTTTCGGGTATGTATTTCTTCACGGCGAATCTTTTATCCGGGGCAAATACCAGTGTGGGAGCGCTGAATTTTGAGGTCGGTATTGATGTGAGCGTAGATCTTGGTCTTCGGGTAAAACTGATCTTCAAGACCATCAAGAAAAACTGGAATGTTTACAAAGGCCGCTGGCCGCTATGGTCCACTTCGGTATCCAGTAAACTCAGCTATATGAATGTGGAAAAGCTGGATCAGATGTGGGAAAGCTCCATAGTCAATGCAGATAAGAAAACCGTGTTTGGATTCCAGAATATTCCTATGAAGACCTGGACACTGATGACCGGTAAATGCCTGGAGAACGAACTCCTCTGGAGTAATAAAGAAGTGAGTCTCAAGATCGAAAATCTTACGGTGAACGGAGAGAAAGTTCCATCCGGCGATCCGAAAAACAAACTGTTCTCCGTTGGCGATCCTTCCAAAAGGCAGAATCAGGGCATGATCTACATGGATGAAAGCATTGCGGCAGAGTACGTTTGTGAAAAAGCGGAACTGGATGTGGTGCTGACTTATCAGAACAGCAATGCTTCCGCCATGGTGAAAAAACAGGTGCGCCGCTTCCATCTCTCCAAGCAATGCGCCATTTCCACCACGACACAGAAGGTTCAGGTGAAGCTTTATGACTGGTGTGCCCATGCCTGGGGACTGGAAGCAGCAGCCTGGGACAATGCGGTAGTTTACGAGACTTCTTTTGAAGCGTCTCATATGGTGGGAGGTTTAAGCGAGCCGACAGCCACCGGAAAAATGAATCTGAATACGGCGGCATCTGCAGCCATAAAGGCTTATCCGGAAATCCAGGGAATGAATTTCAGCTGGCTGGATCCGTCAGGAAGCAGTTCCATGCAGTACAGTGTTCCCAGGATCAGTAACTTCTGTTATATGACACCGGACAATGGAGTGGTACGCTTCGACGTATTCAAGGAAACAAAAGAGTATGAGGTAACCTATTATCTCTATGTACGCCGGTTTGAAGGTGACGGCAGCATCAATTATCATGTGAAGCTGACCAATCCTCTGCCGGATACGGAATATGCATTTTCTGTTTATCCGCCGCAGAGTGAAACGGCTCTGGATTTTGTACCTGAGGAAGACGGAAGCTGGAAGCTTTCTGCAAAGAGATCTGCTTTTAATGGAGAAAAGCAGCCGCTCCTCATGACGGTGGACGGGGCAGAACCGGTAAAAACAGGCTTTTTCCTCACCGGCCGGGAACAGGAAACGGACGTCCGCTATGAGATCACCCTTGGAGATCCGAAGCTGGAGGTAGAGCTTGGAGAAGGCATCCGTTCCATGAACTTTGAGGACGGATCCATCGTGACAGAAACAGGCATCCGGCCAGGAACGGAAGTCCGTCTGAAGATCGCACTGGAGGAAGGCTACACCGGTGTGGAAGTGCAGTGCGAAGATCCGGATATCCAGTTCCGGACAGAAGAAGACAACACCGTAGTCTTTTCCATGCCGACGTATGATCTGAAGCTCCGGCTCCGTTCTTATCAATATCGGACACTGACGTTCCTGTATAATTACGGCTCCTATGGAACCTATAAAACGGTAAGCGTGCGGGAAGACGGAAAAACAGAAGAACCACCGGCACCGTTTGTTGACGGTCTGACTTTCCGCGGCTGGAAAGAAAAAGAGGATGGTTCGGGAGACTCCTTTGTTTTCGGCGGAAATCTGGTGACGGATCAGATCCTCTATGCGGACTGGACCTGTGATGTGACTGTTGATTTCGGAGCAGTGAAGGGGCAGGCACTCTATCTGGACGGCGAAGAGACCAGACAGGTATTCGAAGGAGACGGGGAAGAATATTACCGCTTCACATATTCCACCAGACGGGTGGGAGAAAAAGTCCTGGATATCCTGGTTCCGGATTACCCTGGTTATGAATTTACCGGCTGGTATACAAATGCGGAAGCAGAAGGCGAGCCGACAGATACGGAAAACCTGACACTGACCGGCGGACTGATCCTTTACGCAGGCTGGATCAAACTGATCCCTGTGACCTTTGAACGGAACGCTCCTGCAGAAAATCCGGAGGAAGGAAGTTATGCAAACACGGTTGTGCAGGAGGGCGCTCTTCTGACAGAGCTTCCGGAAAATCCGGTGAGAGACCATTATGAGTTTACCGGCTGGTATAAAGACCGGGAAGGAAAAGAAGCGTTTGATCCGGCAGCAGAGACGATCAGCGAGGAACTGACTCTTTACGCAGGCTGGAAAGCAGTGACCTATTCCATCACCTATGAAATAAACGGAGTGGAAAAACCTGCTGAGAATCCGGAAAGCTATACGACAGAAGATACCATTATCCTGAAAAATCCGGAGCGGGAAGGCTATGAGTTTACCGGCTGGACCGGAACCGGTCTTACCGAGGCGGTGAAAACCGTTGAGATTCCGGCTGGTTCTTCCGGAGATAGGCAGTATACGGCCCATTGGAAGACCATCACTTACAAACTTTCTTATAATCTGGTCCGCGGAACCCTCGCGGAGCCAAACCCGGAGAGCTACACGGTGGAAAGCGATGAGATCACACTGAAAAATCCGGCTCTGGAAAAATATGAATTTACCGGCTGGATTGGAACCGGCCTTACGGAACCTACCATGGAAGTGAAGATTCCGAAGGGCTCCATCGGAGACCGAAGCTATCAGGCCACCTGGAAGACCGATGATCCGTCAGAGAAGATTGCGGATATGGCGCTGGAAGCAGTCAGCGGTGGCTTTGAGAGCCGGATCGAAGCACTTCCGGAGCTTGGAGAAGAAGCGGGACTGGATGAAAGAGTACTGGAAGCAGTGAGAGAAGCTTTACAGACCGGCCTGGATCAGGATGAGCGGATCAGTGCCTACCTGAATGCCATTTCTGTGACAGTGGTTCAGGAAAAAGAGCCGGAGATGGAAGACAGGTTCTATCGTTATCTTTATCGTGTCACTGTGA
>CAKRQP010000115.1:0-7658 GCA_934393555.1 uncultured Lachnospiraceae bacterium
AGGGTTGACAAGTCGGATATTTAGTGTTAGACTTTACCACAACAAAGAACAAACCGATGAGAAAGAGTAGTAAGCATCTTGGAAGATCAAAGAGAGCTGCAGATGGTGAGATTGCAGTATGGACTGATTTGCTGAATGGACTTTCGAGGGCGGCCTGAAATGAAGTCACAGAGTAGGAGCAGCCGGGAACCGAACCCGTTATCAATCCGGAGCGTATGATAGTACGTGCAAGAGAGGGCATGTGTGAAAGCACAGCTAAGTTGAGTGGTACCGCGATAATAAGATTTTATTACCGCCTCAAATCAGAAAGATCTGATCTGAGGCGGTTTTCTTTTTCTACAGAAGATCGCTTCCGGCCCTGAGCTCTCTCATTTTCTTTCCGACACCGGTGTATCTTTGAGAACAGCAATGCGTTAACAAAAACCACAGTATGGAAAAGGAGAATGAAAGATGAGAAGAAAAGTAATGGCAATGGTAATGGCAGCAATGACAATGGCAGCAGCAATGGCAGTTCCGGCAATGGCAGACGAGGAATCCGTAACGATCGGTATCAGCCAGTTTGCAGAGCATGGTTCTCTGGACAACTGCCGGGAGGGTTTTCTGGAAGGCTTGAAAGAGGCAGGTTATGAGGAGGGCAAAAACCTCACCGTGGAATATCAGAACGCACAGGCAGACACCGGAAGTGCAGCGACCATCGCAGACAGCTTTGTCAATAAGAAAGTGGATCTGATCTGTGCCATCGCTACTCCGAGTGCTATGAGCGCTTATAACAGTGCCATGGATGCAGACATTCCTGTGATCTACACCGCAGTATCCGATCCGGCCGGCGCAGGTCTTGTCAATGAGGACGGAACCAACGTAGGAAATATCACCGGTACTTCTGATAAACTGCCGGTAACGGAGCAGATGGAACTGATCCGCGAACTGATGCCGGATGCAAAGAAAATCGGTATTCTCTATACCACCAGCGAGGCAAACTCCGTCAGCACGATCCAGGAATACAAGGACAACGCAGAAAAATATGGTTTTGAGATTGTAGATACCGGTATCAATACCATCGCCGATGTGGAAATGGCAGCCAAGGATCTGGCTTCCAAGGTAGACTGCATCTCCAACCTGACAGACAATACCGTTGTTTCTGCTCTCCAGACCGTTCTGGCAGCAGCAAACGATGCGAAGATTCCGGTCTTCGGTTCTGAGGTAGAGCAGGTGAAAAACGGTTGCGTGGCAGCTGTCGGTATCGACTATGTAGCTCTTGGAAAACAGACCGGTGAGATGGCAGCCAAAGTCCTGAAGGGCGAGGCAACTGCAGCAGAGACTCCGTTTGAGATCTGTGAGGGCGGTAATGTTTATGTAAATACCGAGGCAGCAGGAAACATTGATTTTACCATTTCTGATGATGTCCTGAACGAAGCAGCAGAGGTTTACGAGACGATCACAGTAGAGTAAGAAAGACCGGAAAGGCTAAGAATTGAGAGGTTTATGAGATATGACACTTTTGATCAGTGTGTTAGAGCAGGGAATGATCTACGCCATCATGGCCCTGGGAATTTATATCACTTATAAGATCCTGGATTTTCCGGATCTGACGGTGGACGGTAGTTTCCCCATGGGAGCAGCCATCGCGGCAGTACTTATCAGCAAGGACTTCAATCCGGTGCTGACACTGCCGATCTGCTTCCTGGCAGGAGCAGTGGTGGGAACCCTTACCGGTCTCATCCATGTAAAGCTGAAGGTCAGAGACCTTCTTTCCGGAATTATCATGATGACGGCTCTTTACACCGTAAACTTAAGGATCGCAGGAAGAGCAAACCTTCCTATTTATAATAAGGTTACGATCTTTGAAAATGATCTGGTCAAAAGTATGCCGGAAGCCATTCTTCCCTTTAAGAATGTAGTAGTGATCCTGATCATTACTTTCGCCTGCAAATACATTCTTGACTGGTATCTGGAGACAAAAGCAGGTATGCTTCTTCGGGCCGTGGGAGATAACGACAAGATTATCACTTCCCTGAGTGTGGACAAAGGCAAGGTAAAAATCATCGGTCTTGCCATTGCAAACGGTCTGGTATCCTTAAGCGGTTGCATTTTCGCCCAGGAACAGCGTTTCTTCGATGTTTCCATGGGAACGGGAACTATGGTCATCGGTCTTGCCAGCGTGATCATTGGAACCAGCCTTTTCAGAAAAGTAACCTTCCTTCGTGTGACTACCAGTGTGGTTGTCGGCTCTGTGATCTATAAAGCCTGCGTGGCTCTGGCGATCAATCTTGGCTTTGCATCCACAGACTTGAAATTTATTACTGCGGCCCTGTTCCTGATCATTCTGGTCCTGGGAATGGAGCGGAAGAGGAAGGTGAATATCCATGCTTGAGATGAAACACATTTATAAATATTACAATCCGGGTACGGTCAATGAAATGTGTCTGTTTCAGGATCTGAACCTGACTGTGGAGGATGGCGAATTTGTAGCCATTGTAGGAAGCAACGGTTCCGGAAAGACCTCTCTTTTAAATCTGATCTGCGGAAGTATCCCTGTGGATTCCGGAAGTATTACCATCAACGGGGAAAATATCACCGGCCAGAAAGAGTACCGGAGAATGAGTAAGATCGGCCGTGTTTTTCAGAATCCTGCGATGGGAACCTGTCCGAGCATGACGATCCTGGAAAATCTGGCGCTGGCAGACAACAAAGGAAAGCGATATGGTCTGGGACTCGGTGTTCAGAAGAAACGGGAAGAGCATTACAAAGAGATGCTTCGGCCGCTGAACCTGGGACTGGAGGACAAGCTCCATGTGAAGGTAGGAGCCCTTTCCGGTGGTCAGAGACAGGCAATGTCCCTTTTCATGTCCACGATGACACCGATTGATTTTCTGATCCTGGATGAGCATACGGCGGCTCTGGACCCGAAGACGGCAGATATCAATATGCGCCTCACCGACCAGCTGGTCCGTGAGAAAAAGCTCACCTCCATGATGGTGACGCACAATCTCCGTTATGCCATCGAATATGGAACCCGTATCCTCATGATGCATCAGGGAAAGATCATCCTGGACAAAAAAGGCGAAGAAAAGAAAGCGATGAAAGTAGACGATGTGCTCGATCTTTTCAATGAGATCAGTATTGAATGTGGAAACTGACGGAAAATGTACAGACGGCTTCTGAAGCGAAAGTTTTGGAAGCTGTTTCTTTTTTGCAAACAAGGCTTGACTCACCCGCCCTGAAATGTTACTATAGTGAACAGCGCACCATATGGTGTAAAGATAAAAATGAAAAATACTAAATATAGTATAGATGAAACGGGGCGACAACAACATGAGATACCACAATATTACCAGAGATGATATGCTCAACGGGGACGGCCTTCGGGTAGTTCTCTGGGTGGCAGGATGCAATCACTGCTGTAAAGAATGTCAGAATCCGGTGACCTGGGATCCCAACGGGGGACTTCCTTTTGACCAGGCGGCCAGACAGGAGATTTTTGACCAGCTGGAGAAAAGCTATACTTCCGGCGTTACATTTAGCGGCGGAGATCCGCTCTATCCGGGAAACCGTATGGAGATCACGGCTCTGGCGAAAGAAATCCGGGAAAAGTTTCCGGAGAAGACGATCTGGATGTATACGGGCAGTCTCTGGGAGACGGTAAAAAATTATGAAGTCATGAAATATGTGGATGTGCTTGTGGACGGTGAGTATGAGTGCGACAAACGTGACACACAGCTCCACTGGAAAGGCAGCTCCAACCAGCGGGTGATCAATGTGCAGGATTCTCTCCGCAGAGGACAGGTAGTGCTGCACAACAGCTGAACATGAGGAGGATCAATCAATGAAGAAAATTGCGAAATTCCATAAAGTAAGCTATGGCGAGTTCGAGAAGGCCTGGAAGGGAGAATTTCCGGAGGCAAAAGAAGACGAGATCAAGGCGGTCTATGAGGAACTGAAGCTTCCGAAGCGGGCGACCAGAGGCTCCGCAGGATATGATTTCTATACTCCCTTTAACATCATCCTGAAACCGGGAGAAATGGTGAAGGTTCCAACCGGTATCCGTGTGGAGATGGAAGAGGGCTGGGTATTAAAGCTTTATCCCAGAAGCGGACTTGGATTTAAGTTCCGCCTGCAGCTGAATAATACCGTAGGTATTATCGACAGCGATTATTTTTATTCCGATAATGAGGGCCATATCTTTGCAAAGCTGACCAATGATTCCAAAGAGGGAAAGGTTGTATGCATCGAGAAAGGCACCGGTTTTATGCAGGGTATTTTTGTGGAATACGGCATCACGGTGGATGATGACGCAGTGGAGCTCCGAAACGGAGGCTTCGGAAGCACCACAGGTCAGAAATAAAAGGAAAAATCAGAGGCTGTCCGGGCTGACTTCCCGGATGGCTTTTTTTAGCGCTTCTTCCCGGTCGGAGACCAGAAGAGCGGAAGAGGCATCCAGATAGGCTTCTACGGGGTGGGAGCCGAGAAAAGAAGCGGACAGAGGATTTTTGGAAAGCTCTGTGATGAGGTAAAGAGAGGGCGGATCAGCGGAAATGCCGGGATCAAAAAGAGAGCAGGCAAGGCGTACCGCTTCGGCTGTCTTTTTTTCGGTTGTCTGAAAAGCCGTTCTTTTCTCCTCGTAGAACTGCCGGACCACTTCATTCAGGGAACGGTCTTTTACGGAAGAGAGGGTAAGATTTTCTGCCTTCTCCAGGATCTCACGTTCCCATTGGGCATCGGGAATGGAGATCAGACCGTTTTTTTGACGGACGGACAGGCTTTCCAGGCGTTTTTTCAGAAAAACGGGAAGCGCTGTTTCCTGACGATGCCAGTCTGAAAAAAGCTCCCGGTATTTGAGAAGCCGTTCTTTTTCTGCCGACCACTGTTCGAAGATATTCCGGAGAAAAGAAACCGTCAGGGAAGCGGCGGCGAAGCGTTCCTCGACAGAAGCCGTGTCCAGTGCCTCTTTGAGAACAGCAGAAGAAGCCGTATCCAGCGTGCCGGAAAGAAAATCTGCCAGCCTCGGGTCCTTTTGTTCTTTTTCATACCAGCGGTAATAGAGCGAAAAACTGCGGGCGATGCTCTCTTTTCGGAGATATTCGCTGAAAAGGAGCTCGGTTACCGGTTCTCCCAGAGATTCGTAGGAAAAAAGGATACAGGACAGATCCTCCCAGCCGCGGGCCGTGACAAAATGTCTGCCGTCAGCATTGGCTTCCATGGCATAGAAATGTTCCGGGTGAAGAGAAAGATAGGAACGGATGGCCGGATGGATGCCGGCATCTCTGGCGTAATCCTGCCAGACAGAGAGTTCTGCTTCAATTTCCATGTATTTGACCCGGTCCATGGTGACGATGTCAAACTCCCGTACGGACTGGTTATATTCCGGAGGGTTTCCGGCTGCCACGATGAGCCACCCTTCCGGTACCGGATGATTTCCGAAGGTTTTGTTCTGGAGAAACTGGAGCATGACCGGTGTGAGAGTTTCCGAGACGCAGTTGATCTCATCGATGAAAAGGATGCCTGTCTTATGGCCGCTGTCTTCCATATACTGGTAGACGGAGGCGATGATCTCACTCATGGTATATTCTGTGACAGAAAAATGCTTTCCCTGATACTCCTTTTCCGTGAGAAACGGAAGACCGATGGCGCTCTGACGGGTGTGATGGGTCATCGTATAGGAGAGAAAACCGGTGCCGCACTCCCGGGCCACCTGTTCTACAATGGCTGTTTTGCCGATCCCGGGCGGGCCGATGAGAAGGATGGGGCGCTGGTGGACCCTGGGGATCCGATAACTTTCGGGGGCGGTATAGGCGCGGAGGGTGCGCCGGATCTCATCTTTTGCATCTTTAATGTTCATATTGAAAAACCTCATTTCCGGCCTGGTCTGTGTCCAGGCAGAGTTTTGTGATAAAAGCCGGGACCTGGTAATTCAGAAAGGAAAAATCCGTGAAAACGAAAGCCGTTTCATAGGGCGGCGGAGTGGAAGGATAAATGCCGTCGCCGTCAGTGAAATAGAGAAGTCCCTTTAAGTGTGTAAGCTCGCCTTTTTCCTGAAGCTTTTTTACATAAGAAAAAACAGGAGTAAAATCGGTACCTCCACGGCCGAGGATCCGGATCCTGCCGGCATTTGCTTTCCATTCGTCTGCCGAATGAATGACCGTATGCTCCTGAATGGCGGAATCGCACTGGATCAGATGGACATTCATTTTTTCAAAGAAATGTTCTTTGGAAGAAAGAATGGAGAGTGTCTCGGAAAGGAAACGGCCGACGGTCTCAAGGGAACAGGAGCCGGAGGTGTCGATGGCGATGACCAGTTCCTGTACCTTTGTGGAATCCCGGTATTCCAGCGGTTCCAGAAAGAGAAGCTTTTCCGGCTGTGAAAGTCCGTAGCAGTACGGGATATAGTCAAAGCTGTCAAGATCCGGTTTTGTCTCTTCCCGGGTGATGGTGAGACGGCGGAGATAGCGGCGGAAGTCATAACTCCCTTTTTTCTCAAGAAGAAGCCATTCCAGACGGCTGCCGGGAGCAGCTCCGCGGCGGCTTTTTTTCCGGAGAGAGGGTGTGAGGGGAGAAAGAGAGAGAAGCTCCAGTGTTTTCCGGATCCGCTGAAGCTGTCCGGTACGGGAAGAGGAAGGACTCTTAGGACCGGAAGTGCCGCCGGAACCGTTCGTGGAAGCCTCGCTGCCATCATCGCACAGAAAAGAGCCGAAGACTTCATCTCCACCGGAAAACCAGTGCCTGTGGTCATCCGCCTGACAGCAGAGAAAGCTTTGCCGTTCCTCTGCCGGTATCTTCAGCAGGAAGGAATAAAGCTTTTCTGCACTTCTGGCACCGGCCGGCAGTCCGGAATAGATCTTTCTGCGTTCCGGACTCCCCGGACTCTCCGGCAGGAGATAAGTATCGACAAAATAAGAGGCAGCCGTGTCTGCTGCCAGATCCCAGATCTTTGGTTCCACGGAAGCTTCCGGAAGAAAATGAAGAAAAAGCACATGGCTGAGTGTGTGGAGAAAGAGAAAATCCAGACGGTCTTCGAGAAAGGCTTTTCGAAGCAGGTTTTTCTCATAATAAAAAGAACTGCCGTCAGTTCCGGTCTCTTTTTCCGCGGTTTCCTGAAAAGAGAGAAGGGAAAAAGCGGGACTGAGGCCTGGAAACTGTTCGGTCAGCCGGACGGTCATACAGGAAAGGATCTGCTGGTCAAGGGTTTTCATGGACTGCCTCCTCAGAAATCAAGGGCAAAGGGATCGTTTTCTTCCGTGGCCGGATCCAGGCGTTCCCGATGACGGAGAAGATAGACCGTCATTTCTGTCTGTCCGGCATCGGCCGTTTTCAGGATCGCTTCCTGGTAAAGGCGGTGAGAGAGAAAACCGCCCTCGGCCATTTTTACCATTTCCTGAAACGATCCGTTTTTGATGATATGAAGCATTGCCGCCCGGCTGCGCTGTCTTAAAAATTTCTCATAGCGCTCTTTGAGGGAGGGGTCGATGGTTTCATCGGAAAAATACCGGGAAACGGCGATGGAGAGCTTTAATGGCTCCTGCGTTGTCGTTAAAAATGTTTCATCTGCCTGCTGCATAAAGACCTCCTTTTTTCTGCTTTTATCCTATGATGTTGGGGTCAAAAGGTCTTTTGCCCCCAACTGATGCCTACGAATTGCTCCGCTGCAAAGCAGCTCCCGCAAT
>CAKRQP010000116.1:0-7562 GCA_934393555.1 uncultured Lachnospiraceae bacterium
TTACTCTCAACGGTGATTTTTCCGTTGTGGGCTTTAATGATCTGGTAAGTCATGGTCATGCCGATGCCCCAGTGAGCCGCAATGGGCTGGGAGCTGAAGAAGGGCTCAAAAATATGAGGAAGATTCTTTTCAGGGATTCCTGGGCCCGTATCTGTAACGGAAAGAGCGATCCAGTTGTCGATGGAGCGAAACGTGACATTCAGGTTTTTCCGCTCGGGCGGAAGGGGAGCCATAGCGTCCAGAGCGTTGATCACAATGTTATGTACCGCCTGTTCAAAATGGTTTGGATCTACCAATGCTTTTGGTATGGAACCGGAGGATTTTACAGAGACTTTGTATTCTTTGAGTTCCGGAGACATGCGTTCCAGCATTTTTGCGATCAGCTCCTCCAGATCCGTCTGCTCCATTGTGAGCTGGGCCAGCTTTGTACTACGGTGCAATTTGTCAATGCGGCCATAGAGATTCTGGCAGCGCTCGATGAGATGGTTCAGGTCTTCCTGATTTTCCTCTGGTACATCCAGAAGCTGGGCTTCCGCTTCGATGGCAAGCAGCTCATTTTTCATGTAATGGCAGAATGCTTTGGAGGAAGTGTTTACCGCGTCAATCTGTCCTGAAATCGTAAAATCTGTCTGATTCATCTTCCGGTTGAGCCGGTTCAGGGCGATGGAGCAGACGCACATCAGAACAGAGGAAAAGAAGAGATAATAGGGAATGAGTGTATAGAGACGGACGTGTTCATACAGCGGGAGCGATTCATAAGTGGTGTAGCCGGAAACGATGGAAAAGCGGATCATACAGCTCGGAAGCTGGCCGAAAAGCACCAGATAGGAGATCATGATCAGGGTGTAACTGATGGTCTCTCCATAGGCAAAGGATTTAAAGTGTGGGAAAGCATAAATCTGCCGGTTGGCCCGGAAAAGATTCAGCGTGCTGGTAACTACGATGAAATCGTTCAGTGCCGCTGTGAAAAAGTGCATGATCCGCAGAAAGAGCGAAAACTGCTGACTGTTCATGAGATGCGGATAAAAAAAGAGATAGATCATTTTCTGGAGAAAAGGATCATAGATGAAATATTCCAGGATCAGAAAATGAACGACTGCTTTCCTGAACTTTTTCACGCCCGGGCTGGTGGCTGTGTTCATGTAATTCATAGAAAAAAGGCAGCCAAAAAGGATGGTCAGAAGGCTGAAAAGGTTCATGCAGCGTATGATCGTGTCTTTGGATATCGGAAAGAACATGAAGGTCTTCCAGATACTTTTCGGCATCAGAAAATAATTCTCAATGATATTGTAATAGCGGATATCTCTGGACAGATAGAAAATCATGGAAAGGATGGCCAGGGCATAGAGAAGCACCGTGCCCAGCAGATATTTTGCGGAAGCGTGCTGGTCACGCTGAAAAATAAGAAACACGATAAAAATGATAAAAACAGTAAAAAAATAGAGCATAATGCACCTCATTGTATTTCCGGACAGAATCGATTAAAATAAAAAGTACAGACTTGTTGGGTTTTGCAGTTTACAAAGAGATGGAACAGCTACAGTATATCATGGAAACGGGGAAGGGTAAAGATGATACAGAGAGGGAAAATCAAGAAAAATAGGAGAACTGTCGGGAGACTTTTGATGGCATTGCTTCTCCTTTGTACAGGCTGTGGAAATTCCGGACAAATGACAGAAAGTGAAAAAGTGGGAGTGCAGAGGGAAGGCGAAGTATCATTAAAATTCAGCATCTGGAGTGATGAGGAAAGCTATGTGCGTGATGTGACCGAGGCTTACAATGCTTTAAAAGGCTATGAGGCGATCTCTCTTGAGGTGATCCCCAACAGTCAGCATGAAGACTGGGTGAATCATTACAACGATGCTTATGCGACAGATATTATAGGGATCAGAGGGAACGGTCAGCTTTTACAGTTTCAGAAACAGAAAAAACTTCTGGGATTATCACGGTTTATTAAAGAAAGTAATCTTGATATTCGAAATTATGGAACAATGATAAATGAAATCATCTGTAGCGGAGAATATTATGCTCTTCCGACCAGAAGCACCTGCTGGGCTCTTTACTATAATCGGAAGCTTTTTCAGGAACGGGGTGTCCCTGAACCGGAGCAGATGACCTGGGAAGAATATATGGAACTGGCAGAACGTATGACAGAAAAGCGTACGGAAATCTGGGGAGGTTACTATCCTCCATGGATCTATAATATTCCGGCGATCCAGCAAGGGTATTATCTTCTGGATGACGAGTTGGAACCAACGCGGGAAAGTTTGGAACTGATGCAGAAAATATATGCTTCAGGCAGTCATTTTCCGTATGATCGTGTGAAGGATCGGGGAGATTTCTGCAGAGAGGACTTTGAAAAAGGTAATATTGCCATGCTTGTCTGTGGTGAATGGCTGGCTAACATGTTTCTGGAAGATCAGGCTGAAGGTATAGAGGTTCCGGAGTGGGGGATCGCACCATTGCCGGTGCCGGCTGGTGTGGAAGCGGGAACCTCCATTGGAATGTATCAATTCGCAGGGCTTACGTCTGTCTGCCGTGATCCGGAAGCTGCTTTTGAGTTTCTGCAATTTCTCTGTGGGCCTCAGGGGGCACAGATTTACGCGAGAAACGGGATCATTCCGGGATACTCGAATGAAGAGATTCAAGAAATCTATCTGGATGCGGTTGGAACAGAGGATGCCAGGATCTTTTTTGACGCCAAAAGAATTCAAGAACAGCCAGTATGGGAAGGTTATGATCAGTTGACGGAGCTTTTTAAAGAGGATGCCTGTGAACTTTTGGAAGGAAATTGTGAGTTAGATGAAATTATGGAACGATTTCAGGAGCAAAGAGAAGAAGTGTTTGGCAAAATACACAATGAATAAGGGAAATACAACGAAAAATAAGGCAGGATGATAAAAAATACTCCTATGAAAAGAAAACGATCTGAGCTATGATTTTTATATCAGATAGGAACCGGAGAGAACGAAGAACTTCGGTCAGCAGAAAAAACAGGGAGGTAAGGTTTATGAAGAAGAGATTTTTGGTACTCACACTGGGCGCAGCAATGATGATGGGAATGGCTGTCCATGCAGATGGCGAAAAGACGGTAGTGAATTTCTATGAGCATTCAGACAGTGAGAAATTTGCTACAGATCTTGTGGAGGCTTACAATGCAAGTCAGGATGACGTGGAAGTAAAACTTTCCATCATTGCCAATGATGATTATGATGACAAGATCAAAGTGATGCTTTCCGGTGGTGCTGATATCGACTGTTTCTGGGTAAGAGGCGGTGATCAGTTAAGACAGATGGCCAACGGCGGCGCTGTACTGGCACTGGACGATATGATCGATGCAGCAGGCGTGAATTTCTCCGATTACGGACAGATGGGCGAGGCTTATCAGACGGGCGGAAAGACTTACGGTCTCTGCACAACGAAGTCCTGCTGGCTGCTGTGGTACAATAAGGATCTTTTCGATGCAGCAGGCGAGGAGTATCCGTTGGATCTTACCTGGGATGAATACGCAGACCTCTGTGCAAAACTGAATAAAGATGACCTCCATGGCGGTCTCTGTGTAAACTGGATCATGAATACCGGTTCCGCGGCAGCAGGCGAGTATCTGACAGACGAGAACCTGACCAGAACCAAAGAATATGTAGAATTCCTGAACAGAATTTATAATGAAGATAATTCCAACCTGAGTCTGGAAGAGATGTCCGGTTCCTTCGATGTAAACAGTGTTTTCGCAGAAGGCGAGACCTACATGATGCTGAACGGCGACTGGAACTTCCTGCTCTTCCCGGATGCAGACCCGGATTTCGAGTGGTGCGCAGCTCCCCTTCCGCACTTTGAAGACCTGGAAGTAAACTCCACGGTAGGTTCCACTTCTGCATTCTGCATCAATTCCGCCAGCGAAAAAGCACAGGCAGCTTTTGATTTTATCAAATTCTGCTGCTACAGCGACGAGGGTGCAAAGATCTACGCAAAGAACGCTCAGGTTCCGGCATATCCCTGTGAGGAAGCTCTTGATATCTACAAAGAGAGCGTAACCACTCCTGGTACGGAGTATGTATTCGCAGCAAAAGTAAACAGCGAAGACGGAAATGAAGACTACTACAACGAGCTGAAAGACGCTTACAAAGCAGAGATCACGGAGTATCTGATCGGCAACTGCACGATTGATGAGGCTTTTGATAATTATAAAGTAAGAAGAGACGAGATCATCAATAAGTAAGCATAGAAAAGAAAGGGTATTCTGGCCCGGCATTTCAGACGGCTGAGATGCCGGGCTTTTTGTAAGCTGTCGCAGCGAGGCTTGGGAGGTGGTATTCATGGCAGCACAGAAAACAAAGAAAAAATCGAGCCGCATGAACCGGAGAGAGTGGATCGCAGGTTATCTGTTCCTTTTACCGAACTTTATCGGATTTCTGGCTTTTACAGGCATTCCGGTGATCATTGGTTTTGCCATCAGTCTTACGGATTATACAGGCTTTGGAAAACCAAACTTTATAGGCTTTGCCAATTATGCGAAGATGTTTACGGACACGGATTTTAAGGTGGCGCTGCAGAATAACCTGTTTTATTCTCTGACCAGTGTTCCACTGACTGTTTTATTTGCACTTTTGCTGGCACTGATGCTGAACCGGAAAATGTACGGCGGCAGCGCTTTTCAGACGATTTATTTTTTTCCAAACCTGACTTCCATGGTAGCGGTAGGCTGTGTGTGGCTGCAGATTTTTGACAGCAAGAAAGGCCCGGTAAACCAGTTCCTGATGAATCTGGGGATGGAGCATCCGCCAAAATGGTTCTGGGGTGTGGGAACAGCTCTGATCACTGTGGTTATTGTAGTTGTATGGAAACAGGCAGGTTACTATATGGTGATGTTTATGGGAGGTCTGAAGAATATTTCACCCGATCTTTACGAAGCGGCCAAGATTGACGGAGCAAACTCCTGGCAGGCTTTCTGGCATGTGACCTGGCCGATGCTTTCCCCGACAACGTTTATGGTTACGATTCTGACATTTATTGCATCCTTCCAGGTGTTTGATATCATCAATGTCACCACGGAAGGAGGGCCGGGCCGGGCAACGGAGGTTCTGGTCATGCGTATCTATAAAGAGGCCTTCAAATACGGCAGAATGGGATACGGTTCTGCAATCGGATACTTCCTGTTTCTGATCATTTTTGTTATCACGCTGATCCAGTGGCATGGACAGAAGAAATGGGTTGTTGAGTAGAAAGGGGGAAGAACCATGAAAAATACGAAAACGAGAGTGACGGGCATCGTGATGTTTCTGCTGGCCTTGTTTGTTGCCTTTATCATGATCGTCCCCTTTGTCTGGATGGTCAGCGCATCCTTCAAGCTGAAAAAAGAGATTTTCAGCGTGCCGATCCGCTGGATCCCGGAGACATTCCATATGGATAACTATGAGACGATCATGCAGAAGATCCCTTTCCCGCGCTATTTTTTTAACACGTTTAAACTGACCGTGAGCATTACGGCACTGCAGGTGATCACCTGTTCCATGGCGGCTTTTGCATTTTCTAAATTACATTTTCCGGGAAGAGATAAACTTTTTCTGGCCTATCTGGGAACCATGATGGTTCCCTGGCATGCCATTATGATCCCGCAGTTTATCGTGATCCAGAAACTGGGGCTTTATGATAATCATCTTTCGCTGATCCTGACAGGAGCTTTCAATGTGTTTGGTGTTTTTATCCTGCGACAGAATATGCTGAGTATTCCGGACAGTTTATGCGAAGCAGCTAAGATAGACGGCTGCGGTCCTTTTGGAATCTTCACCAAAATCGTGCTTCCGTTGACTAAGAGTGGACTGGCTACGTTGATCATCCTGACATTTAATAATGTCTGGAATGATTATATGGGGCCGATGATCTATCTGGACAGTGATAAAAACCGGACGATCCAGCTGGGACTGGCAACCTTTAAAAGAGAGTTCGACACCAACTACGGAGCGATCATGGCAGGTACGGTGATCTCCTTGATCCCTATTGTTATCGTTTATGTGATCGCACAGAAATATATTGTGGAAGGCATCGCATATTCAGGTGTAAAAGGCTAAAGAAAATAAGACCGGGAAGAACAACAGCGGGCGGAGGCAGGAAAAGGCTTCTGTCCGTTGTCTTTGCATAAGGAGGACAAGTATGGGATTTACATTTTTTCAGGATGAGAATGGAAGGGATTTTTTTCCGGTGGGACTGCAGGCGCATAATTCTTCCACCGGAACGGAGCTGATCGGAAAAGCCATTCAGGCGGTGAAAGCCTACGGTGGAAACTGCCTGGAAGCTCCGGTATACTGGTACCGTCTGGAACCGGAGAAAGATGTCTACGAGATAGAGCTGGTGAAGGACCTCATCGATGAGACGAGAGCAGTGGGGTTAAAACTGATCATTCTCTGGTTTGGCATGAGCAAAAACGGTCATCCGAACTATGTGCCGGAGTATGTGAAAATGAATCCGGGAACTTATCGGCTGGTTATCGGGCCGGACGGGGGAACGCTGCCTGCTCTCTCCCCACACTGCGAGGCAACTCTTGAGAGGGATAAAAAAGCATTTCAGAAACTGATGGAATTTCTGAAAGCTTATGATGAAAAAGAACGGACCGTTCTGGCAGTACAGATTGAAAATGAGATGGGCTGCGCGGGAACGGACCGGGACTACTCGAAAGAAGCGGAGAGAGATTACCGGAAATCACTTCCTAAAGCACTGAAAAATGTGTATCTGGAGGACGATGGCCGGGAACTGCTGAAGGAAAAAGAAGGACTTTCTCCCTGGAAAAAGCAGTTTGGAAGGTATGCACACGAAGCCTTTCTGGCCTGGTATCATGCCGTCTATGTGGAACAGCTGGCCAAAGCCGGAAAAGCCGTTTATCCCATTCCGCTCTATACCAACGTGATGGTGGGAGAGAACGGTTTTGAGGAGGCCGGAATCTGCTACAATGCCGGAGCCGCCGTGGGCCGTGTCCTTGATATCTGGAAAGTCGGAGCGCCCTCTCTGGATCTGATCTGCCCGGATATTTATAATGAGAACCGCCGGGAATTCTTAAGGATCTGCGGGCGCTATAACCGACCGGATAATCCGCTTTTCATTCCGGAGTCTCCCATCCGGGGCCTGGCAAATGCCATGAATGCCATTCTTGCAGTGGGAGAGATGGATGCCGTGGGCGTCTGCTGCTTTGGAGCGGAGAGTGCACTGGATGAAAAGGGAGAGCTGAATGAGGAATGTCGGGATATGGCACTGACGATGAGAACACTTGCATCTGTGACTCCGCTGCTCATGAAATATCGGAAGACCGGAAAGATTCATGCGATCGCTGAGGACGAGTTTGAGACAAGTCATTATCTGAAGCTGGAAAATTATCATGTGGTGGCTCATTACCTTCATTCCCACCCGATGAATCTGGGATATATGCAGGATGTAAGTTCAGAGGAAGGAAAGAAGAAACGGGAGGTCAGAGGCCGGGGGCTTTTGATCCAGACCGGAGAGCATGAGTTTTTCCTGGCCGGAGCCGGAATCGCCCTGGATTTCATCAAAAGACCGGACCCGTCTTCAGAAAA
>CAKRQP010000117.1:0-7528 GCA_934393555.1 uncultured Lachnospiraceae bacterium
TCGGAGAGAAAGCGCACCAGCTCATCCTCATCCAGATCCATCTCACAGATGTAACACTCATAGTCTTCATCGTAAGCATAATAGGTGCAGCTTTCACAGCTGCCGGTTGTTTTTTTCTTCTGCATGTACGTTTCCTCCAATGGATGCTTTTGCAAACTGTTTCTTCATTTTTTCAAGAATTTTCTGTGGTTCTGAAAGATTACAGATTGACAGTTTTCCTTTTTTCTGATATGATAATGGAAATTTCATTTCAGTTCTTTGGATTTGTCTGCTTTTAGATCATCCCGTTTATTCTAGCACAGCCTATTTTATTGGGCAACGTCTCTTTTTGCTTTTTACCCCTTTTTCTTCCCGGAGGTTTTTTATGTCCGTTTGTTTCTCCAGCTGGGTCTTTCAGCCTGCTCTTTTTTTCTCTTTTTTCAAAAAATACCCTGCCGCCCGAAAGCTTCTCGCCGCCGCACTGACCGGTCTGCCACCGGAACGGCTGGTATCTGCCGTCTGGTATCCCGGAAGCCTCTGCGAAAACGGCTTTTGCCTTCGGGTACGAACCGATTCCGGAGAGTTCTTTCTCCTGGAGATCATCCCGTTCTTTTCCCGCTCTGCTTCTTTTGTTTCTCCTCTTCCTTTTTCCTCTCCACAGCCCGGTTTTCCGGAAAAATTTCTCCGTATCTTTCTTCTTTTTCAGGAACCGGATCAGAAAAACCCTTTTTTCTATGGAAATTTCACCTCTTCCGATCCATCCCTTTCCTGCCGCAGTCTGAATCTTTCCGCTCTCCAGCCCGTACTGCCCGCTTTTCCCGATCTCTATGCTTTTTCGCTCTTTCTTCTGGTCCGCCAGGCTTCTGAGCTTCCACTTCTGATCCGGCGTTTTCCGGTTCTTTCTTCTGCCGCCCCTCTTCTGGAAGAAATGCTTCGGGAACGGGAGCTGAAGGCCTTATTCGCAAAACACTCTCTTTTTTCTCCGGAAGATTCCCATGGCATCTCTGCGATGTGCTCCGTCAACCGGCTGCTGCTCCGTGAGAAGCGCTTTGATGAGCTTCAGAGAGTCTCCGATGACCCGGAAGCTTTGGAGAAATTGTTCCTGGATTTCCGCGAAAAGGGGTTTTTATAAACCGGACAGAAAAAGGACCCGTGCCGCTTACACAGGTCCCAAGAAAAGAGAGAAAAGTATATATGAAAAAGCAATCACTGCTTTGTTGAACCCCATTATAGAGTTCAATTGTGATGAGTCTGTGTCAGAAAGAAGAACTTTTTTCAAAAAAGTCCTAAGAAAATCTAAACTTTTTCATAGCGATTCCGAAACAACGGTAAAGCGGATATTCGCAGTCCTCTTCGTGCTCCGTGCACTTGAAGCGGGGAAACGCTTATTCTGCGTTCAGAGTATCCAGAAAGAAGCTGCGGATCTCTTCTCCGTCTGCCATCAGCGTACCCTGTACCATGGAGGGCTGTCCGCCGCCTTTTCCCTGGAATCTGGAATTCAGCTCTTTCCCGGCTTCACGGACATCTTTTTGGGTGCTGACCAGCACATACTGGCACATACCTTCCCGGATGGGCAGGAGGCCAAGCACAAGCTCTGCCTTCACAGCTACTTTGTTGCACATCTCACGGAGCTCGTCATTCTGAAAGTTCGGCTCCAGGAAGCAGACCTTCTTTGTCCCTTCCAGAACCGCATTGGCTTTTTCTTCTCCGATCTGGCGCTGAAAAGCGATGAGTTTTGATTTCAGAGCCGCATTTGCCTCCAGAAGCTTCCGGATCCCACTGTCCACCTGATCCGGCTTCACAGAAAGAAGATGCGTTGCCTCCTGGATCGTGGCATGCTTTCTCTCATAATCATCGATCGCGTCTTTTCCGGTCAGCATGGAGATCCGGACACCGCCTTTATAATTCTGAAGTCCCAGAAGCTTGATCAGACGGATCTCCCCGGTACGTTCCACATGGGTTCCGCAGCAGGCGCAGGTATCATAATCCCCGATCCGGACGATCCGTACCTGACCTTCGATCTCTTTTTTGCTCCTGTAATCGATGTGCTCCAGTTCTTCCCTGGTTGGATAGAAAACTTCGATCTCCAGATTTTTCTCGATCGCTTCGTTGACCTGACGTTCAAACTCCTGCAGTTCTTCCGGAGCAATGACACCGTCCAGATCCAGTGTCACGGCATCGCTTCCCATATGGAAACCTACATTATTATATCCGTATTTTGCATGGATCAGACCGGAAAGGATATGCTCTCCGCTGTGGTTCTGCATATTCCGAAGGCGTTTATCCCAGTTCAGCCGTCCCAGGACTTCCGTGCCTTCCAAAATAGCCTTGTCTGTCACATGGAAGATCACACCGGCTTTTTCTCTGGTATCCAGAACCTTCACCGGCTCTCCGTCTTCCTTTAAGCCCGGAAAAAGTTCTCCCTGGTCTCCCGGCTGGCCGCCGCCCTCCGGAAAGAAAGCTGTGGCATCCAGTTCTATGTGATATTTTCCTTTTTCTTCTGTGCAGGACAATACCCGCGCTTCAAAACGCTGTGTTTTTACATCTTCTTCAAAAAGTCTTCTGGTAAGCATCTAATCATCTCCCTGTTTCTGTTCGTTCTATCCTGCTCATTTTGCAACAAAAACGGGATTTATGCAAGCAAAACCGTTTTTTTCATCTCCTGCGGGCAGAATGGAAAAGCCCCTGCTTCTTTCGGGAAGCAGGGGACAAAGCTTTTGTCTGTATAAAAGGATCAATGGTGGAACAGACGGATTCCTGTAAACGCCATTACCATATTGTATTTGTTGCAGGTTGCGATGACATCCTCATCACGGACAGATCCGCCCGGCTCTGCGATGTACTGAACGCCGCTCTTATGCGCACGCTCGATGTTGTCGCTGAAGGGGAAGAATGCATCGGATCCGAGGGTAACGCCGGTCATCTGATCCAGCCATGCACGTTTCTCTTCTCTGGTGAAAACAGACGGCTTCTCTGTAAAGATACGCTCCCATGCGCCATCTGCGCAGACATCCATATACTCCTCACCGATATACACATCAATGGCGTTATCTCTCTCCGCACGTTTGATGTCCTCACGGAAAGGCAGGTTCAGAACCTTCGGGCACTGACGGAGGAACCAGTTGTCTGCCTTCTGTCCTGCCAGACGGGTACAATGTACACGGGACTGCTGACCTGCTCCCACGCCGATAGCCTGTCCGTCTTTTACGAAGCAGACGGAGTTGGACTGGGTGTATTTGAGGATGATAAGAGAAATCTTCATATCTCTCTTTGCTTCCTCACTCAGCTCTTTATTCTCTGTTACGATATTGGAGATCAGCTGATCATCGATCGCCAGCTCCTGACGGCCCTGCTCAAAGGTCACGCCGTACACCTGCTTGCGCTCGATGGGATCCGGAACGTAGTCCGGGTCGATCTGGATCACGTTGTAATTTCCTTTTTTCTTCTGATGAAGGATCTCCAGAGCCTCCTCGGTATAGCCCGGAGCGATCACACCGTCAGAAACCTCTCTCTTGATGAGAAGTGCGGTATCTTTGTCACAGGTATCGGAAAGAGCGATGAAATCTCCGAAGGAAGACATACGGTCTGCGCCTCTGGCTCTTGCATAAGCACAGGCCAGCGGGGAGAAGTTTTTCCAGTCCATATCATCTACCCAGTAGATTTTTGCCAGTGTCTCGGTAAGCGGAAGACCGACTGCCGCACCTGCCGGAGATACGTGTTTAAAGGAAGTCGCTGCCGGAAGTCCGGTCTCTTTCTTCAGACCGCTCACCAGCTGCCAGCCGTTGAACGCATCCAGGAAGTTGATATAACCCGGTTTGCCGGAAAGTACCTGAATGGGAAGCTCACTTCCATCTTCCATATAAATGCGGGACGGTTTCTGATTGGGGTTGCATCCATATTTTAAAGCAAGTTCTTTCATGATCTGCTCTTCCTTTCTTATTTGTTTTTATTTACGATTCTGGTTTCATAGTTTCCGGTGGCGATGTCGATGTAACGGACAAACAGGGAAACTTTATTCTCTTCGTTGAGGCTGTTCCATACAAGCTCTGTAAAAGCATCGATATCGCCGGAAATGGCTACCGGTTTCGGCTCACCTTCAAAGCTCGGGAGCGGATTGCCGTCGCATTTGTAGGTATGGATGAAACGGCCCTCGCCGGCCTTCGGCTTATCGTAAGCAAAGGTGAAACGCTGGCAGCAGTCCGGATCGCCGTTGTTGCTCTTTAAGATGGACATGGCAAAATCATAGTTTCCATTCTCAATGTGCATCACACCGGAAATACGCGGGGTGTAGTTCGGTGCGTCCGGTTCGAACTCCCGGCATCTTAAGCTCTGCTCAAAGGTCAGTTCCTGATCCATTCCTTCATAAATGGTATCCGTCTGATCGCCGTTTGTCACGATGGTGCGATTTCCAAGGACACGGACGGGAGCATAGATGATGAGGCTTGGGTCAGTAAGCTTTGACGGGTCGAATGCCTGTGTACGGATTCCCTTTCCTTCTTCCACAAATACACGGTTTCTGCTGTTTTCACTTCTTCCCATGATAAAGTAGGCGGTCACCGCTTTGGTTCCATCCTGGCTCCGGCCGATCACGATTCCTCTTCCGGGATAAGAATTTTCTTTCAGTTCCTTTTCCAAAGATAATAATTCCATGGTTTCGTCTCCTTTTTTGTGACTTGTTCTTTTGTACCCGTATCTGTCTCGATCTGCATTTTTGCAAAATAAAACCGACACTCCGGGTTTCATCTGCCCAGACGGTCGGCTCATCTATCCTTATACTCCCTGTGGTCAATTCCACTTCCGTCAGTCGTATAATTGAGTTAACCATAACATCCTTTCCCGGCAAAGTCAAGGGGATGAAGGAAGAATTTTTTCTCTCTATACTATTGACAGATTTTTTCATTACTTTATATAATGATGTTGCCAGGGTCAAAAGATCAGAAAGCCGTCCGTGCTTGCACGATAAGGCTTTTGAACTTGGGACCCGCCAAACATGAGAAAGCAGCGATTTACGTAGTAAATCAGCGGATTTCGAATGTTTGTAGTAATGCAGGGAATTTTTTCCCTCAAGCTTTTATCCAGGAAGGAGAAATTAAAAAGATGAAGCAACCTCAGTCAAAAAGCGGTTCTCCCTATGAATTCTATGGGAAGATCCCGCTCCGTCAGGCCATCCCGCTTGGTCTGCAGCACGTCCTTGCCATGTTTGTCGGCAACCTGACCCCGATCCTGATCATCTGTGGTGCCTGCGGTATCTCTGCCACATCCGGAGATGCAGAACTGGCAGCCCTTCAGGTCACTCTGCTCCAGAATGCCATGCTCGTTGCCGGTATCGTCACTCTGGTACAGCTCTTTGCCATCGGTCCCGTCGGTGGAAAAGTCCCCATCATCATGGGTACCAGTTCCGGTTTTATCGGCGTTTTCCAGAGTGTGGCCAATGTCATGGGCGGTGGTATCCTTACCTATGGTGCGATCATGGGAGCCTCTCTGATCGGCGGTATTTTTGAAGGTTTCCTTGGCTTCTGCCTGAAACCCTTACGCAGATTTTTCCCGCCCCTTGTCACCGGAACCGTTGTTCTTTCCATCGGTCTTTCCCTGATCTCCGTCGGCATCCAGTCCTTCGGCGGAGGAAGCAAAGCTTCCGATTATGGTTCTCTGGAGAATCTGCTCCTCGGTCTCATCGTTCTGGCCGTGATCATTGCCCTGAAGCATTTCTGCAAAGGGATCTGGAGTACTTCCGCGATCCTTTTTGCCATCATTCTCGGTTATATCCTTTCAGAAGCAATGAGTCTTTTCCTTCCCACCACCGGAGTAACTGCCGAAGGCGTGGAATATACAAAGGCCTGGGTACTGAACTGGTCCAAGGTGGCTGATGCCTCCTGGTTCGCTGTTCCGAAGCTTATGCCGGTAAAACTGGTCTTTGATGCCCGTGCGATCCTTCCGATCCTGATCATGTTCGTTGTTACCGCAGTAGAGACGGTGGGCGATATCTCCGGTGTTATGGAGGGCGGACTTGGAAGAGAAGCGACAGACAAGGAGCTTTCCGGCGGTGTTGCCTGCGATGGCTTTGGTTCTTCTCTGGCTGCCATTTTCGGTGTCCTTCCGAATACCTCCTTCAGCCAGAACGTTGGTCTTGTCACCATGACCAAGATCGTAAACCGCACAGCTCTTGGCTTTGGTGCTGTTTTCCTGATCTTCTGCGGTCTGTTCCCGAAACTGGCTGCCCTGATCTCCATCATGCCGCAGAGTGTTCTTGGCGGTGCGGCCGTCATGATGTTCTCCTCCATCATCATCAGCGGAATCCAGCTGATCACGAAGGAGCCTATGACCTCCCGCTCCATCACCATCGTTTCCGTTGCCCTGGGACTTGGTTATGGTCTTGGTGCCAACAGTGCCGTGATCTCCGGCCTGCCCCAGTTTGTACAGCTGATCTTCGGCGGCTCCGGCATCGTGCCTGCTGCCCTGGTAGCGATCGTGCTCAACATCATTCTTCCCAAAGAAAAAGCGGAGCAGAAATAAATAAAACATTAAAAAACCTGAATGTTTCTCATCGCAATTTTCTGTTGCAGGATGGGCATTCAGGTTTTTTTATGGAGCATCCCCCCTCACTCACTGCTTAGCATTCTGCACAGTGAAAAAATGAGATTGCTTATCCTGCATTTTAAAAAATATATCCCCGTACCCGGGCTGCCCCTTTCATCATATTTTCGCCCATATATTTTATTTAAAAAAAGACAGGTCCGAACTCCTTGTAAATCAAGGCTTTTCGTCCTGTCAGTAATATAACATGTTCTCCTGAAGCAACAATCATTCAAACAACTGTCGTAACAAGCAATTCAAGGTATCACGTCATTAGCATTCGCGATAGTTTCTGAAGCATCTTCTCTTTCAAATCCCGCAATGCATGTACGTTGCCCTATGTGATAATGTGGGAGAAACCGTAGAACAGATAACTTTCACCAGATATTATTCACTGTACCAGAGCGTGTCTGAAAAAGGCTTTTCGTGAGGGCTGCGAATCCCAGTTTGTGGGAGATTTTGTCCGAATGAGGGCGGCGTAGCGGGCTACGGCAACCGAATGAGAGCAAAAGATACCGCAAAGTGGGACTTTCAGATTGCGGAAATGATTTTTCAGACACGCTCTAGGGATGCGTAAAATGACGAGTGGGAGTCAGCTCACAAGCCAATTATTTAATTAAACAGCACAAAATGAAACGATCAGAAGCAGCTAAATGTAAGCCTGAATTGACTGCATATTGTAAAATACCGAAATAAGTCAGCAAAAATAGAGGCGTCAATTGCCTGAAAACCCCAAAAGTCCAAATAGAGTCAACGAAATCTGAGTGAGACGTTGACTGAAAATCCCCAAAACCCAAATAGAGTCAACGAAATCTGAGTGAGACATTGACTGAAAATCTTAAAATTCCAAATAGAGTCAACGAAATCTGAGTGAGACGTTGACTGAAAACCCCAAAAACCCAAATAGAGTCAACGAAATCTGAGTGAGACGTTGACTGAAAACCCCAAAAACCCAAATAGAGTCAACGACATCAGA
>CAKRQP010000118.1:0-7416 GCA_934393555.1 uncultured Lachnospiraceae bacterium
TGCCATATGTACGCAATTATTGCAACAGGTGGTAAACAGTACAAAGTAGCCGAGGGCGATATCATTAACGTAGAGAAACTGGGTGCAGAAGCAGGAGAGACCGTTACCTTTGATAACGTTCTTGCTGTAAGCAACGAGGGTCTGAAAGTCGGTGCTGACGTAGCAGCTGCTACCGTAACTGCCAGCGTTGTAAAGAACGCTAAAGCAAAAAAGGTTATCGTTTACAAATATAAACGGAAATCTGGCTATCACAAAAAGAACGGCCACAGACAGCAGTACACTCAGGTTAAGATTGAGAAAATCAACGCTTAATTGTTATGATCACAATTACAGTTTTTAAGCATCAGGATCAGTATCACGGCTTTCGCAGCTGCGGGCATGCCGGTTATGCGAAGGAAGGATCTGACATCATCTGTGCGGCCGTTTCGGTTCTCACAGTGAACGCCATCAATTCCATTGATACATTGACCGAAGATGCCTTTGACGTCCGTCAGGACGAAGGATATCTGGAACTGATACTTGAAGGGACATGCTCCAAGGAGACGTCCTTACTTCTGGATTCTCTGGTCCTCGGGCTTGAGTCTATCCAGGAGAGTTATGGAAAGAAATATATAAAGATTGCAACCAAGGAGGTGTAACGATATGTTAAAAATGAACCTTCAGATTTTCGCTCATAAAAAAGGTGTTGGTTCTACTAAGAACGGCAGAGATTCCGAGTCCAAGAGATTAGGAGCCAAGAGAGCAGACGGACAGTTTGTAAAAGCTGGTAACATCCTTTACAGACAGCGTGGTACCAAGATTCATCCGGGAGTAAACGTTGGACGTGGCGGTGACGACACCCTGTTCGCTCTGGTTGACGGCGTTGTTCGTTTTGAGAGAAAAGGCAGAGACAAGAAGCAGGTTTCTATCGTTCCTGTTTCCGAATAATGAGTGACACTTTAGGGCTTCAAATCATCTCTTGGTTTGGAGCCTCATTTTATATAGAAGGAGAATTTTCATGTTTGCAGACAGAGCAAAGATATTTATCCGCTCCGGAAAAGGCGGAGACGGTCATGTAAGCTTCCGCAGGGAACTTTTCGTACCCAACGGCGGTCCTGACGGAGGAGACGGCGGAAAAGGCGGAGATGTGATTTTCGAGGTGGATGAAGGTCTCACCAATCTGTCCGAATATCGTCACCGTGCAAAATTTACTGCTGAACCTGGTGAACAGGGCGGCAAAAAACGCTGTCATGGTGCCAATGGAAAAAATCTGATCCTGAAAGTTCCCGCCGGAACGATTATTCGTGAGGCGGAATCCGGAAAAGTCATTGCCGACATGTCCGGTGACAATAAACGACAGGTGATCTTAAAGGGAGGCCGTGGTGGTCAGGGAAACATGCACTATGCAACAGCTACCATGCAGGTACCAAAATACGCTCAGCCGGGTCAGGCAGCTCAGGAACTCTGGGTCAATCTGGAGCTGAAGGTCATTGCTGATGTAGGACTGGTTGGTTTTCCGAACGTAGGAAAATCCACTCTGCTTTCCAGAGTGAGCAATGCAAAACCAAAGATCGCCAATTATCATTTTACAACTTTGAATCCCATGCAGGGTGTCGTAGATCTGGGCGACGGAAGCAGCTTTATCATGGCTGATATTCCCGGTCTCATCGAAGGTGCTTCGGAAGGTGTCGGACTCGGTCATGAGTTTCTTCGTCATGTAGAGCGTACCAAGATCCTTCTTCACGTAGTAGATGCCGCTTCTACAGAAGGCCGCGACCCCATTGATGATATTTATAAAATTAACGAGGAACTGAAAAATTACAACGAGGAGCTGGCTTCCCGTCCGCAGATCATTGCTGCCAATAAAACAGATGTGATCTATGCAGAGGACGAGGATCCCGTAGAAAAGATCCGCGCTGAATTCGAACCTCAGGGCATCCGGGTATTCCCCATTTCCGCAGTCAGCGGCAAAGGTGTAAAAGAGCTTCTCTCTTACATCTGGGAAGTGTTAAAAGAGCTTCCGCAGGAGCCCGTTGTCTTTGAGCAGGAATACTTCCCTGAAGAATACAACAGCAACGATAATCTTTCCTACACTGTGGAACAGCTGGATGAACATACCTTTGTGGTAGAAGGTCCCAAGATCGAGAAAATGCTGGGTTATACCAACTTGGATTCTGAAAAAGGCTTCCTGTTCTTCCAGAACTTCCTGAAAAACACCGGTATTCTGAAAGATCTGGAAAATGCCGGTATTCAGGATGGCGACACCGTCCGCATGTACGGTCTCCAGTTTGATTATTATAAAGAGTAGGAGAAAAATCTATATGACAAGCAAACAGCGTGCTTATTTAAAAAGTCTGGCCATGACGATGGATCCCATCTTTCAGATCGGGAAAAGCAGCCTGACACCGGAAAACACAAAAGCGATCGATGAAGCTCTGGAAGCCCGGGAGCTCATTAAGATCAGTGTTCTCCAGAACTGTCTGGACGATCCGAGAGAGATCGCAGCTGTTGTGGCAGAACGCACACGTTCTCAGGTAGTTCAGGTCATCGGCAAAAAGATCGTCCTGTACCGTGAGGGCAAGAAAGAGAAAAAGAAAATCATTCTCCCGTAAAAGGAGCGATAAAAGAAATGACAGGAAAGCGCAAGAAAAAAGGAATCATGGGCGGCACCTTCGATCCGATCCATATCGGTCATCTGATCCTTGGAGAAAATGCCTGCCTTCAGTTTGGTCTGGATTCTGTTCTTTTTATGCCGAGCGGCAACCCTCCACATAAACCGCACCGGCCAGGCAGAGCCACTACAGACCAGAGGGTGGAGATGGTTCGGCTCGCCATTGCGGATAACCCGCATTTTGAACTTTCACTGGCAGAAACTCATGACCAGGGTTATACGTACACAAAAGAAACTCTGCGTCGTCTGACCGCTGAGAATCCGGATACCGATTATTATTTCATTATGGGTGCCGACTCTCTTTTTCAGTTTGAACACTGGAAGGAGCCGGGAGAGATCTGTCAGCTGGCCACTCTGGTCGTTGCTGTCCGCGATCACGTTTCCGATGAAAAACTGAATGAACAGATTCTGCATCTGAAGGAGACTCTGGGTGCCAGAATTGAAAAACTGGATACTCCAAACATTGATATTTCTTCGGAAACTCTGCGTTCCTGGATTTTCAGTGATCATTCCATGCGTTATTATGTTCCGGATCCCGTCATTTCTTATATAGAAAAAGAGAGAATCTACCGACGTAAAGAAGAAGGCTGTCTCTGAGACAGCTGCCATTTTCCACAGAAGAGAGCGTAAAAACATGGAAGAGTATAATATCTTACGCATGCAGAACCGATTGAAAGAATATCTCACCCGCGACCGTTTCATCCATACGCAGGGTGTGATGTACACAGCAACAGCTCTTGCCATGTGTCATGGAGAAGATCTTGTCAAAGCTCAGGTGGCCGGCCTGCTTCACGACTGTGCCAAATGCATTCCCACCGGAAAAAAGCTCAAGATCTGCAAGAAGAACGACATTCCCCTCACCAGATGGGAGGAAGAAAACGAAGCACTTCTCCATGCCAAAGTCGGAGTTTATATTGCGAAAAAGAAATACGGAATCGATGATCCTGCCATCTTGAATGCCATCCGCTACCATACAACAGGTAAGGCAGATATGACCGTCCTTGAAAAGATCGTTTATATCGCCGATTACATTGAACCTGGTCGTTATAAAGCAAAGAATCTCCCGGAAGTCCGCCATCTGGCCTTTCAGAATCTGGATGAAACCATGTACCAGATTCTGCATGATACGATCCTTTATCTGAATGGCAGCACCAATACCATGGATCCTTCCACAACACAGGCATTTGAATATTACCAGAAACTGCACAATGAACGAAAAGGAGCAAACACATGAGCGAATATACATCCAAAGAAATTACAAAGCTTGCCTGCGAAGCTCTGGCTGACAAAAAAGCGGATGATATCAAAGTCATTGATATTTCTGAGGTTTCCAGCCTCGCCGATTATTTTGTCATCGCCGGCGGTATGAACCGCAACCAGGTTCAGGCCATGGCCGACAATGTAGAAGAAACTCTCGGAAGAAAACTGGAGCTTTCCCCGAAGCAAATTGAAGGATATTCTTCAGCGAACTGGGTTTTAATGGATTACAGAGATGTAGTCATTCATATTTTTGACCAGGAAAATCGTCGGTTCTACGACCTCGCCAGAATCTGGAGAGACGGTAAAGAAGTGGATATTGAGAGCCTATAAGGGCGATTTTATTGTTAAAATCAACAAAATAGATAGCTCTGTTTTGTAAGTTTTAGACAAAGTAAATAATCTGCCGGAAGAAAAAAGCCCATCAAAAACACGTATATTGATATATGAATTGATGTAAAACCAATCCTGCATTTATACACGTAATATTCATTGATTTTTATGCATGCATCATTTTATACATTGATGCATGCTTTTTTATTGCTTTTATATGTATAAATATACAAAATGGATAAAGATTATAAAGTAGACAATAACATTTCGATAACTAAGTGTGATCAAGTTGTCAAAAGATTATATTCAACGCAAATTTGGGGTCATAAAGATTTAAAATTATTGTTGTTAGGTAAGGATGTTCCTGGAAAATGCAGAGAATCAATCGCACAGAAAAGAAGCATTTTAAGAAAGAACGGGTTCCTGCTGGCAGAGATACCAGAAGATATTGAGGTTACAATAAGAAGAAGCAAAGACCCTGCAAAAGGCAAGGAATATAAGATAAAATTAGTGCAAAGCCCAAAGCAAAATATAAACATACAATACTGGAGCAATGAAGAAATCACAGCATTATTAAATGGTGATGAAGTTGGCCAGTACTTATGAAGAAATAACAGGAAAAGAATAGAGGGCCGGAACAATATATAATTAAAATTCTTGAAAAAGGGATATGACGTTGCAAAACACTTTTGTCTTGTTTTTTAAGTCTTTTGATTGTGGGAGAGATGGTGCTGATATATTTCGAGGACAATTTTTGACTATTGGAGACGGCTTTCGGTAAATGATAAAAAAATATGTTATACTACATCAAACAAAACATACAAAACAAAAATGAGAAATAAATGCAAGAGGGTGACTCTGATGAAGAGTATTAGTGCTTTTTGATTGTTATGTGGACCAAGGCGGTAAATAGAAGAATACTTTGGAATTGAGATACCAGATGAGTATTTAGTGATGGAATTTTTTGAAAGTGAAGAGCATGTAATTGATGTTATCCAAAAACTGATGAATGAACAAAGGTAACAAAAAATTGCCCTAAGTCGATTGGTGAAAAATATAATACAATTAATTATGTCTATCGCAAAATTTTTGGGTTTATTAAATGCTTTAAAAAAATGGGTGATTTTTTTGAATAGAAATCTGACAGCCTTGCGAAATAAGGAAAGAAGATTTTAAGAAGTTATTATAAATGGAAGGAGGGATGAGTGTGCAGAGGTTATATAAGCCGAAATATAGAAAATGTTTGGTCTTAATCAAGCTTTATGCTGGTGGGGCAACTAACGAAGGATGTAACTGTTGTAGTTGGTAGGTTGATTAATAAGTAGTGATTCCACGTCGGATTTCAACATTGAATGTGGTGTAGAAATCCGACGTTTGCATAAATAAGTAAAATGCCAAATAGGAAGATATGATTAATGAAGAATATTAGGAATAATACATGGTACATATTATCAAAAACATGGAAATATGAGAAAAGACTGATAATCATTATCCTTTTTCAGATAATGATTGGTGTGATTTTACCTCTTGCCACGGCAGTGCTTCCAGCGTGGATTGTTGATGCTATTGGAAATGGTATGAATCATATCACAATAGCGAGGCTTGCAGTAGTAATCATCCTATTAATGATTTGCAATACTGCTGTAACATATATTGCAAGTATACAAGAAACATATTTACTGAACAGTAAAATGGGGTTCCTGTCTTCTTTGCTTAGAAAAGAGATGGAAATAGATTATGCGTATGCAGAAAGCCCTGAGGGTCAGAATAAATTTCAGAATGCATTTATGTCAATAGTGAATGATTATCAGGGAATTCCTGGGATGCTTTCCTTAATTGCTCCGCTTATAGGCAATATTTTAAGTTTGACTGTAAATGTGTTTATTATTATTGAATTTAATGTGTGGATTGTAGTTGTACTTACTGTAACAGCAGTTGTCCATTTTTGGATAGCAGCCAAGATTCGAAAGAAGCAGGATGCCTTGAGGGATTCCATGGCTGATTCATCGCGAAAGCTGGAATATATATATGAATATATGTCCGGAAATGCGAGCACCAGAGAAATCAAAATATTTGATATGCAGAAATGGATAGTGGATGTCTTGAATAATGTGACACAAATACGCATCGGACTGGCTAGAAAAAGTGCGGGATTTAACTTTTTTTTATCTGTTTCGGACTGTGTTATATTGGCGCTTAGAGATGCTTTTGCTTATTTTGTAACATTTTGGGCTGTATATACGGGGAAAATAGAGGTTTGGGAATTTGTTTTTTATCTTGGCATTATAACCTGTATATCTTCCGGTTTTACAGAATTGACAAATACATTAGCTTCTTTTGGGCAGAGAAATATGGAAGTTAGTACATTCCAGGAGTTTCTTGATTTGGATTGTTCTGATGAAGGTATTGGATTAGAAAACATGAAGCCAGTCACGATTGAACTTAGAGATGTATCCTTTCAGTTTTGTGATGATGGACCTTACATATTAAGACATATAAATCTGGTATTGCATGAGAGTGAGAAAATAGCTTTTGTAGGCGAGAACGGAGCAGGAAAGAGTACGCTGGTAAAGATTATTTGCGGGCTGTATAAACCTACAGAAGGGAAGGTATTGGTCAATGGAGTGAATCTTGAGGAAATAAAACTGTCGGATTATCACAGGCTTTTGGCAACTGCTTTCCAGGATATCCATATACTGCCTATGACGATTGGTGAGAACATTGCTTTTGGAGAAGTGGATTCTTATGTGGAAGAAATTAGAAAATGTATAAAAGTAGCTGGTTTGGGTAATGAATTTTGGGATATTATGAAGCCCCTCACAAGAATGTTAGATGCAAATGGATTGGTACCATCCGGCGGACAGGAACAAAAGCTGATTTTGGCAAGAGTGGCATTTAAGCTTTTATATAAAAATGCTCAGATTCTGATTTTGGACGAACCTACTGCAGCCATGGATGCAATATCTGAAAAGGCGTTTTATGAAAAATATATGCGTTTGTCGAAACATAAGAGCTGTATATTAATCTCTCATCGATTGAAATCAACAAGTTTTTGTGATTCTATTGTTGTTATGGAAAAAGGACAAATTATAGAGTGCGGAACACATGAGGAACTTATGGATAGAAATACGCACTACAGAGCCCTGTATGAGCTTCAGAGTAGCTATTACCAATAA
>CAKRQP010000119.1:0-7348 GCA_934393555.1 uncultured Lachnospiraceae bacterium
ATGATGAACCAGGGTTATCCGCAGCAGAGTAACATGATGAACCAAGGCTATCCGCAGCAGGGAAGCATGATGAATCAGGGCTACCCGCAGCAGGGCAACATGATGAACCAAGGCTATCCGCAGCAGGGAAGCATGATGAATCAGGGCTACCCGCAGCAGGGCAATATGATGAATCAGGGCTATCCGCAGCAGGGCAATATGATGAACCAGGGTTATCCGCAGCAGAGTAACATGATGAACCAGGGCTATCCGCAGCAGGGTAATATGATGAACCAGGGCTACCCACAACAGGGTAATATGAATCAGGGCTATCCACAGCAGGGCTATGGAGCAAACAGGACGCAGGAAAGCACTGGCGATTCATGGGTATGCAGCTGTGGTGCCAGAAATACCGGTATCTTCTGTGAATATTGCGGAGCGCCGAAACCGTGACCTGTAGAAAGAAAAGGAACGCTTCTGAATCACGATAAAAATGAAGAAGCGTTCCCTTAAAAGATAAGAAAGAGGGAGAACGGAAAATATGTCTGATGTTATAGAATATAAATGCCCGTTTTGTGGCGGTGCAATGGAGTTTGACTCAAAATCCCAGCATATGAAGTGCCTGTATTGTAATACGGAAATGACGGTTGAAGAATTTCAGCGTACACAGAAACCGGAAGCTGAAACAGCAGCCGAAAAGAAAACGGCAAAAGAAAACTGGTTCTCCCTGAGCAGCGGCCAATGGCAGAAAGATGAGACAAATGGTATGCGTGTCTATTCCTGCCAGTCCTGCGGTGGTGAAATTGTGGCAGATGAAACAACAGGAGCCACGACCTGCCCGTTCTGTAATAATAAAGTAACGATCAAGGGGCAGTTTTCCGGGGATCTTAAGCCGGATTATATCATCCCGTTCAAGCTGGACAAGAAAGCGGCCAAAAAAAGATATTATTCGCATCTGGAAGGAAGAAAATATCTGCCGAAGGTGTTCCGAAAAGAAAATCATGTCGATGAGATCAAAGGTGTCTACATTCCGTTCTGGTTGTTTGATGTGGATGCGGATGTTCAGATTACATATGAAGCAGAAAAAGTTCATGTACAGAAATCCAATGATACGGAGTATACAACCAGAGATATCTATCGGGTTGTTCGTGGCGGAAGTATCAGCTTTGAGCATATTCCGGCGGATGCCTCCAGAAAAATGGACGATACCTTGATGGAAGCGATAGAGCCCTTCCATTTCCGGGATGCGGTACCATTTCAGCCGGCCTACCTGGCCGGTTATCTTGCCGATCGTTATGATGTCAGTCTGGATGAACGGATGGACAGAGCAAGAGAGCGGATCCGCGTCTGCGCCGAACGTTCCTTTCAGGCAACCGTGACAGGCTATAATGGTGGAAAAAGAGTCCAGAACAGTGATATAGAGATCAATCAGGCCGGTTACTGGTATGCCCTGTATCCGGTATGGCTTCTGAACACGACCTGGCGCGGAGAAAAATTCACTTTTGCAATGAATGGACAGACCGGAAAAATGGTCGGAGACCTGCCTCTGGATCGGTTTGCCTTCTGGAAATCCATCCTGATCCGTACCGCTTTGATCGCAGGTCTGCTCTATACGCTGATGTACCTTGTCGTTATCTGATGCAGCAGGAAGGAGAAAAAAATGAAGGTGAAAAAGAAAACATGGCACATGCTGTCTGCTCTTCTCTGTCTGTTTATCCTGATGCTTCCTGCAAAAGCTTCTTCCATCCCCGCAGAACGTCAGAAACCGCTTCTGGTAGATGATGCCGGTCTGCTTACAACGGAAGAAAGTACAGCACTTTTAGAGAAGCTGGAGGAGATCAGTCAGAGACAACAAAATGAAGTGGCTGTTGTCACTGTCAATTCCCTTGACGGCAAGACCGCACAGGCGTATGCTGATGATTACTATGATTACAATGGGTATGGTTACGGGGAAAACGATGACGGTATTCTGCTCCTGATCAGTATGGGAGAAAGAAAATGGGCGATTTCAACCTATGGCTATTGTCATCTTACAGCTTTTACAGATGCCGGTATTTCTTATATCAGTAATGAATTTCAAAGGAAACTCGGCAGCGGAAAATATGCACAGGCTTTTGACTGTTTCGCAGATCTGTGCGATCAGTTCCTGACACAGGCGGCAACCGGTGAGCCGTACGATGTTGGAAATATGCCCAGCGGTCATGTGGCTCCCTTTTGGTTATTTGTGGATATCCTTATCGGATTCCTTATTTCTTTCTTTATGGTCAGGAGAAAAGCCGGGTCGCTGAAATCGGTGGTAAAACAGAATTCTGCAAAAGCCTATACCCGTGAAGGTTCCATGACAGTCAGGGTGGCGAGTGATCAGTTCGTCAACCGTATCGTTACCGAGCGGCGCATTCAGCGGGATACGCCCACCTCGTCCTCATCTTCTTCGTCCTCTTCCGGAGGAAGTTCCTCTCATACCAGTTCTTCCGGACGTTCACATGGAGGAAGCAGCGGTTCCTTCTGACAGACAGCCGAAAATCTCTTGTTTTAACAATGCAAAGGAATCAGAATGTCCTATCAAAAGAAAAGAATGCTATCCTGTATCGTTGTTTTGCTGTTCGTTCTGCTGGCATATATCTGCAGATTCATAGAAACAGACAATGAATTGATACAGACACTTGCCGACCAGTGCCGTGCCTGTACTTACCTTGGGATCTATTGTGCCTGGGTCATTTATCTGACCAAACATGTCGTACAGAAGAAAATGCGCCAGTACCTGACCGCTATCGGATGTCTGATGGTATGCTGGTTCTTTTTGCGTACCGTAAAATACCATATCCTTCTGGATCCTCTTGGCGGACATATCTGTTGGTATCTGTACTATATACCGATGATCCTGATCCCGACCTTTGGATTAGCCGCTACTTTACTGATGGATGGAGCAGAGAAGAAGACAACAAAATGGATCACTGGCATCCTCTTGTTCTTCTCTGTGGTATTGATCGTCTGTGTTCTTACCAATGATCTTCATCAGTGGGTTTTCCGGTTTGAAGGACCGGTTCCTTATTCTGATAAAAATTACAGCTATGGTATTCTTTTTATGTTGATCCAGCTCTGGATCATTGCCTGTCTGGTCATAATGGAGATACTGCTTGTTAAAAAGAGCCGGATCCCGGACAGGAAACGGTTCTGGCTGCCGGTCATTCCCGGTATGCTGCTGCTTGGCTGGAACATCGCCAATCTCCTGCGTTTACCCTTTATCAAAACCTTTGCAGGAGATATGACAGCAATCTGCTGTCTGCTTATGGCAGCGATTTTTCAGGGATGTATCCTTTGTGGACTGATACAGACCAACAGCCGTTATTTTGAACTGTTTCAGGCGACGGGCGGACTGGACGCCGAGATAACCGATGATTCCTTCCGACGCTATTATTTTTCCGGTGAATTCCCGGAGCTTTCCAAAGACCTGCGGGATTCCATTATAGCAAAATCATCCGTCCAGGAACGAGGGATCCGTATCAATCATCTCCCTGTTAAGGGCGGACATCTGTTCTGGTCAGAAGATATTTCCGTTCTTCTGGATCAGTATCAGGATATTCAGGAACAGCAGGAAGAGCTGACCGCCCGGAATCAGCTTTTACGGAAAACCTATAAAAAAGAAGCAGATCGGAGAAAGCTGGAAGAACAGAACCGGCTTTTAAATATCATACAAAGCCAGACCTCCAGACAATATGAACTGCTTTCTCACTATATAGAAAAGCTGGAGCAGACAGACTCACGGGAAGAATATGAACTGATCTTAAGCAAAATAGTGGTTGTTGGAACTTATCTGAAACGATGGAAAAATCTGATGCTGACCAGGTACAGTTCCAGGGAGGATTCCCTGACCATGGCGGATCTGAAGCAAAGCCTGGCAGAGTCCTGTGAAAACCTGAAATTGTGCGAGATCAAAGCTGCCTATTTTGTGCAGGATAAAGAAAAACAGCTTCGTGCCGATGACGTCCTGAAATGCTACGATTTCTTTGAATGGCTGGTAGAGCAGCTGTTTGATGTCATGAACTCTGTATTTTTCCGTGTGACTCAGATTGAGGAAAAACTGCAGATTTCTGTTCATATTACGAGCCAGGAGGATATTCGTCCATATCTGGCAGAGAAGCCGGGACTTCTGATCGAGCAGGAGGAGGAGCAGGAATGGTTTATCCGATGCCCAGTTTCATAGAAAGCAGTATGAAAACCCAGAACATCATCATGATCCTTATGGAAATCTGCCTGATCCTTGAACTGATCCTGCTTTTTTCCAGAATGATCCGTTCCGTTGGAAAGCGAAAAATCATGATCACAGCGGTAGAATTTTTCCTTTCTTTTCTTTTTATGTCCGTACTTCTGAATGAGCACATACCTCATGTGGATCATGGCCACTACAAGCCCTTGTTTCATTCCTTTCCGGCATATCTGATGCTCATTCTGGTGATCCTGCTGACGGTTTATCTGGCTTTTGCTATCCGAAAAGAAATAAAGGAATATAATCATTCTTTGTCACCCTGGTCCGTTCATGAGGCTGTGAACCATGTTCCCTGCGGCGTCTGTTTTTCCGATTCTCTTGGACGGATCATTCTGTGCAATATTAAGATGCAGGAATTGAGCAGAATGCTCACCGGAACATATCTGCAGAATTATGAGTCTCTCCGCCATGCTATCCATGAGGATTCCAGGCAGAAAGACGTAATACAGCTAAACTCCGACAACCATGTGTTTTATTTTCCGGACGGTTCTGTCTGGATGTTTCAGGAATATCCACTGAAAGAGCCCTCCCTTGACGGATATCTGCAGACCGTTGCCGTCAATGTATCTGAGATCTACTATAACGGGGAAGAGATCAAAAACAATAATGAAAAACTGGAATTCCTGAACCGCAGGCTGGAAGAAATGTATGAAAAGATCGGTGATGAGATACGGGAGCAGGAAACGCTGTCCATGAAAATGCAGATACACGACAGCTTCGGAAGAAGTCTTCTCTCGATCCGAAGGATCCTGGAGAAAAAAGAAGAGCCAGAGAATATGAAAGAACAGCTGGACACTCTGAAGCAGCTGGTTTATATTCTCACTGGCACAACGGTAGAAAAAGGAGAAGATCAGTATAAGGATACGGAAAAACAGGCCGAGAAGCTTGGAATCACACTTCAGATCCGTGGCAGTTATCCGAAGGATCCGGTCAACAGGCTTCTGACAGACCGTGCGATCCGTGAATGCGTGACAAACTGCGCCCGCCATGCACATGGAACAACGGTTTATGTACAGCTGGAAACAACTGACAAATATCTGTATATCCAGATCACCAATGATGGGGACGCTCCGGAAAAAGATGCAAAAGAAGGCGGCGGTCTGTCTGCCCTCAGAAAAGCTGTGGAAGCAGAAAAAGGAAACATGAAAACGATTTTTGAACCGGTCTTTTGTCTGCGCATACAGCTGCCGTTCAAAGAGTAACATAGAAAGGGCTCAAAATGTCCTGAGGAAGGGAATGATGTTATGGTACGTGTACTCATTGTAGAAGATCAGAAGATCATGCAGAAATATTTTGAATACCTGATCCTGCAGGAACCGGAATTCAAGCTTGTGGAGACTGTTGCAGATGCCAGGGAAGCCGTAAAGATCTGCAGCTATTCTGCGATCGATCTGGTGCTGATGGATGTGCAGACCTTTCATAATCATGACGGACTGACAGCAGGAAAAGCAATCAAGGAAGAACATCCGGCTACAAAAGTGGTCATTATCACTTCATTGATCGATCCTAAAATACTGGAACGGGCAAAAACGGGCTGTGCCGACAGTTTGTGGTATAAGGATCATGGAGAAGCGGAGCTTCGGGATGTGATCCACAGGACACTTGACGGAGAGCATGTTTTTCCGGATACGACACCAGATGTGGAAATGAACTGGATCACCAGCGGAGAGATCAGTCCGAGACAGCTGGAAATGCTGCGCCTTTATATCTGTGGAATGTCTTATTCGGAAATTGCAAAAAAAATGGACTGTTCTACCTCCGGAGTACGCTGGAATTTCCAGGAAATGATCGCAAAAGCCGGCTACAGCTGCAAAGAGGATCTGATCGCAGCAGCATTGGAGAGCAAGCTGATCGTCACCACACTGAAATAACAAAAGCCTGTTTTTATCAGAAAGGAGAGAGTACAATGAAAAAACTTTCCATTACCATCGGAATCAGTGCGTTGCTTCTGGCTTTTATGCCTTTGGGCTGCCTGGCAGAAGAAACGCAGCAGGATGTGCCTTATGACGCAAGTGCCAGCCAGGCAGTTTTTCAGGACGTTTTAAGAGAAGAGGAATGCCAGGCTGGCATGGCATTTCTGGGTTATATCGGAAAAGAGAATGTTTCTGCCCAGGATATCCTGGACTATGCAGAACAGACTGATTATTGGTACTACTATCCGTTTCTTCAAAACGCTGCGGTTGTCGATGCCGGCGGTTGTGAGATTTATGTGATCGTGCCTGCTTCTGAGTGGTCCGTCTGTGTTTATCCGTCAGAAATGACCGAAGAAGCCAAATACAGAGATGATCTGGAAGCACCTTATTATGAAGGATCACCGGATGAAGTCATTCTCCTCCGGTGTAACATCAGTGAGATCTATTCGAATGTAATGGTCTCCGTCCGGGAAGGCAATATGAGTGTTACTTATCGTCCGGCTGTCTCATTAAAAGACGGTCACCTGGCAAAAGAGCAGCGCTGCTATGACTTCACCATTTATTCGGATGAATGTGATGACGATGGATGTGATGATGCTTCTGAGCATGACGAAGAAGCTGCGGCCATACAGAATGCGTTAGCCCTTCTCTGCCAGACGGATGAAGTCAGCTACTACCTAAACTTTGTTGGAATGTCTATTTGGTATGACGGAACGAAAGAAATGATCGATGGAAAAGAATGTCTGGTATTTGTTCTTGGCACCGAACACGAGGAATGCATCGTCAGAGAAAATTATTATGCCGTATCCGACAACCAGGTTTATTACTATGACGCGATCAGTGATGCATGGAATATTCTGGGAGCCGGGTAATGCAGAAAAATCGCCAAAAACAAATGGAATCTGGGTTCAAAAGCTAATTATTGATGAAATCGTTTCCCATATTCGGATGGTGAAATTCCCATACATTTTTTGAATAATCGGCTAAAATACAGTTGATCGTCAATTCCTACCATGACGGAGATCTCCTTTAGTGAGAAGGTATTCTCTTTTATCAGGGTAGCAGCTTTTCTTATTCGCAGATTGTTTAAGTAGCTGGTAATACTTGTCCCCACTTCGGACTTGAAAACACGGCATAAATAGCTGGTGCTGAGATTGACATTTGCCGAAATGGAAGATAATGTGAGACG
>CAKRQP010000120.1:0-7334 GCA_934393555.1 uncultured Lachnospiraceae bacterium
TGCGGAGAATTTAATAACAAAATATAACAGTTATTAAATCTCTTAAAACAGGTGAAATCTCAATCGGAATTTGTGGATTATGGAGGAGACCAAACTAAGTAAAAGCGAGATATTAATAAATAGTGTAATGGGCTTATGTGGCGAGTCAGGAGAAGCTATCGATATAGTAAAAAAATGGATGGCTCAGGGACATGAATTGGACAAGGAACATTTGGCAAAGGAACTTGGAGATATAGCTTGGTATTTGGCAGAAGCTGCAACAGCGCTGGATATGTCTCTTGAAGATATTTTTCAAGCGAATATCGATAAATTAAAGATGAGATATCCAGACCAGACGGGTTTGAAACAAAAAAATCTTTACTGCGCCTTAAAGAAGATATATAATTTCCTGTTTGAAAAAGTGAACAATCGGAACTTCTCAAATCCCTGGATCGACTGCGCGATGATTCAGAAGGCAGAAGAGGCAGAGACTTTCGTAAAAACTGCATCGGAAAATCAGTAAAGGCCAGCAAAAGCTTCCAGCCACCACTTCGCCAGAAGCTCATGACCGAACGGTGTGAGATGGATACCGTCAGGAGTGAGCATTTCTGTGCCGTACTGTTTTTCGGATTCCTGCATTCGTTCCTGAAGAGGCAGGAAAGGGAGTTGATACTGGCGGGCGAGATTTTCGATGGTATTTTCAACTTCCCGGACTTCCGGGAGCCAGTTTAAGTATTCCTGGGGCCGGGAAAAAATGAAGGGGCTCAGCAGAAAAACAGAAGAAATAGAAGCTTCAAGAAGCCTTCGGATCAGGGTGTCGTAGTTGGATGCGAATTCCTGAGCCCGGAGGCTTTTTCCTGTATTTTTTGCGACGCCTATGTCGTTGATACCGATGAGGATGGAGACGGCAGCAGGGGAAAAGGAGAGGCAGTCGGTCTTCAGGTTACGGAGGAGAAAGGGGAGGGTGAAGGTCTCATGGCCTTTGTTGATGGAAGTGAATTCACCGGAGAGTTTTTCTGCCAGGATTTTCACATATCCGTTTCCGAGTCCGTTGTATTCCGGAAGCCACAGCCGTTCGGCGTCCGTGATGCTGTCTCCTAAAAAAACGAAATTTTTCATAAAATTTCTCCTCCTGATTCAAATTTATGGTACACTATGACCATACCAGAAATTGGAGTGAAATACAACAGCCGTAGACTGGCGGATAGGAGAACCATGCGAGAAAACATACTGCGTATCAAGGAAAATATGAAGAAGGTTATTATCGGAAAGGACGAGGTCATGGATAAGATTCTGACAGCGCTGCTTTCCGGGGGACATGTGCTTCTGGAGGATCTTCCGGGCACGGGAAAGACGGTGTTGGCCAAATCTCTGGCGAAGTCCATGAACGGCGAGTTTCGCCGGGTTCAGTTTACTCCGGACTTGCTTCCTTCGGATGTGACGGGGCTTCATTATTTTAACCAGAAGGAAGGAGAATTTCAGTTCCGGGAGGGGCCGGTGTTTACCCAGATCCTTCTGGCAGATGAGATCAACCGTGCCACGCCGAGAACGCAGTCCAGTCTTCTGGAGTGTATGGAGGAGCGTCAGGTGACGATTGATGGGGAGACGAGAAAGCTGGACGAGGTCTTTTTCGTTATTGCGACGCAGAACCCCATCGAAAGTTCCGGTACTTTTCCGCTTCCCGAGGCTCAGATGGATCGTTTCTTTATGAAGCTTTCCATGGGTTTTCCGAGTAAGGAGGAGGAGCTGGCGATTCTGGACCGTTTCCAGCTTGCGGAACCTTTGAAGACACTGGAGCCGGTCTGCACCAGGGAAGAGATCCTGGAGGCTATGGAAGAGATCAAAAAGATTTATGTTCATCCGGAGATCAAGAAATATCTGGTAGATCTTGCGGAGGCTTCCCGTCAGGACGGGGAACTTCTTTCCGGTGTGAGCCCCAGAGGAAGCCTGGCCCTCTTTAAGGGAATCCGGGCTTATGCATGGCTCAAAGGCAGAGATTATGTGGTGCCTGAGGATGTGAAAGCTCTGGCAGTTCCGGTGCTGGCCCACCGTCTGGTGCTGGCGGGAGCCGGAGATACGGATGCAGAGCGGCGCGTGATGGAGGAAATCTTAAACCGCGTGGAAGTACCTGTGGAGGACTGGAAGAAAAAATGAAGCTGATCCTTATTTTAGGGGCGGCATTTCTGCTTCTGTTTCTGCTGGAAAGAGGCTACCGGAGGTTCTGGAGCCGGAATCTCCATGTGGAAGTTCATTTTCAGCCTCATCCTGCCAGAGAGGGAGAGGAAGCCAGCCTCACGGAAATCATCGAAAACAGAAAAGTGCTTCCGGTGCCGATGCTTCAGGTGGAATTTCTCCTGGACCGGAGCCTGGGGATCGATGAGGAGGAAAACGCCTCCCTTTCGGACCAGCTGTATAAGAGGGACGTTTTCTCTGTATCCTTTTACCAGAAGATCAGTCGCACGATCCCGCTCAAATGCCGGAAAAGGGGCTACTATTCCATCAAAGAGGCAAATCTTATCGCCGGCGGCCTGCAGATGGAGAAAAACTATTATAAAGATATTCCGCAGGCCACCTTTCTCTATGTTTATCCCGGGGATGTGCCCATCGACCGGCTGAAACTGCCGATGCACCGGCTGGGCGGCCTTTTAGAGGGAAGACGGGGCATGGTGGAGGATCCCTTCGCTTTTGCAGGCATGCGGGAATATGATGGCACGGATCCCATGAACCGCATCAACTGGAAGGCTTCGGCCCGTTCCGGAAACCTGATGGTAAATCTCCAGAATTCCACCTATTCGCCCCGGGTGGCCTGCTTTGTGGATGTGGAGGATGTGACCATGTGGAAGCATATGGAGATCCACGAGGAGGCCATCCGTCTGGCAGCTTCTCTTTTGCGGAGTGTTCTGAAAAAGGGTATCCCGGCTTCTCTTTATACCAACGGCGAGGATCTCCTTTCCGGCAGTCTGGTCCAGGTACCGGAGGGCAGCGGACGGGGACAGACGGAGAAGGTCAACCGTTCTTTAAGCCGGCTGGATCTTAACGCGAAAAAGCGTCCCGGTCCCATCTGTACAGAGCTTCTTAAGATGGAGCAGGAACTTACCAGTACCCAGCAGGTGGTGGTTCTTATTACGGAAAACCAGGGCGAAGCGCTTCAGGATGCCGTCCGGAAAATGGCAGCAAAGGGAGCGAGTTTCCTGTGGCTGGGTGTTTTCTATAAAAAAGAAGGCTGGTCCGGGCCCAACATTCACGGTGTGGACTATCTGAAATGGGAGGTGGAGCATGAAGGATAAAGAACTTCGGATCTACGAGATCCTTTACGGAGGCATCTGTATGAGCCTTCCCATCTTTCTCTGCCCAGGAGAGCTTTCGCTCTGGCGGCTTCTGCTTCCCATGGTGGCGGCCTTCTGCCTCTATGAGGCGGCCCTCAGGAGAAAAAGCATTCTTCTTTACCTTCTGATCTGGATTGCTTTCGGTGCAGCAGCTTTTGAGGCGGGACGGGATCTCATTGAGAAAGTCTGCCTCACCGGCGGCATCGTTTTTGGCGGCGCAGCCTGTTTTTACGGGCGCTGGAAGGGCGATTACCTGTTCTTAGGCGGCCCGGCGCTCCCGATGCTTGCGGTGCCGGCGGTGGCTTATCTTATCGCTCATGTGGAAAAAATGGACTACATCAAAGGCCGGGTGTGCATTTTTGCGGCGCTGGTCATTCTCTTACGGATCCTCTGCGGAAACCGGGAGCGGCTTTTGGCTTACCTTAAAGAAAATGAAAAGCTTCACCGTTTTCCGAAGCAGCGCCTGGAAAAAAGAAACCGTCATGTCATGATTTTTTTCGGTGTCTTTTTGACTCTGGCTATGATCGCGGCCTACTGGAAAGCACCGGCGGACCCGGAATTTACCAAGTCTGAGAATACGCCGGATATGACCTTTACCATGGAGCAGTTTGAACCATCCGGTGGCATGGAGATGGATCTGTCCGGGCTTCTCGGCGACGACGAGGTTTATGAGCCGCCGGCCTGGGTGACGGCACTGGAAAATATCCTTTATTATGTGGTGACGATTGCGCTGATTGTGGGTTTTATCGCGCTGGTCGCATTAACCGTCTACAAGATTCTGAAAGCCTACAGGAACCGCTATGAAAAATGGACACCGGAGGAAAAGACAGAGGGCGGCGATGTGACGGAGAGCCTGGCTCCGCCGAAGATCATCCTGCCGAAATTTTTCCGGAAAAAGACCCCGGCGGAGCAGATCCGGAAATATTACCGGAAATGGGTGCTGGGAGGCCCCGGTCAGACTCCGGCGAATACGAACACTCCGGAAGAAGCGGAGCGAAACGCCGGTGTGGCTGACGAAACAGCTCATCTTCTCTACGAGAAAGCCCGCTACAGCCGGGCAGAGTGCAGAGCGGAGGATGCGGCTTATCTGAAAAAACTCAGTTAAACGAGGAGGTTTTATTATGATCTATACAGGCTGTCATCTCTCATCGGCCAGGGGTTTTGAGGCCATGGGAAAAAATGCTCTGAAGCTGGGAGCGAATACCTTCGCTTTTTTTACCCGGAATCCCCGGGGAGGAAATGCGAAAGCCATCGATCCCGCAGATGCGGCCCGGTTCCGGGAACTGGCGGCGGAGCATCATTTTGGAAAGATTGTCGCCCATGCGCCTTACACCCTGAATCCCTGCGGGGCGAAAGAGGAAGTTCGGGATTTTGCTTTCCGGGCCTTCCAGGAGGATCTTGTCCGGATGGAGTATATCCCTGGAAACTATTACAATTTTCATCCGGGAAGCCATGTGGGACAGGGAGCGGAGAAGGGCATCGAGCTCATTGCGGATCTTTTAAACCACTCCCTGAAACCGGAGCAGACCACCACGGTGCTTCTGGAGACCATGGCAGGAAAAGGAACCGAGGTAGGCAGAAATTTTGAGGAGCTCCGGGCGATTCTCGATAAAGTAGAATTAAAGGAAAAAATGGGCATCTGCCTCGATACCTGCCATGTCTGGGACGGGGGCTACGACATTGTGGATCATCTGGATGAGGTGCTGGAAGAATTTGACCGGGTCATCGGACTTAACTATCTGAAAGCGATCCACAGCAATGACAGCTTAAATCCGCTGGGAGCGCACAAAGACCGGCATGCAAGGCTTGGAGAGGGCTGCATCGGGCTGGAAGCCTTTCAAAGGATCGCATCTCATCCAAAGCTTCAGGGGCTGCCCTTTATCATGGAAACACCGAATGACGATGCAGGCTGGGCAAAAGAGATCGCCATGATGAGAGGCTTTGCCTAGAACCTGAAAAATGAACAGAAAGCAGAAAGGAAGATAAGACAGATGGAACAGAAGATCAAAGAAGATAAAATGTTGGAATTTCAGTATGTGATCAAAGATGAAACCGGACTTCATGCAAGACCGGCCGGAATGCTGGCAAAACTGGTCAAAGATGCGGACTGTGCTGTGACTATCACAAAAGGAGACAAGTCTATTGATGCAGGAAAACTCATTGCAGTCATGGGTCTTGGGATCCATAAAGGAGATGAGATCACAGTCAGTGCGGATGATGAAGAAGTTCTGGCAAGGCTGAAGGAATTTTTTGAAACATATCTATAAGGAATCCCCGGAGGTTTTGCAGGAACGGCTTCTGGCTGGCAGCAGGTGAGCGGGAAATACAGGAAGCAGCGGAAGAACTGCAGTTAAAGGAGGGAGAACCATGGAACAGTACCAAGGCCGGATTATCGTACAGAAGATCGCTATCGGGCGGATCTGGTTTTACACGAAGGAAGAACAGAGTGTAAAAAGATACAAGGTAGAGGATACGGAAAAAGAATGGGATCGTTATGAGGCGGCGAAAGATGAAGCGGTCCGGGAACTGAACGGGCTGAAGAAAAAGGCTGTCCGGGAGCTTGGAGAGATCAATGCTGCGATTTTTGAAGCCCATGCCATGATGCTGGAGGACCGGGATTACAGTGATTCCGTCAAAAATATCATTGAAACGCAGAGTGTCAACGCCGAATATGCGGTAGCAGCTACAGGAGATAACTTTGCCCGGATGTTTTCCGGCATGGAGGATGAATATTTCCGGGCCAAAGCAGAAGATGTACAGGATATTTCCGAACGGGTCATCGGTATCCTGAGCGGCAGACGAAAGAAAAAAAGAATGGAACAGGAGCCGGTGATCGTGGTTGCGGAGGATCTGGCACCCAGCGAGACTGTTCAGATGGACAAATCACAGGTGCTTGGTTTTGTGACCAGGCAGGGTTCCAGCCAGTCACATACGGCCATCCTTGCCCGGACGATGAATCTGCCTGCCCTTATCGGAATTCCGGTAAAGGCGGAATGGGACGGAAAAATGGCCGTTATTGACGGGATAAACGGGATTCTGTATGTGGATCCTGATGAAGAAACGCTGAAAAAAATGCAGCTTCTTCAAAAAGAAGAACAGGAGCGGCTGCGCCTTCTGACGGAATGGAAAGACCGGGAGACCGTGACGAAAAGCGGACGGAAAATCCGCCTCTGTGCCAATGTGGGGAGCATTGCAGATGTTGCGGGTGCTCTTCAGAACGGAGCAGAAGGCATTGGGCTTTTCCGGAGTGAGTTCCTTTTTCTCACGGCAGACCACTGTCCTACGGAGGAAGAACAGTTTCAGACCTATCGGCTGGCAGCGGAAATGATGGCCGGAAAAACAGTCATTATCCGGACGATAGATATCGGAGCGGATAAACGGGCTGCCTACATGGAAAAAAAGCCGGAACCGGGAAAAGAAGACAGCTCGCTCTATCTGGAAGAAGAGACCAATCCGGCCATGGGGCTCCGGGGAATCCGGCTTTCCCTGAAAAAAAGAGAACTATTCAAGACACAGCTCCGGGCAATCCTCCGGGCGGGAGCCTTTGGCGAGATATCCGTTCTTTACCCCCTGATCGCTTCTGTAGAGGAATTTCGCAAAGCGAAAGCACTTCTGGCAGAAGTGGAGAAGGAACTGAAAGCACTCGGGATCCCCTTTGGAAACGTCCGTCAGGGCGTCATGATCGAAACGCCGGCAGCAGCCATTCTGAGTGATCTTCTGGCAGAAGAAGCAGAATTTTTCAGCATTGGGACGAATGATCTTTCTCAGTACACAATGGCAGTGGACCGGGAAAATCCGCGGACGGAGGAGTATTTCGATCCGCACCATCCTGCACTTTTAAGACTCATCCGGTATACGGTGAAGAATGCAGGAAAAGCAGGAATTCCGGTCGGGATCTGCGGAGATCTGGGAGGCGATGAAACGCTGACAGAGTTTTTTGTAAAAGAGGGAGTGGATGAGCTTTCCGTGCCGCCATCCAGGATCCTTCCACTGAGGGAAAAAATACGAAATATAGACTGAGAAAAAAGG
>CAKRQP010000121.1:0-7296 GCA_934393555.1 uncultured Lachnospiraceae bacterium
TCAAAAGCCTCATCGTGCAAGCACGATCGGCTTTTTGAACTTTTGACCCTGGTGTTATCATTATATGAAAAACCATGCGACTTATCAACTCTTTTCTGCGGTGAAGGAAAAAAGCCATCTTCCGATCATCGAAAAATGGCTTACATACAGAAAATTTCAGATTTTAAAGCGGTAACCGACTCCCCAGATGGTTTCTATATACTGGGGTTTTGCGGTGTTCTGCTCGATCTTCTCACGGATCTTCTTGATATGTACCGTAACGGTAGCGATATCACCGACGGACTCCATGTCCCAGATCTCGCGGAAGAGCTCTTCCTTGGTAAAGACATGATTGGGATTCTCGGCAAGAAACGTCAGAAGATCAAACTCCTTGGTGGTGAAGTTCCTCTCCTCACCGTTCACCCAGACCCGCCGGGCGGTCTTGTCGATCTTAATGCCCCGGATCTCAATGATGTCGTTTTTCTGCGCATTGCTTCCTACCAGCCGGTCATACCGGGCCATATGGGCTTTCACCCGGGCTACCAGTTCGCTGGGGCTGAAGGGCTTCGTCATATAATCATCGGCGCCAAGCCCAAGGCCCCGGATCTTGTCTATGTCGTCTTTCTTCGCTGAAACCATGATAATAGGCGTGTTCTTATGGTTCCGGATCTCCTTGCAGATCTCGAACCCATCCATCTCCGGCAGCATCAGATCCAGGATAAACAGGTCGTAGTCGGACTCCAGCGCCCTCTTCAGACCGACATCTCCCCGGTTCTCGGTCTCCACTTCAAAACCGCTCAGCTCCAGATAATCTTTTTCCAGATCCGCGATCGCTTCTTCATCTTCTATGATCAGTATTTTACTCATTGATAGGTACCTCCTGATATTTTCTAAGTACAAAATACATTACCGTTCCGGCTCCAAGCTTGCTGTTGGCCCAGATTTTTCCACCGTGATCCTCGATGATCTTTTTTACGATGGAAAGGCCGATACCGCTTCCCCCCTTGGAAGAATTCCGGGAAGAATCTGTCCGGTAAAAACGGTCAAAAATATTCGGCAGATCCTTGGCCGCAATGCCTTTTCCGTTATCCTCGATCTCTACCTGGATAAAGTCACCCACGTCCCGCACACGGATACTCAGATAACCCTTGGGTTTATCCAGATATTTGATGGAATTGCCGATGATGTTGTTGATGACACGCTTGATCTGCTCTGCGTCTGCAATGACCAGCGTATCCTTGTCCACATAATTAAAATAGGAAAGCTCGATATTCTTTGACTCCAGCTCCAGCCCGACATCCTCCACACAGTCATCAAAGTAGTCCGATACATTGATCTTGCTGAAATTATAGGGAATGCGGTTCGTGTCGATCTTGGAATAAAAGGTCAGCTCATTGATGAGCCGGTCCATATCATTGGCTTTATTATAGACCGTCCGGATGTATTTGTCCATTTTCTCCGGCGTATCAGCCACGCCGTCCATAATCCCTTCCATATAACCCTTGATGGCCGTGATCGGTGTTTTCAGGTCATGGGAAATATTGCTGATGAGCTCTTTGTTTTCTTTATCATAGGCTTCTTTCTCGGTGTTGGAATCCCGCAGACGCTGGCGCATCTCCTCGAAATCCCGGCAAAGCTCACTGAACTCGTCCTTGCCCTCCACCTTCAGTTCAAAATCCAGATCCCCGTCCTTGATGTGCCGTGTGGCTTCCCGGAGCTTCTGCAGCGGTGTATTGATCCCTCGATAGATCCAGGCTGACAGACAGGCGCCCGTCAGTACCAGGATCGCCAGAACGGCGAACACCATGTCCCATACCAGCCTCCGAAGCTCCGGCATGGTATTGCTCACCGAAGAGATGATGAAAGCACTTCCCTGGTCTCCATCAGAAAAAACCAGATCCACCTGTTTTACATAAGCCTGTACATCCTGCGCAATGTAGGTTCCATCTGCCTTATAAACAGAGGCGCCGTAGGATGGAAGCTCCCGGAACAGCCTCAGACTGCTTTCCGGACTTCCGCAATAATAAAGACTCTTGTCTTTTCTCACGATCAGATAGGAAGATTTGTCTTCCAGTTCCTGATTCAGCGTCTCCAGATACGATTGATCCAGGTAGGCATCCGGATCTTCTTCTGCCTTGATGGACATTTGATCAAAAGCATCCTCTGTGGCTTCATTGAGTACCTGCAGGGTATTTGCCAGATTTTCATAACTGATATCCGTGATCCCCAGCTTGGTTTTCAGTGCATTTACCTGTACGTAACTGAAGCCGGCAAAGGCGATCACTGCCAGCATCAGCGGAACACAGGCAATCACAAAAAAAGCGGTGATCAGTCTTGTCTTCAGCTTCATTTTTCTGCCCCTTTCCAGTCTGCTATTCTCTTTGTTCATTTTAGCATACCTCTGTCTGTATTTCACCTAAACAAAAAGGATGAATTATGAAATTTTTATAAAACAAAGCCCCCTCTGTTCCGCTTTTTAGCAAAAACAGAGAGGGCGATCCTTCTTTTGTCTTACAGATATTTTTTCAGATCGTCAACCTTGTCCAGTTTCTCCCAGGGCAGGTCCAGATCATGGCGGCCAAAGTGACCATACGCTGCAGTCTGATGATAGATCGGACGGCGAAGATCAAGCATTTTGATAATTCCGGCCGGACGCAGGTCAAAGTTCTCACGAACGATGTCGGTCAAGCGCTCATCAGAAAGTCTGCCGGTACCAAAGGTGTCTACCATGATGGAAGTCGGACGGGCAACTCCGATGGCATAAGACAGCTGGATCTCACACTTGTCAGCCAGACCTGCGGCAACGATGTTCTTTGCCACATAACGGGCTGCGTAAGCTGCGGAACGGTCAACCTTGGTGCAGTCTTTTCCGGAGAAAGCGCCGCCGCCGTGACGGGCATATCCGCCGTAGGTGTCTACGATGATCTTTCTTCCGGTCAGTCCGCTGTCACCGTGCGGTCCGCCAATTACGAAACGGCCGGTCGGATTGATATAGAATTTTGTATTCTCATCCACCATCTCTTTGGGAAGAACCGGATCAAAGACATATTTTCTGATGTCTTCGTGGATCTGCTCCTGTGTCACATCCGGGTCATGCTGTGTGGAAAGTACCACTGCATCCAGACGGACCGCTTTGTCATTCTCATCGTACTCTACGGTAACCTGGCTCTTTCCATCCGGACGGAGGTAGCTCAGAGTTCCGTCTTTCCGGACCTTGGTCAGCTGACGGGTCAGTTTATGAGCCAGCATAATGGGGTACGGCATATACTCCTCCGTCTCATTCGTTGCATAACCAAACATCATACCCTGGTCGCCTGCACCGATGGCTTCGATCTCTTCATCGCTCATCTGATTCTCTTTTGCTTCCAGTGCCTTGTCAACGCCCATGGCGATATCCGCGGACTGCTCGTCAATGGCCGTGATCACGCCGCAGGTATCTGCATCAAAACCGTATTTTCCTCTGGTGTAGCCGATCTCACGAACAGTATCACGAACGATCTTCTGAATATCAACATAAGCTTTGGTGGTGATCTCACCCATTACCAGAACCAGACCGGTAGTGGTTGCAGTCTCGCAGGCTACACGGCTCATGGGATCCTGCTCCAGAAGAGCGTCCAGGATCGCATCGGAAATGGCATCGCACATTTTATCCGGATGTCCCTCAGTTACAGACTCGGATGTAAATAATCTTTTTTCCATCTTTACCTCCTTGGAAAAATGTTGTTTATATTTTCTCTTCTGTCCTGTTTTTGCTTCCGTCATGAACTTCTGAAGCAAAAAAATGGTCCGCATAAGCGGACCACCTCATCTATGACAGGTTAATCCTCTTATTGTTCGATATTACTCGCTCAGGTTGGCACCTTCCTTCGAGGGGTTGCCGTGACTTCACAGATCCTATGTATCTCCATCACTCTGAATAAGAGAAAATATAAAGGTTTCTTCAGTTGTTTTGTCTCTTGCGTCTATTACCATACACCATTTCTGACCGGCAGTCAAGAAATATTTACGGTGACTGTTCATTTATATTTCCGGTCGAGAGTAAATCCCCGTCCGCGGACTTCACTGATGTTTGAAATGCTGATAAACGCCCGGGGATCGATGCTCTGGATCGCCAGATTCGCCCCGTAAAGCTTCCGTGCCGTGGTCACACAGAGGACTGCCATCTGCTCTTTGCGCAGATATCCGGTCTCCACATGGATGAGCGTCACACCAAGATCCATATCCAGCAGCAGTTCTTTCCGGATCTCTTCATATTTATCAGAGATGACAAGAAGCTGTACCTTCCTTGTGCCCATTACCGTCACATAATTGACCACCATGGAGGAAAGGAATACATTCAGGATTCCATAGAGTACCTGATCACTGGTGGAAAAGAAGGCCTGCATGATCAGTACGCTGAAATCGCAGATATAAAGGGTAATGCCAACCGGAATCCCGAATTTTTTCTGAAGGATCAGCGGCGGAATATCCAGCCCTCCTGTGGAGGCACCCTGACGTACCACAAGGCCGATCCCAAGACCGATCAGAACACCTCCGTAGATGTCAGCCAGCAGAAGATTGTCTGTCAGATGCATAAGTCCGGGGATCCGCTCCAGTATATTCAGACATAAAGGATAGAAAAAAGTGCTCAGAATAATGGACATGGCAAAGGCCTTTCCCATAAAAAACAGACCCAGAAAAAACAAGATACAGTTTAACACCCACACCACATAACTCAGACCGATCCCTGTAAATTTATGAATGGTCAGCCCGATACCAGTAGCTCCGCCCATAATGATCCCGTTTGGCAGCATAAAGCAGTTTACACCAAAGGCCAGGATAAAATTTCCCAGAAGGATCAGGAAGAGCTTTTTCATCAACATTCGGTTCATTTTTTTCTCTCCTTTTTTTTCGTTACTCCCGATTATATGTCATTTTTCAGGCCTTTGCAAACGACTGCAATAACGCGTTTTTGCAGTAGTGTTTTATCTTATGAAAGCACTTTCCCGGTTGCTTTTTCCGGGTACATCCCGTATACTGAAACCATAAACGATCCAGCGGTTTCATGCAAATGTCCGCTTGATAAACAAGGAGGAAAAACCATGGATGTCCATGAGATCAGCAGGAACTGTAAAAGAACAGAATTTGTCGGTACAGCGGTACTGGACACCATTGGTTTATGTATTGCCGGTGTGGACGATACGCTCTTACAAACCATGGATATCGGAACCCGGTATCATGCCCTGGGGCTTTTCAGTTCCCGTACCGGTGCGGCCGGCCAGCTTACCGCCATGGACGAAGCGGTAAAATCGACCGGAACAGAAATCCTCTCCATTGATTTTCCCAGAGACACCAAGGGCTGGGGCGGACACGGCAACTACATGGTCATTGGAGGAGACAGTGTCTCCGATGTGCGGGATGCCATCCGGATCGCCCTGGAGCTTACCAATAAATATGCCGGCGAGCTTTATATCAGTGAAGCCGGCCACCTGGAATTTGCCTATTCAGCCAGTGCGGGAAGTGTCCTGGAAACAGCTTTTCAGGCAGAACGCGGACAGGCTTTCGGCTTTATGGCCGGCTCTCCTGCTGCCATCGGTCTTGTCATGGCCGATACTGCCATGAAGGCGGCTTCCGTCCGGATCGTCCGTTACATGACACCCAGCCTCGGCACCAGTCATTCCAATGAAGTGATCCTGGCTCTCTCCGGCAGCGCAGATGCTGCAAAAGAAGCGGTTCTTTCTGCCCGTCAGATCGGTCTGGAGCTTCTCATCGCCATGGGCAGCTATCCTGAGATCCCTGGAACCCCTTATCTGTGATTTTGTTTCTTATTTGGTAACAGTTCAGAACATCAGCGAAATGAAAAATCAGACTATGCAAACTTGTTTGCAATAGGATGAATTTTCTATTCGGTCATGAGGAATTTTTTATGAAAAAATTGCAGCGTTCTTTCTTTCTTATACTCCTTCTCCTGCTTCTGGCCGGAGGAGGCCTTTATTTTTCCATACAGAATGCAAAACAGACTCCGATCTCTGTGCAGGAGATCCATCTCAATACCCTGGTCACGGTGACTCTTTATGGCACAGACCGGACAGAGCTTCTTGACGGAGCCATGCAGCTCTGTGACCATTATGAAAAGCTTTTCAGCCGTACACTTCCGGAAAGCGAGATCTACCGCCTGAATCACGGTAAGCTTTCAGAGGTCTCTTCTGAAACTGCAGACCTGATCCGGACAGGGCTTTCCTACGGCGAGCTTTCTGACGGCGCTTTCGATATCTCCATTGAGCCCGTTTCTTCCCTCTGGGATTTTACCTCCGGAAGCGGCCGGATTCCTGACCAGAAGGAGCTTGACGCAGCCGTAGCCCTTGTAGATTACCGCAAAGTCCATGTAGACGGGCAGACAGTCACCTTCGATACACCGGGTATGGGGCTGGATCTTGGCGCCATCGCCAAAGGATATATTGCCGACCGTATCAAGGATTATCTGAAAGAAGAAGGTGTCCGGCACGCGCTCATCAATCTTGGCGGAAACGTACTCTGCCTCGGTTCCAGACCGGACGGAACGGATTTCCGGATCGGGGTACAGAAGCCCTTCGGAGAAACCACGGAAACTCTCACCATCTGTTCCATCCGGGACCAGTCACTGGTCTCCTCCGGGACCTATGAACGTTTTTTCCGTAAAGACGGGCATCTCTATCATCATATTTTAAATCCCAGGACCGGTTATCCTTATGAAAACGGGCTTACCGCCGTCACCATCCGTTCTGACAGCTCCCTCACCGGAGATGCCTTAAGCACCACCGTTTTCGCCCTGGGGGAAGAAAAAGGCCTGGAGCTTTTGAACCGTCTCCCCGATGTGGAAGGTTTCGTGGTACGGGAGGATCTTTCGATCCATCCTTCAGAAAACTTTTCATAAAAAACGCAGTCACATTTCTTTCTTTTTTCTTTCACAGGACCAACACATTTTTCCCGTATAGTTAAGTCATCAAAACTACTTCCGAACCTTTGAAAAGTGTTCAGGAACTTTCAGTAAGGCTGAAAAGCCCTGATTTCGGAAACGTTTTGAAAACTCAAAACTGTTTGGAACGCTCCGGCGTTCTCATCGAAAGGTACGGTGAATTTTATGAAAAATAAATACGCAGCAATCGCATTCGGTCTGGTCCTGACCATTTCTTCCTGCCCGGTCTATGCGGCAGAAAACACGACAGAAACCACAGCCTCCGCGGAAGAAAACGGCAGCGCCGCTGAAACAGAGGAAAACACACTTCTCGGCCAGGTCACTGCCGTCAATGAAGATTCTTTCACCATCGCACTTGGAACCAGAAAAGAAATGCAGGCTCC
>CAKRQP010000122.1:0-7256 GCA_934393555.1 uncultured Lachnospiraceae bacterium
CCGAGCACCGGCATCATGAAGGCCACCAGTTTTTTCAGGATACTTCCCTGCGTAAAATCTGCTTTATCATTTGTCATAATGATTCCTCCTCTCACACATGATCTCATAAAATTTTTCGATCGTCCGTATCATCTGGTCCGCATCCTCTTCAGAGATCACAGAAAGATACGGAGACAGGCTGCTGAAATAGTTCTCATCATATTTATGAGAAAGAGCTTTCCCCGCTTCTGTGAGGGAAATATAAGTGATGCGGCCATCCTCCGGATCGGCAGATTTCTGAAGATAGCCCTTTGCCACCATATCCTTCACTGTCCTGGTAACTCCGGGTCTTGGAATTCCCAGTTTGTCACTGATATCGGATATTTTTACCTGAACGCCCTTTTTCTCCAGTCCCAGGATCGTATCCAGATACTTGATGTAGGACGGCATCACGCCTTCCGGCAGCGGCGGAAGCATTTCCCGGATCCGTTTGGCCTGATAACAGGCATCAAACATCTGCTTGATCTTTTCGTTTGTCATAAGCTTTTATTCCTCTGTATATAGTTACTGTTGTTAATTACCAATGATAATTATATGGATGTTCCGCCATTTGTCAAGCAAAAAAAGAAAACCAGCTGCCCGCAAGAGCAACCGGTTTCAAATGGTTCCATTTTTTACTTTTTATCTCCACTGCCGGCGATCATATTCCGGATATCCTGCATCCGTTTGTCCAGTGCTGCACTCTGGCAAGAGCAATCGTAAAGCTCCTCCTGAATGCGCTTTTCCTGATCGGCCGGAATGTTCTTTTTATAACGGAGCTTATGCTCCAGACTTGCCCAGAAATCCATGGCAATGGTCCGAAGCTGTACCTCCACATAGACAAATTTCTTCGTCTTCTGGAGGAAGATCGGCACCTGGACGATAAGATGAAGACTCCGGTATCCGCTGGGCTTTGGCTCCTTGATGTAATCTTTTTTCTCAACCAGAATGATATCATCCTGTCTCAAAAAGCTTTCTGCGATCTCATAAATATCCTCCGGAAAGGAACAGATCACCCGCACCCCTGCGATATCCCGGATATTTTCTTCGATGGACTCCAGTGACATCGAAAGATCTTTTCTTCTGATCTTCTTCAGGATACTTTCATAAGATTTTATCCGTGTTTTGATGCTCTCGATGGGATTCCGGTCATATTCCAGAGAATATTCCTGGTTCAGGACACGGAATTTCGTCTCGATCTCCATACTGGCACACTGATAATAGGACATCAGAAGATCCATCGGCTTTTTGTTTTTCTGGATCATCTCAAAAAACTCATCCGACAGAAGCCTCTGTTTGACAAACTCATCTCTTTTTTCATCCAACAGGATACGCCCCTGCTGCTTTAGTTCTTCCAGATTTCTCATTCATACGATACCTTTCCTGTTTTTATCAACTCAAGAAATTCTCAATGATCACGTTTTCCGCCTCTGCCTCTGTCATTCCGAGGGTTCGAAGTTTCAAAAGCTGCTCATCGTTGATCCTTCCGATCGCCGCCTCATGGATGATCGCTGCATCCACATGCTTTGCCTGGATCTCCGGTATGGAGCTTACCTCTGCATGATCCATGATGATGGAATCACACTGGATATGGGCATGACACTTGTTCTTTCCGACGGCTCTCGGATGGAACACCTGAGAGGAATGGCCTTTTCCGACAGATCTGGAAATGATCTGGGCAGCGGAGCCGCTTCCGTTCATGGTGACTTCTATGTTGGATTCTGCTTTCTGTTCGCCATCTGTCATCAGCCGTTCCAGCACAAACAGCTTTGCGTCTGCATCCATGGACACGTTGGTCTCACGCACCGTGGAATCGACACCCTTGATCTGTACCGTATCCAGCGTGAATACCGAATTCTCTCCCAGTTCAATATTGGTCACGGGATTCAGGATCCTGCTGCCGGTACCGTTTCCCTCGCCGTAATGCTTCTCTTCATAACGCACATTGGCATTTTTTCCCACATGGAAGGTATGGATCCCGTCATGGCGGCTCTCATTACAGCCGCTGTTGTGGATCCCGCAGCCGGCGATGATCGTCACATCTGCTCCATCTTCAATATAAAAGTCATTGTATACCAGATCCGTCATTCCGGAAACACTCACCACCACAGGAATATAAACCTTCTCCGCAATGGTCGTTCCATCAATAAAAATATCGATGCCCGGCTTGTCTTCTTTCTTCTTTATCTTGATATGTTCACTGTCCCCGTGACAAAGAGAGATTCCGTTCTGGCGGAGATTGAAAGCTCCGCTCTGTCCAAATCCCGCACTGATCTTGTCCAGTACCTCCTGTGTGATCGCATCCAGCTTTACCATCAGTTTCTTCCTCCTTCCAGTCCGGTCATACATTTCTGGCATTTCTCCTGCTGAAACAGCGTCGGATAAACGTCGGCTTTCTTTCCGTACTGTCTGACTTCTCCATCCTCGATGACCATGATCTTGTCAGCCATATTGATGATCCGTTCCTGATGAGAGATCAGGATCAGACATTCCTTTTTTTCTCTGTGGATCTCTTCAAAACGGCGGATCAGCATGGAAAAACTCCAGAGGTCGATTCCTGCCTCCGGCTCATCAAAAATACTGACCTTATGCGGTTTTGCAAGAACCGTAGCGATTTCCAGCCGCTTCATTTCACCACCGGAAAGCGTTCCGTCCAGCTGACGGTTCAGATAATCGTCTGAACAGAGACCGACGGCAGAAAGAAGCCTGCAGCTCTCGGCCTCGGAAAGTTCTCTTCCGGCTGCCAGAGACAGCATCCTTGTCACCGTCATCCCCTTGAAACGGGGCGGCTGCTGAAAAGCATAACCGATTCCTGCATTGGCCCGATGATCGATATCGTACGCTGTAATATTTTCTCCATCCAGATAGATCTCACCGTTGTCTGCCTTCTCGATTCCTGCCAGAACCTTGGCCAGCGTTGATTTTCCACCACCGTTTGGTCCCGTGATGACCAGCATTTCGCCATCCTCGACCTGAAAGCTGACATGATTAACCAGGCAGCGTTTCTTGCCTTCTTCGTTTACCTCAAAGGTCAGGTTTTCTACTTTTAACATATGTTTTACCTCTTTGTATTTTAATATAGACTTACAGAGATGTCTCTTTTTTCCTATAATGAAATTTACTCCTTTTCCAGAAATCTGTCAACGGTACCTGTTTTCCTCTTGAAATTTTTACCTGTTCGCGTTATAATCGGCATATGCCGGAAACAAGGAGGAAAATCTATGTCAAGACCACAACGCTGCCGCAGGATCTGCTGCGCGCCCCAGTTTGATTCTTTTTCTCCGGAAAAAACACCGGAATCAGAAGCTGTCACCCTGACGCTGGATGAATATGAAGTCATCCGTCTGGTCGATCTTGAGAAAAAGACACACAGCCAGTGTGCTGCCCAGATGGATATTTCCCGTTCCACGGTCACGGAGATCTATGAAAGTGCCCGTGAAAAACTTGCCAGATGTATCGTTTACGGACAGCGCCTCCTGATCAGTGGTGGAAATTACCGGGTCTGTGAAGGAAATGAGCAGGCCCGATGCGGACAATGCTGGCGGCAGGACACAGTGATAACAGTAAAAGAAAAAGGAGACAAAAACATCATGAAAATCGCAGTTACTTATGAAAACGGAGAAATTTTTCAGCATTTCGGACACACCGGACAGTTTAAGGTTTATGAAGTGGAAAACGGAACCATCACCAATGCAGAAGTGATCGACACCAATGGCAGCGGTCATGGTGCTCTGGCCGGCTTCCTGGTTCAGCACGGAGTCGATACTCTGATCTGCGGCGGCATCGGCGGCGGCGCTCAGAATGCTCTGGCTCAGGCAGGCATCCGGCTTTACGGCGGCTGCAGCGGAAATGCGGATGACGCAGTTGCAGCTCTTCTTGCCGGCAGCCTGGGTTATAATCCGAATGTCCGCTGCAATCATCACGATCATGAGGGAAGCGGTCACACCTGTGGGGATCACGGCTGTGGAAGCCATTCCTGCCACTAAAGCATAAGGAGCCTTTATGACAGATAAAATCACTACGGTTTTATGGGATGTGGACGGCACACTTCTGGACTTTATTGCTGCAGAAAAAGCCGCCATCCGAAAACTTTTCAGAGAATACGATCTCGGCGAATGTACGGATGAGATGCTTGCCCGTTACAGTAAGATCAACCGTTCCTACTGGGTAAAGCTGGAAAACGGGGAAATGACAAAACCGGAGATCCTCACAGGCCGCTTCCGCGACTTCTTTGTATCAGAAGGTCTGGATCCTTCCATCGCCTCGGAATTTAATGAAAAATACCAGGATCGGCTCGGAGATGCGGATTCCATCGTTTACTGCGACGACAGCCTGAATCTTCTGAGATCTCTTCGTGGAAAAATCAGACAGTACGCCGTTTCCAACGGCACCATCGCAGCCCAGACCAAAAAGCTGAAACTTTCCGGTCTCGGAGAACTGATGGATGGTATTTTTCTCTCGGAACAGCTGGGCTATGAAAAGCCCAACATTGAATTTTTCAATCAGGTGTTTGATGCACTCGGTCCTGTGGACCGTTCAAAGGTCCTGATCGTCGGAGACTCTCTTACCAGTGATATCCGTGGCGGCAACAATGCCGGCATCCCTACCTGCTGGTACAATCCTCACGGTCTTTCTGCAGGTCCCGCATATCAGATCGATTACGAGATCAAAGATCTGCATGAGATCTGCCCACTGCTCGCACTGTAAAAATGTATATTTTTTCACATCAAAGCTCTTTTTGGCTGAAGCTGTACTTCAGCCAAAGGGAGCTTTTTTTGATCTGTCTCTGTTTTGTAACTGTTCAAGACGTTCAGAACAGCAGGCCACAGGTCTACGCGCTGCTTCGGTCGGTGCTAAACGAGTCCCACTGGGACTCAGCACCCCGCGCATTCCGAAATAGAAAATTCATCCTATTGCAAACAAGTTTGCATAGTCTGATTTTTCATTTCGCTGATGTTCTGAACTGTTACAAATTTTATTAAAATACAGGATTGGCTTTTTCGTCTTAATGTGTTATCATGGTAAAGTTCTATTACAAGAAACTTTTACAAATGAGGGAGAAAAAAGAGAAATATGACACAAGAAGATGTGCTTGAAAAAGCACTGCGTTCCTATTCCGCCTATTATGACGTAAACTGCGAAACACCGGAAGCGCCTTTTGCCGCGGAAGCTGTATTTCATTCACACAGCAGCACCTATTTTCTAACAAAATCCGCAACCATCGGCGAGGCGGAATCCAATGAATACGTATTTTTTGCCCTGACCGATCACCTGGATGAAGAAAACTTCCAACGGCTTGATTCGTTAGCCTGGGAAAAGGGACTGAACCGCGTAACTCCTCATGCCAATCACAGAAACACAGATATCTCCCTTATCATCATCGCTTCTTCCGTTACCGAAGAGGCAGAAAGAATGGTCCGGACCCGTAGGCATTACAAAAATTACCGCTTCAGTCTTCAGGGCTTCAGCCATTACCATCTGATTGTTTTAGATCTTTCCCGTGAAAAAATAACCTGTAACCGGCAGGGACGTTCCATGAAAAAGATCTTTAGCAAAATATTTACCTTGCAAGAAAAGGAGAGAAAAAAATGACAGCGATTCTAATCATCGTAGCAGCGATCGTCCTGCTCCTGATCGGCTATGTCGGCTATGGTTCATGGCTTGCAAAGCAGTGGGGCATCGATCCGAAAAAATCCACTCCGGCTGTCGAGATGGAAGACGGCGTGGATTACGTGGCAGCAAAACCTGCCGTCCTCATGGGACACCACTTTTCATCCATCGCAGGTGCCGGTCCGATCAACGGTCCTATTCAGGCCGCAGTTTTTGGCTGGGTACCGGTATTTTTATGGTGCATCATCGGCGGAATTTTCTTCGGAGGCCTTCAGGATTTCGGTTCCCTGTTCGCATCCCTTCGTCACAAAGGAAAAAGCGTAGGCGAGATCATCCGCGATTCCATGGGAAAAAGAGCCCAGAAGCTCTTTACCATCTTTGCACTGCTGGTACTGATCCTGGTTATTGCATCCTTTGTCAACGTTGTTGCAGGAACCTTCATGAGTGACGGCGGTTTCGGCGTTTCCACTTCTCCGACCGGAAACCAGACCACCGCTATGATCTCTCTTCTGTTCATCGTTCTTGCTGTTATCTATGGATATATCACAAACCGTATGGGTGTCGGTACTCTTCCCGCAACCATCGGCGGCATCATCGGTATCGTTGCGATCGTTCTCATTGGTCTGAACTGTGGTTTTGTTATGAGCCGCATCGCCTGGATCGTTGCCATCGGTATCTACATTGCTGTGGCTTCTCTGGTTCCTGTATGGATCCTCCTGCAGCCGCGTGATTATCTTTCCAGCTTCCTGCTTTACGGCATGATGGCACTGGCACTGGTTGGAATCTTTGTTTCTGCCTTCGCCGGACGTTCTACCTTTAATATTCCTGCTTTTACAGGCTGGAGCACTCCGATCGGAACTCTGTTCCCGGCACTCTTTATCACCGTTGCCTGCGGTGCCTGTTCCGGTTTCCACAGCCTCATTGCCACAGGTACCTCTTCCAAACAGCTGGATAATGAAAAACATGCCAAACCCATTGCTTACGGTTCCATGCTCATTGAGTCCGCTCTTGGTATCGTAGCCCTGATCGCACTTGGTATGGTTTATGAGAAATACACCAGCGGTGCTTTCGGCGGACCGCCTGCCGCTTTCGCAGCCGGTGTTGCCACCATGTTCTCTGATGAAGGTTCTCATACCTACAACACCATTTATGCACTTTTAACCCTGGCAGTTTCCGTCTTTGCCCTGACTTCTCTGGATACCGGAACCCGTCTGGGACGTTTCCTCTTCTCCGAGCTCTTCCTGAAAGAAAATGAAAAGAGCTGGAAGGATGCCACCGGCGTACGCCGTTTCCTGGCGCATCCCATGGTAGGTACCACCTTCCTGGTTGTCATCGGTTGTATCCTTGGCGGACTTTCCTTAAGTCAGATCTGGGGACTGTTTGGCGCTGCCAACCAGCTTCTGGCCGGTATCGCTCTGATGGCAGTCTGTGCATGGCTGGGACAGGCCGGTAAGAACAACAAAATGTTCTATGTCCCGATGGTATTCATGCTTGCAGCTACCTTAAGCAGCCTCCTCATCACGGTCAGAAAAAAACTCGTGATGATCTGTGACGGTGAAGCACTCTGGGGCGACTGGTTCCAGCTTTTCTTCGCTGCAGCCATGGCGATCCTGGCAATCTTCCTGGTT
>CAKRQP010000123.1:0-7152 GCA_934393555.1 uncultured Lachnospiraceae bacterium
AGTTGAATTCTGATTTTGAAAATGATATGATAATATCAGGGTTCAAAGGTCAAAAAGCCGGGCGGGCTTGCACGCCAGGGCTTTTGAACTTGGAACCCGCCAAACAGGAAGAAGGAGCGATTTACGCAGTAAATCAGCGGATTCTGAGTGTTTGTTAAATTGCGTGAGCTGCTTTGCAGCGGAGCAATTTATTGATATTATACTAAGATTCAAAGGTCAAAAAGCCGGGCGGGCTTGCACGCCAAGGCTTTTGAACTTGGAATCCGCCAAACAGGAAGAAGGAGCGATTTACGCAGTAAATCAGCGGATTCTGAGTGTTTGTTAAATTGCGTGAGCTGCTTTGCAGCGGAGCAATTTATTGATATTATACTAAGCTTCAAAGGTCGAAAAGCCGGGCGGGCTTGCACGCCAAGGCTTTTGAACCTGGAACCCGCAGGTATGACACACGAAGGGAGTTTCTGTCTTATGACTGTGAAAAAAACGGCAGCCTCCACACCGCTCTGGGGTGAGAAGCCTTATCGTTCCCTGGATTATGAATGGAAAAAACAGTACGGTGAAAAAATATACAAAGTCTCCCTGAATGGCGGCATGACCTGTCCCAACCGGGACGGCACCGTGGGAAAAGGCGGCTGTATTTTCTGCAGTGCCGGAGGGAGCGGTGATTTTGCCGCGGATGCCCGGCTTTCCATCAAGGAACAGATCGAATCCCAGGAAAAAAAGCTTCGGACAAAATTTCCTGCGAAGCATTTTGTTGCTTACTTTCAGGCTTATACCAATACGTATGCGCCTGTAGAATATCTCAAAGACCTTTTTACAGAAGCGATCTCCCATCCGGACATCGTGGCCCTTTCCATCGGCACCCGGCCGGACTGCCTGCCTCCGGAGGTACTGGAGCTTCTTTCTTCTCTGAATCAGATCAAACCGGTTACTGTGGAACTTGGTCTGCAGACCATCCATGAAAAGACAGCAGCTTTTATCCGCCGGGGCTATCCGCTTCCCTGCTTTGAAAAGGCCGTCCGGGAACTTCGGGATCGCGGGATTTCTGTTGTCGTCCATACGATCCTGGGTCTTCCGGGAGAGACGGAGGAGGATATTCTTGCCACGATCCGTTATCTCAATCATCAGGATATCCAGGGGATCAAGCTGCAGCTTCTCCATGTTCTGAAGGGAACCGATCTGGCAGCCTGGTATGAAGATCCCGGCTTTCCGGTTTTCACGGAGGAACAGTATGTGGATCTGGTGATCCGCTGTATCGAAGAACTTTCCCCAAAGATCACGATCCACCGCCTCACCGGAGACGGACCAAAAGAGCTTCTCATCGCACCGCTCTGGAGCAGCCGGAAGCGCTCGGTCCTCAATGAGATCCACCGGCAGCTGAAGCTTCGTAACTCCTGGCAGGGAAAATCTTTTTTATCATAAGGAGGAATTATGGCTGAACCTTTGACTTTATACAAGCTCATCATCTTATACATGCTGAAAAAAGTGGCTTTTCCGCTGACCAACGCCCAGATCTCTGAATTCGTCCTTGACCAGGAATATACCACTTATTTCACACTCCAGCAGGCCATTTCCGAGCTGGTGGAAGCAGGGCTGATCCGTATGGAAACCATCCGGAATACCTCCCAGTACTATCTGACTGAGGACGGCGACATGACGCTCGGCTATTTCTCCCAGAAGATCTCCACCCCCATCCGTGAAGACATCGACCGCTATATCCAGGAAAATAAAATGGCCCTCCGGAATGAGGTGGCCATCGTTGCCGACTATTATAAAAATACCTCCGGCGAATATTCCGTTCACTGTGAGGTCAAAGAGAAAAAGGGAGATCTTCTGGATCTCACCATCAGTGTTCCGGACAAAGAACAGGCCATTGCCATGTGTAACCACTGGGGCAAACGCTGCCAGGAAATCTATGAATATGTGATGCGGACACTTCTCACAGAGACAAAATCCGAATAAAAAATGCCAGGTGCAGATTTTTTAAAACTGCTGCCTGGCATTTTTTTATTCGTGGATCCACTTCAGATACTGTTCGATCTCTTTTTCATAACCGTTTCCGCTGGGCCGATAAAATTTCGTCTCTCCCAGCTCTTCCGGAAGATAGCGCTGGCGGGAAAAATGTTTCGGAAAATCATGGGCATATTCGTAGCCGATGCCATGTCCCAGCTTTGCCGCTCCCGGATAATGTGCATCCTTTAAATGGACGGGCACCGTTGCTTTTCCGTTTTTCACTGCTTCCATAGCCTCAAAGATCGCATTGGTGGCTGAATTGCTCTTTGGTGCAGTAGCTACATAGAGCGCCGCCTGTGCCAGGATCAGCTGTGATTCCGGCATACCGACCCTCTCCACCGCCTGCGCTGCTGCTACCGCTACCTGAAGTGCCTGAGGATCCGCATTTCCCACATCCTCTGATGCACAGATCATGATCCGTCGGGCAATGAAGGTCACACTTTCCCCTGCATAAAGCATCCGTGCCAGATAATAGACTGCTGCATCCGGATCGGAGCCCCGCATGCTTTTGATAAACGCAGAGATCGTATCGTAATGATTGTCCCCTGTTTTGTCGTACTGTACCACCCGCTTCTGGATACACTCGGAAGCGACCTCCCGGGTGATATGGATCTTTCCATCCGCACTGCGTTCTGTGGTGAGAACGGCCAGCTCAATGGCATTCAGGGCTTTTCTCGCATCTCCTCCTGCAATATCCGCCAGAAACTCTCCTGCCTCCGGCTCCAGCACCGCCTCATAGGCTCCCATTCCCCGTTCCCGGTCATAAACCGCCCGGTTCAGAAGCACCAGCACATCTTCTTTTGTCAATGGCTTCAGTTCAAAGATCACGGAACGGGAGATCAACGCACTGTTCACTTCAAAGTAGGGATTCTCCGTGGTCGCACCGATCAGGATCAGCGTTCCATCCTCCACAAAAGGAAGAAGATAGTCCTGCTGTCCCTTATTGAAACGGTGGATCTCATCCACGAAAAGGATCGTCTTTTTCTGATACATGCCAAGCATATCCTTCGCCTTTGCCACCACTTCTTCCATATCTTTTTTTCCGGCTGAGGTCGCATTGATCTGTGTGAATTCCGCGCTGGTGGTGTTGGCGATCACTTTGGCCAGAGTCGTTTTCCCCGTTCCCGGAGGGCCATAAAAAATGATGGAACTCAACTTGTCTGCCCGGATCGCCCGGTAAAGCATCTTGTCTTTCCCGATGATATGCTGCTGCCCCACCACTTCATCAAGCGTTCTCGGGCGTATTCTGGAAGCCAGCGGGGCTTCTTTTTTCATCGTATTACTTCTTGCATATTCAAATAAATCCATAGCTGTTCCTTTCTTCTGTATTTTGCGCCTCATGTTTGGCGGGTCCCAGGTTCAAAAGCCGCTTCATAGTATCAGTTCTTCCACTGTCACAAACTGAAACCCTCTGCTTTTCAGGGTATCAATGATCGCAAGAGCCGCTTTCACCGATGAAGCGTAGCAGTCGTGCAGCAGGATCACATCTCCGTCTTTTACCGTTTCTGTCCCGCGGCGCACCACATCACTGACATTTTCCGTTGTCCAGTCCAGCGTATCCACCGTCCATAGCACCGGAAAGAGATTTAATCCACATTCCAGGCTTTTTTTCCACTCTCCGAAGGGCGGTCGGAGGTACTCCACCGGTTTTCCTGTAATTGCAAAGATCCGTTCCGATGTCTTCCGGATCTCCTCGCAGGCTGCCTCTTCCGACAAAGCAGTAAGCTTCACATGGCTGTATGTATGATTGCCGATGAGATGACCTTCTTCCGCCATGCGCCGGATGATCTCCTCCTTACCGGAAATATTTTCCCCGATGAGAAAAAAGGTCGCCTTCACTTCCCGCTCCTTCAAACCGTCTAAAAGCAGCGGCGTATATATTTTGTGCGGACCGTCGTCAAAGGTGATGGCCACCTGTGGCGGCAGCTCCTGTGCTTCGTCCTCTCTCTTTTCATCCGAAGCTGCACTTCTCCCGCCGTTTTCCCGCTCTTCCACTTCACAGACAGCCTCTGCCATTTCCGGCTGTCGTATTCCTGCTTTTTGTCCCGGCCATCCGGATGCTGCCAGGAAGAAAAACGCCACAAGCAAAAACAGATATCGCTTTCCAGACTTCATCAATACTGCCATCCATGATCTGTCAGTCTGATTATATGAAGGGGAGAGCAGACATATGCCCGCCCTCCCCTGTTACGCTTGGGATTTTTCACCTGTATCTTCCGATTTTCAGAGCCGTCTGTCGTCGCTTATTCTTCTGAGGAGTCTGAAGGTTCTGTCTTTCCTGTTTCATCTGCTGTTTCCACAGGATCGATCACCCTGCTGTCTTCTGTTTCCGGTTCATCCTCCACCGGCTTTACCATCGCTGCCTTCTCACGGATGGAAATTTCTTTTTTCTGCACAGGAGCCTGCTTCTTCCGGATCTTCTCCGGATGCTGGAACTCCATACGGAATTTCTTTTTTGCTGTGAGAGTGTACGCATAAACCACCAGGCCGATCATGCCGACATTGCTGGCACCTCCCTGGCCTGCGAAGATGATAAATACCAGAATTCCCATATATCCGGCAAAATCCATAGCCGCATACTTTTTATAGGATGCCTTCTGATCTTCGGTAACACCCTCCAGAAGCTTTGTCAGCTTCGGCTCCAGAACATCTGTCACTGCCCAGTAACCAACCAGATAGAGACAGGCGATCAGCTGAAATGCACGTATGCTGAGCCAGCCCATAAAGGTACCGCCGATCATGATCACGATCACGACTACCAGGGCGAGCAGCGTAAGCAGGCTGATCTTTTTGTGAATCTTTTTCCGCTCTTCCTTATCCATTTCTTTTCCCTTCTGCCGCATTTTTACGGCCATTTGCTAAAGGAAAGGATAACACAGCCGTCTTCAAAAGTAAAGCATGGTATCTGTCGGAACGGAAATTCCCGTAAACACAGAAAAACCGCATGCAGGATGATTCCCACTGCGGCTTTTCTGACCCTGTTGCAAAGAAAATCTTCACGTTCCTGGCGGGGTTGCCAGATGTAAAACTCTCTTTCCCTTTAAAAACTCTCTTTCCCTTTCGAAAAGGATTATAACAGAAAAAATCTCTCCCTGAATAATTTTTGCACAATCGGCATGTTTATAAGCATAATCGTCGTTTTCTTATTTTTTCCTGCTGAAAAAGTACCGGTTATAGCTATCCACGATCTCTTTTCTTCCCCTGACACGGATCGGAACCATCGTCCCGTCCTTCAGAATAAAGTCTTCTTTTACATCTGCCACCTGATCCATATTGACCAGATAACTCTGATGGCAGCGCAGGAAACGTTTCTCGCCGATCCGGCTTTCGATATCACCCAGCTTGTCCTGCGTAACAATCTCACTTCCATCCTGCAGATGGAGCGTGACCATATGGCGGTAACTGTCAATATAAAGAATATCATCGGTATAAGGATAGCGGAACTGCCGTCCCGTTTTTACCGCCACCCGGTTCCTGTCATTCGTTTTCAGTGTTTTCTCCAGGAGCCTTACCAGCTGAGAAGCCGAAAACGGCTTGAGGATATAACCGGAAGCTTCCACTTCGTAGCTTTCCACTGCAAAATCAGGCGAAGTGGTCAGAAAGACGATGGAAGCCGTACAGGACAACTCCCGGAGCTTTGCCGCCGTCTCCATTCCATTCATTCCGTTCATAAAGATATCCAGGAACAGAAGATCCATTTCAAGATATCCCTCTTCCACATCCGCAGTAAGCGCCTTTCCCGAACTGTACTCTTCTACAAGAGCCTCTTCTTCCCGATCTTCGAAATATTTTTCAAGAAAATGTCTCAATATGCTCCGATCGATCTCTACATCATCACATATTACGATCTTTTTCATCTCATCGCCCTCAATGTTTTGTGATTTCAGATGGGTAAGCTGTTTTTTCCCACTTCTTTAAATTATAGCATACTGGTCAGGGCAAAGTCAAAAATATTTCGACCTGATACTCACAATAACATATCGACGTTTTGACTTGTCGACAGGATTGTACTCCCATTTCATTATTAATGAATGTTAAATTTTCACGAATCTTTATCCATAGATTGAAATTCCTGTTTTTTTTCAGTATAATGGCAATAATGTGGGGTTTATGTCAAAGCTCCCCTGAAAGCATAATCTCAACCATCTAAAGGAGGAATTATATTATGGCAACATGGAAAAATCTTGACACACTTGATTCTTTTGGCGAACTGAAAGAACTGAAGGATCACGTAGACATTGCAGCAGCTTTGTCCGGTGAAGAAGGTGGCAAGCGTGTAGCTGATTATAGTACACCAATGGCAGCAGGTCTTTCTTACAACTATGCAGCCAAAGAAGTAGACGAAACCGTTTTAGCCGCACTTGCGAAGCTGGCTGATGAGGCACAGCTGATTGACAAATTCCAGGAATTATTCAATGGTGCAGTGATCAACACCGGTGAGAACCGTATGGTTCTTCATCACCTTGCACGTAAGCAGCTTGGTAACCCGGTTGTTGTAGATGGTGTAGACAAACGTGAATTCTACGTTGCCCAGCAGAAGAAAGCAGCAGATTTCGCAAATAAGGTTCATGCTGGTGAGATCACCAACGAAGCCGGTGAGAAGTTCACCACAGTTGTACAGATTGGTATCGGCGGAAGTGACCTTGGTCCCCGTGCCCTTTACATCGCACTGGAGAACTGGGCAAAAGCCAATAACACTTTCAAAATGGAAGCGAAATTCATCAGCAACGTTGACCCGGATGATGCAGCAGCAGTCCTTGCTTCTGTAGACCTTGCACACTCCTTATTCATCGTTGTATCCAAATCCGGTACAACCCTTGAAACCCTGACCAACGAAGCCTTTGTAAAAGATGCACTCACAAAGGCAGGCCTGAATCCTTCCAGACATATGCTTGCTGTAACCAGCGAGACTTCTCCTCTTGCCAAGAGCGAAGATTACCTTACCGCCATTTTCATGGATGACTATATCGGCGGCCGTTACTCTTCTGTTTCCGGTGTAGGCGGGGCGATCCTGTCTCTTGCATTCGGACCGGAAGTATTTGCTCAGCTTCTTGACGGTGCTGCTGCTGAGGATCAGCTTGCAACAAACCGCGACCTTATGAAGAACCCGGATATGCTGGATGCTCTTATCGGTTTATATGA
>CAKRQP010000124.1:0-7128 GCA_934393555.1 uncultured Lachnospiraceae bacterium
ATCCGGACGGAAACGACGGAGCAGGCAGCAGCGACGGCTTCGACGGCTGGTACAACGTAGATAACGCAGTAGCAGAGTTGGATACCGCTATCGAGGAGCTCTCTGCTGACGGAATCACCATCGATGAGGAGAACCCGATCTATATCGATATGCCGTATGCTTCCTCTCTTGAGGCTTTCAGCAACCAGGCAAACGCTTACAAACAGTCCATCGAGGCTTCCCTCGGCGGAAAAGTAATCGTAAACCTTGTTGACTGCGTGACAAGCGACGGCTGGTACTATGCAGGATACTACACCGACTACGGTTACGAAGCAAACTACGATGTTTACGATGTATCCGGATGGGGCCCGGACTTCGGTGATCCGTCCACATATCTGGATACCTTCCTTCCGGATTATGCCGGATATATGGTAAAATGCATCGGTATCTATTAATCAGAAGCTGAGCCGAATGACCGGCATCAGTTACAGCAAATAAGAAAATGGCAGGGGGTGGGCTCTTGACTCCCTGCCATATCTGACGAGTGGAAAAACATGGTAAAATATTTATTTAAACGTTTGCTGCAAGGTCTGGTTTCTGTGGTGATCGTAGTTGCCTGTGTCATGGTGATGATCTATTCCCTGATGGACCGTACGCTGATCTTTGCGAAGGATACCAACTATTCTCACCAGAGCAACAACCAGAAAGTAGCTTACCGTTATGAAAAATGGGAAACATACGGCTATCTGGACTATGTGACCTATGCAGATTATCTGAATGATCTGGCCACAAAGGGCGAGATCGATGAGGACACCAGATCCAGCGCTGTAAGCATCGGAAGAAAAGCAAAGAAAGATTCCGATCTTGTAAAAGAATATGTACAGAAATTTACCGACTATTATGAGTCGAAGGGTTATACGGTAGTCCGTCTGGATGCCGTAATGATGAACAAGAAGAAATATGCTTCAGGTGGCCAGCAGCAGCTTTTCGCATACAAGGATGTTCCGCTGACGACCCGTCTGGCAAAATATTTTTCAAACCTGATCACAGTGGAGAGCATTCATGATGTACCGGAGGTGGAAGGCGAGAGAGGCTTAAGCTTCACCCTTCATGATCCTGTCTACGGCGGGGAAAAATTCTCACCGGCGATCATCGGAAACGGTACTCAGCACAAATATCTGCTGTATTTTGACAACAAATTCCCGTATCTCCACCAGAATATCATTGAAATCAATCTGGGTAAATCCTACTCAGTCAACGAGGGTATCGACGTGGCTACGACCATGAGCCGTGCACAGGGTTCCTTTTTGAAGTCTGAGATCACCTATCCGAGTGGTCTGACGGAAAACAGTGCGGATGATCTTCATACGGCGACTTATCTGAAAGATTCCAGAGAATCCAGTATGGTAAACGAGACCCGTTTTGTGGATGACTATACCAATGTGGACACGGTAAAAGCCGGAAAGTCAAAGATCGGCTATTCCTTTACCATCGGTATCATTGCAGTGATCCTTTCCTACGTCCTTGCGATCCCGCTGGGAATCCTGATGGCGAGAAAGAAAGACAAGCTGATCGATCAGATCGGAACCCTCTATATTGTATTCATCATCGCAGTTCCGTCCCTTGCTTATATTTTCCTGTTTAAAGCCATCGGTGGAAGCATGGGTCTTCCCACGACCTTTGACATGGAGTCCTCAAGCAAGCTGATGTATGTCCTGCCGATCATTTCCCTGGCCCTGCCGCAGGTGGCAAACCTGATGAAATGGCTGCGCCGTTATATGATCGACCAGATGAATTCCGATTATGTAAAATTTGCCCGTTCCGGTGGTCTGACCGAGAACGAGATCTTCACGAAGCACATCCTGAAAAATGCGGCGATCCCGATCGTACAGGGAGTTCCCGCCAGTGTGCTGGGCGCACTGATCGGAGCCATCATCACCGAGCGTGTGTATGTGGTTCCCGGTGCCGGTAACTTATTGACTGAGGCCATCAACCAGTATGACAACGGAGTGATCGTAGGTGTGACACTGTTCTATGCCCTGCTTTCTGTCCTGGCGATCATTCTTGGTGACATTCTGATGTCCATGGTGGACCCGCGTATTTCATTCTCTACGAAGGACAGGTAAAAGTTATGAATTATGATTTAGATAAATATGGTTTGTCCAAAGAGGAACTGTTTGCCAGGGTCGATCACAGCAGTCTGGAGTCTGAGAAGATCACGGCTCCCAGATATTCCTACTGGCATTCGGTATTCCGCGTGTTTTTTAAGAAAAAGATCAATATTGTGATCCTGATCCTTTTGGGAATCATCCTTCTGATGACTTACGGCTATCCGCTTCTGGTGGAATATGACCGTTATACGAACCTTTTAAGCAGCGCAGCCAAGCATCTCTCACCGTCCAAGGCTTTAAAAGAGATGGGAATGAGCATCCACTGGATCCTGGGATCAGGAGCCAGCGGCCAGTCCACGTTCGATGCACTCTGGACAGGAGCAAGGATTTCCGTATCTCTGGCTTTTATCTGTGCAGCCATTAACCTGACGGTCGGTGTTGTCATCGGTGCACTCTGGGGCTTTTCCAAAAAGTTCGACACTTTTATGATGGCCCTTTACAACATCATCGGAAATATCCCGTATGTATTGCTGATCTCTGTACTGGTGATGCTGTTCACCCCGAGCTTCTGGACCATGGTGTTTGCCCTGACCGTTACCGGCTGGCTGACCATTGCTTATTTCATCCGTACGCAGGTTATCATCATCCGTGACAGAGAGTACAATCTGGCTTCCAAATGTCTTGGTACCTCTATTTTCCGGATCGCATTGAAGAACATCCTTCCGTTCATGACCTCCGTCATCGTGACACTGGCAGCAACGGAGATCCCCTCCTATATCTCTTATGAGGTATTCCTGGCATACATCGGAATGGGACTTTCCGATATGTCTCTGGGCCGTCTGATCTATGAGGCGGAGGGCGCTATGCTGACTCCAGGCTGGGGCTTTGAGTTCTGGAGCCCGGTAGCTGTCGCATCGATCATTACCATCGTGCTGTACGTGGTCGGACAGAATCTTGGTGATGCTTCCGATCCGAGAACACATATGTAAGAGGTGGCAGAATGGAAAAGAAAAATGTATTATTATCAGTCAAAGATCTGGAAGTGAAATTCCGTGTGCGAGGCAGGATCCTTTCTGCCATCCGCGGAGTTTCCCTGGATATTTATGAAGATGAGTCCATTGCCATCGTAGGAGAGTCCGGTGCTGGTAAATCCGTATTTACCAAGGCTTTTGCCGGTATGCTGGACAGCAATGGTTTTGTGAGCAACGGTTCTATTATTTTTAACGATCCGGAGCTTTCCGATACTGTGGTGAAACTAAATTCCACCGCCTGGAAATTCATCAATTCCTATAAAAAACAGCTGGATGAAAATTCCAAACTGGAATTGGGCGCAGCTACTTACCGGAAAATGCTGGAACTCGATTCCGAGAAGCGTGAGAAGAGCACCTTAAGTGCAGCTGACCGGGAAAAAGAAGAGAAAGAGCTTCATGCGCTGAACGTAAAACGCACTGAGCTTTTCAATATGAAACAGACTCTGGATCCTTCCAAGGAAAAGGCGAAGATCAAGGAGACAACTGCTGAGATCAAGAAGCTGGATGCTGAGATCAAGGCTCTGGAGAAAGCTACCGAGCAGAAGATCAGGGAGCACAAAAATTCTGTGGCTCACGATACCGCTTACCAGAAGTCTTATCAGGACCGCATGGAGCAGCTGAAAAAACAGTATGCCGAGGAGACCTCCAAGGAGATCAGCGACAGTACCAGAAAGAGAAACGAGATCCTGGCGAAGGAAGTTTACCTTTCTGTGGGCCGTTACAATTTCAAGAAACGGTTCAAAATGGGAAAAGGCCTGATCGGCGAGCTGAAAAAAGCCATGCAGATGGGCGTGGACTTAAACAGCGACGAAGAGCGGAACAAGGTTTTCGGAAATGTGACCTTCCGTGTGCGTTATCTGGATGAGACCAGCGAACAGCTTCACGGCACCTGCATCATCAACCTGGCTCAGGTCAAGGACCAGAACGACTGGGGCCAGATCCGTGGTAAAAAGATCGCTACGGTTTTCCAGGATCCGATGACCTCCTTAAACCCGATCATCACGATCGGAAAACAGATCACTTCCATCATCATGAAGCATCAGGGCTGTTCCGAGGTGGAGGCGAGAGCCAAAGCTCTGGAGATGATGGAAAAGGTAGGAATTCCCAATGCGGAAGCCCGTTTTGACGATTATCCCTTCCAGTATTCCGGCGGTATGAGACAGCGTATCGTTATCGCAATCGCTCTTTCCTGCCAGCCGAAGATCCTGATCTGTGACGAGCCGACTACCGCTCTGGACGTTACGATCCAGGCACAGATCCTGAAGCTCATCAAGGACCTTCAGAAGGAATACCATTACACGATTGTATTTATTACCCATGACCTGGGTGTGGTTGCGAATATCGCAGACCGCGTGGCTGTTCTTTATGCCGGTCAGATCATTGAGCTGGCCACGGTAGAGGAACTGTTCTACGATCCCAGACATCCCTATACCTGGGCTCTGCTTTCCTCTCTGCCGCAGCTGGCTGAGCGGAATACCAAGCTTTATTCCATTACGGGTACCCCCCCTTCCCTGTACAACAAGATCGTGGGCGATTCCTTTGCTCCGCGTAATCCGTACTGCCTGAAGATCGATACCCTGGCAGAGCCGCCTATGTTCAAAGTCACCGAAACCCATTATGCAAAGACCTGGCTTCTGGAGCCCAACGCTCCGAAGGTGGAGAAACCGGAGATTATCCAGGATATCCACGAGAAGCTGCTGCGCGCATACAATATTTAGGAGGTACAGACTGTGGCTGCAAAAGAGCAAGAGAAAAAGACCCGTGCCTCCCATTTGCCGGAGCACGGTCCCATTGCTGAAAATGGGAAAGAAGTTCTGCTGTCTGTAAAAAATATCGACATCACCTTCGGAAAAGGAGAGGATGCGGTAAAGGCAGTAAAAAACGCTTCCTTTGATATTTACAAAGGAGAAACCTTCTCACTGGTTGGTGAGTCCGGATCAGGAAAAACCACCATCGGCCGGGCAGTGATCCGTGTCAACCCCTGTGCCGCAGGTGAGATCGATTATAAGGGAGTGAAGATCTCCGGAAAGATCCCTCATTCCCTGGACAGAGAAGTTATCCGTAACATCCAGATGGTATTCCAGGATCCGGCGGCATCCTTAAACGAGCGTGCCACCGTAGACTATATCATTTCCGAGGGACTTTATAACTTCCATCTGTTTGAAAACGAGGCAGACCGTGTGAAAAAGGTGGAGGAGATCATCGAGGAGGTTGGTCTTCTGCCGGAGCATCTGACCCGTTATCCTCACGAGTTTTCCGGCGGACAGCGTCAGCGTATCGGTCTGGCCCGTGCCATGGTTATGGAGCCGGAGCTGGTTGTAGCCGACGAGCCGATTTCCGCTCTGGACGTTTCCATCCGTGCCCAGGTTCTGAACCTTCTGAAAAAGTTCCAGAAGGAAAAACAGCTGACCTACCTTTTCATCGCTCACGACCTTTCCATCGTGCGTTTCATCTCTGACCGCATCGGTGTTATCTACAAAGGTACCATCGTGGAGGTGGCAGAGGCAGAAGAGCTGTTCAACTTCCCGCTGCATCCCTACACCCATTCTCTGATTTCTGCGATCCCGATTCCGGACCCGCAGCTGGAGAAAAACAAGGTGCTTTACACCTATGATCCGTCCATTCACGACTATTCCGTGGACAAGCCGGAATTTGTCAACATCGGACATGACCATTATGTATACGGAAACAAGAAAGAAATTGAGGAGTATAAGAAACTCCGTGAGAAAGATGAGCCGCTTCAGCCCATCACGATCCGCAAACCCGGAGAAAAGGTGGAGGAGACCTCCCATGAGGTTCACCTTTCCAAGGCTGAGGATGAATTCCTGAAGACTCCGGTTCACGATACCGGAAGCATCTGGTATACGGTACTTTCCTTCTTCCTGCCGATCATTGGTATCATTGCGGCAGAGGTTTACAAGCACAAACAGTATTATCACAACTATAAGGCCTGCAAAAAAGGCGCAATTATCGGCTTTATCGTTATTGCTGTGATCCTGGCGATTTTCCTGCTGGCACTGCTTCTGGTTGTCATAAGGTAGCGATATGGGGCGGACGATCAAAAATCAGAATACCCGGAGACCGAAGCCGGTCGAAAAAATCCAACTTTCGGAAAAGCATATTCATCTGCGGGTATTTCTGGTGATCCTGCTCCTGGCCGTTGCGGCGGTGAGCTTCACTTATGCCCTGACTTCCTATCTGAAAGAGGATACGGGATGGAAGGTCATCAAGGTGAGCTCCGCGGCAAAGGCCAATGTGGGAGATGAATTTACCTTTCAGTATGAGCTGGGCGGAGGGGAAACTTCCGCCACAGCAGAGTACAAGGCGCTCACGATTCTCTACAGTGATGCGGCGGTGAAAGCCTACGAGATTTTCAGTGCGGATGAAAGCTTCGAAGACGTTGTGAATCTCTATGAACTCAATCAGCATCCGGGAGAGGTTCTGACTGTAGAGGAGCCTCTGTATCAGGCCCTGGAGCTGCTGGAACAATACGGAAACCGGAATCTGTATCTCGGACCCGTTTACGAGGAAATGTATAACCTTTTCCAGTGTAAGGAAGATTACGAGACGGCATCCTTTGATCCGGAGCAGAACGAGGTTCTGAGAGAAGAGTTTGCTGTTATTGCGGACTTTGCGGCGGATCCGGAAGCTGTAGATCTGAAGCTTCTGGGAGAAAATCAGGTGCGTCTGGAGGTCTCTGAGGAATATCAGAACTGGATGGCGGAGAATGGCTACGAAACTTATCTGGATTTCTACTGGATGAAAAACGCGTTTATCGTGGATTATCTGGCCGATCTCATGATCGAGAACGGGTATATCCGGGGCGCGATCTCCAGTTATGACGGTTTCAACCGGAATCTGGATGAGAGGGAGCAGTCCTATTCCTTCAATATTCTGGACCGGGTAGGACAGGATATTTATCCGGCGGCGGTCATGGAGTACAACGGGCCAGAGAGTATCGTTTATCTTCGGAATTATCCTGTCAGTGACCAGGATCAGGCACATTA
>CAKRQP010000125.1:0-7085 GCA_934393555.1 uncultured Lachnospiraceae bacterium
GCGTTTCCGCCCTTGGTTGCAGGATCGTAGGTGGCATGGATCACGGTGATATTGCCGTTCTCATCCTTCTCACAGCCGGTGCAGGTTACAAAATACGCATTCATCAGACGTACTTCGTTGCCCGGGAAGAGACGGAAATATTTCTTCGGCGGTTCTTCCATAAAGTCTTCTGCCTCAATATAAAGCTCTCTTCCGAAGGGAACCTCACGGCTTCCCAGAGCTTCGTTCTCCAGATTGTTCGGAGCGGCCAGATACTCTACCTGTCCCTCCGGATAGTTGTCGATGACCAGTTTTACCGGCTGAAGGATCGCCATCATACGCGGTGCCTTGGTCTTCAGATCCTCACGGATGCAGTACTCAAGCATTGCATAGTCTGCGGAAGACTGCGCTTTGCTCACACCACAGAGGTCTACGAACATTTTGATGGATTCCGGTGTAAAGCCTCTTCTTCTGAGAGCTGCGATGGAAACCAGTCTCGGATCATCCCAGCCGTCCACAATGCCTTCTTCCACCAGACGTTTGATGTAACGTTTACCGGTAACAACGTTGGTCAGATAAAGCTTTGCAAACTCGATCTGCTTGGGCGGAAACTCAAACTCGCACTCTTTTACCACCCAGTCATACAGCGGACGATGATCCTCGAACTCCAGTGTACAGATGGAATGGGTCACACCCTCGATGGCATCCTCGATGGGATGGGCAAAATCATACATCGGATAAATGCACCAGGTATCCCCGGTACGGTGATGATTCATATGGGCTACACGATAGATGATCGGGTCACGCATGTTGATATTCGGGGAAGCCATATCGATCTTGGCACGGAGTACCTTCTCTCCATCCTGGTATTTGCCGTTTTTCATATTTTCAAACAGCTCCAGGTTCTCCTCTACGGAACGGTCACGGTAAGGGCTGTTTTTACCCGGTTCCGTCAGCGTTCCTCTGTATTCACGGATCTCTTCCGGAGACAGGTCACAGACATAAGCTTTTCCCTTTTTGATGAGTTTGATCGCATATTCATACATTTTTCCAAAGTAATCGGATGCAAAGTACAGTCTGTCTTCCCAGTCGGCACCCAGCCACTTGATGTCGGCCTTGATGGACTCTACGAACTCTACCTTCTCTTTGGTGGGGTTCGTGTCATCAAAACGCATGTTGAATTTGCCATGATATTTCTGTGCCAGTCCATAGTTTAAAAGGATGGATTTTGCATGTCCGATATGAAGATAGCCGTTGGGCTCCGGCGGGAACCGGGTACAGATCTCTTTATATTTTCCTTCTGCCAAATCCTTCTCTATAATCTGTTCAATAAAATTTTTGGAAACTGTTTCGTTCTCCATTCTTTTTCCTCCAGTCATTACCCAGGAACATCCCTGGAACGTTCATGATAGTTCAGTCTACCATAAAGTTTCAAAAAAAACAACGCATGAATTGTATTCCCCGTTAAAAAATGCTATGATGTCCGTAGATCATCACATGATTAAAGGAGATTTTTATGTACTATTTTATTATAAATCCCAACTCAAGTTCCGGAAAAGGCCTTCTCATCTGGAAGTCGATCGAGCCTGTTTTAAAGGAGCGGGGCGTCACTTATCATCCTTTTTTTACAAAAGACAGAGAGAGTACTGCTCATCTGGTCCGCAGGCTCTGTACAGAAAAAGCCCCTGCCGTTATTGTGGCAGTCGGAGGAGACGGCACTGTCAACGATGTGCTGAACGGTCTTACAAACTTTGAGCAGGTCACGTTCGCCTACATCCCTTCCGGGTCCGGAAACGATCTTGCCCGTGGGCTCCATCTGGAAACGGATCCTTTGAAGGCTCTGGAACAGATCCTTTCTGGCGGTCAGACGGGGCGCATCCGGATCGGAGAGCTGTCCACTCCCGCTTTTTCCAGACGTTTTCTTGTGAGCAGCGGACTTGGCTTTGATGCCGCTGTCTGCGAGGGTGCCCTCCATTCAAAATTCAAAAAATTTCTGAACCAGTTTCATCTGGGAAAGCTCACCTACACAGGCATTGCCTTAAAAGAGATCTTTCTCTCCCACTGCCCGAAAGCAAAGCTCATTCTGGACAACGATACCGTGATCGAGACACCGACTCTGCTTTTTGCCTCTGCCATGAACCTTCCCTATGAAGGCGGCGGCTTCCAGTTCTGTCCGGAAGCCGACTCAAAAGATGACCACCTGGATCTGATCCTGGTGGAAAAAATGCCGAAGCTGAAGGTCTTTCTCCTTCTTCCTACTGCTTTTTTCGGAAAACATACCCGTTTCCGCGGCATTCATATCCATACCTTCCGGGAAGCCCGTCTCGTCACGGAGCAGCCGCTTTTTTTACATACCGACGGCGAGATCCCGGGAAAGACCAGCGAAGTGGTCTGGCGGCTGCTTCCGGAGGCTCTGACCATGATCCTGTAATGGAAAAAACTCCTGCTTTATACAGCCAGAATCTGTATACCGCAGGAGTTTTCTTTAGTTAAATCCGAAAAATTTCTGAGTCAGACGGTAGGCGGCAACAGAAACCTTTCTTCCGCCTTTACCTGGAAGGTTCATCGTCCCTCCGAGAAGGCTGTGGCGCAGTTTGTAATAGAGACGCAGATCCGCTCTCTTCAGATACTGCCAGAGTTCCTGTTTCTTCTCAAAGTTCTCCTCAGTACCGGAGCGGAGGAGCAGCACGGAGGATACCGTCGTGATGATATCCAGATAACTCGTCATATAATTTCTCAGTCGTTTTCCCTTGATATTCCGGCCTGCCATAAAATCGATCATGATCTTATTCACCCGGATCTGCTGGTCGATACGGCCGATCATAATGCTCTCATTGACCGACTGGTCTTCTCTTCCGATAAAATAGTGGTAAAACTCAGCATCCAGATAATAGAGTTTTTTTACAAAAGGAAGCGGTTGGAATACAAAAATATTGTCCACATAGAAGGTATGTCTGGGAAGCTTCAAACCACATTCTCTCAGAAGACCTGTCCGGTAAATGACAGAATGCATGAGAATGTAATGCCCGATACGCATGTTTCCCATCTCTTCCCAGGTAAATACGCGGTCTGTCGGCATGGAAGAACGATACTGCATGATCCGTTTTCTCTTCTGACCCACTTTATCATAAATATAATTGCTGATGAACATATCCACCGTATCCGGTCCGGAAATAAGTTCTTTTAAAATACCAATGATCTTCAGAAGGACATCCGAATCCACCCAGTCATCACTGTCCACCACTTTAAAATAAACACCGCTTGCATTGGCGATACCTGTATTTACCGCTTCTCCGTGACCACCATTCTCCTGATGGATGGCTTTTACGATGGTCGGATATTTTTCCTGATAAGCATCTGCAATGGCAGCCGTGTTATCCTTTGCAGAACCATCGTCTACAACAAGGATCTCGATATCCTCTCCTCCCGGAAGCAGGGATTCGATGCATTTTCTCATATATGCTTCAGAATTGTAGCAGGGAATTGCCACTGATAAAATTTTCATATTGTCCTCCAATCATTTCTTTTTCCTTAGAAAGTCCACATAAGCCGCAAAGGCGGAAGGAATGGGATATTCCTGTTCCAGCCGTTCCGGTTCTACGAAAAGAAAAGGCTCTTTCTGATCGTTTTCTCTGTCCTCCAGCCGGACCTGGTACCCGATCATCTGCCACTCCACATGGCTGAAGATGTGTTTCGCCTCCGGAAGTTTCCGGATATGTAACGGGGAAAACCCTTCTTTTTTCAGATACTCCAGCACTTCCTCCTGTTTCAGATGGCCGGAAAGGTTCGGCAGCTCATAGAGACCGGAAAGCAGTCCCTTCGGCGGTCTTTTCCGGATCCCTCTGGCTTCCCCTCTTAAAAGGACAAGCACCGTCCGCTCCTCCAGCCTCCTGGGCTTTTTTGCCGCCTTTTTCGGAAATTCCATTTCGGTTCCGTCTCTGTGCCCCCGACAGATCGCTTTCAGCGGACATTCCTCACATTTTGCCTGTCCGTTTGGCACACATACCGTCGCGCCAAGCTCCATCAGAGCCTGATTAAACGCCCCCGGCCTGTCTTTCGGCATCACTGCCTGAAGTTCTGTCTCCACCGCTTTTTTTACGGACTGCTTCAGGATATCCCTGTCATCCTCTGTCACTCTGGAGAGAACCCGCAGAACATTTCCATCCACCGCCGGATAGCATTTTCCATACGCAATGGAAAGAACCGCTCCCGCCGTATAGGAGCCGATACCCGGAAGAGCCAAAACCGCCTCATACTCCTGCGGCATGACTCCTTCATAGTCTTCCACCAGGATTTCTGCCGCTTTCTTCAGATTCCTTACCCGGTTATAGTAGCCAAGCCCCTCCCAGAGTTTCAGAAGACGCTCTTCCGGACAGGCAGCAAGCTCACGGATCCCCGGAAGAGCTTCCATAAAACGTTCATAATAGGGCTTCACTGCCTCCACTCTGGTCTGCTGCAGCATGATTTCCGAAACCCAGACCCGGTACGGGGTGGGCTCTTCCCTCCAGGGAAGGATCCTTGCATGGCCGTCATACCAGGAAAGCAGAGGTTCTGCCAGTTCTTCCAGCATAGTCTTGTTTCTCCTGTCTTTTTCATTTTCGACAGCGGGCGGGCAGCTTCTGATCCCAGTCTGACTCCGCAGTGCTGTCATTGTTGTGTCTGAGGTATTATAGTGAGATTTTCATCTCTTTGTCAAGGATTAACGGTAATAGCAGATGATCGGATAGCCTGCTTCGATGTTTTCGTACATCTGGGCAGCTGCCCAGTTTGGCAGGTTTACACACCCGTGAGAACCGCTGTAGGTATAGATATTTCCTCCAAAAGCCCCTCTCCAGTTCGCATCATGGAAGCCGATCCCTCCATTGAAAGGCATCCAGTAAGTCACCGGTGTTTCATAGGAATCTCCCGGTGTATCACTTTTCAGTACAAACGGAGAAGTTTTGTAATACAGTGCATAAGCTCCCGCCGGGGTGGTGTTTCCTTTGGACGTATCTCCGGAAACGAAATCGCTTTCCAGGATCACCACACCGTCCCGGTACATCCAGAGATGCTGACGGCTCAGATCTACCTCTACGTAAGAATTTCCCATATCACAGTTTTCTCTGGTGGCTGCCGTCTGGGCATAGACAGGCTCTCTCTCGACCTGGCGTCCATCCTTCAGAATGGACAGCAGCTGTTCATTCTCCGCATTCTGGTCAATGAGCCAGCCATAGGCACCTCCGCTCACCTCCACATAACTGCCGTCATGCGTCTCAAAATTTCTCGTTTTTCCGTACGTATCGTATTTCTGTGCCAGACTGTACACATATTCTGCAACGGCATCCTGATCCAGTGAAACGGTTCCGTCTTCATCAACCGTCAGCCAGTTATTGATCGTACTTCCGTCCAGTGTTTCCTTTTTATCCCCGAAATCGTAGACTACCCGGACACTGGTGTAGTGATACAGCCTCTCATATTTCTTCCGGAGCATCGGATCACCGGAAGTAAGCTTCGGTTTTTCATAACAGTCCTCTGCTTCCAGATCCACCGTTGTCTTTCCTGTCTCAATGGCTTTTTTGATCGCAGCCTCCGCTTTTTCCCGGATGACCTTCTGTCCTTGCTGCTCCTTTTTCATTTCATAGGTGGTGCCATTGAAGGTAAGCTTTGCATCCTCCGGTGCTTTTTCCATCTCCGGCTTCAGGCAGGTCAGCCCGTCTACTGCTGTTTTCAGCTCCGCTGTGTTGTAGGTTGCTGCTGACGCAAACTCATAGGAAAAGCTTTGAAACAGCATCAGCGGCCATTTATAAGCCTTCTGTTCCTCCTTAAAGCCTCGGATCTCTCCCGCCGGCGCATACTGATAACCGATGTCGGCTGCCTGAATGGTATCCTCATAACCGCCCCGTTCTTTTACCAGCAGACGGTACTTTGCCACCTGGGAAGCAACGATCTGCTCCACCTCTTCCACCGTGTCGTAGGATGCTTCAATGGAATTGATGGTGGTTCCTGTGAAAAACTTATCCTTGAAATAAAAAATCCCACAGGCATAAATCACTCCCAGAAGCAAAATCACCAGAATCAGAGTGATCCCTGTTGCCGTTTTCCACCGGCTGTTTTTCTTTTTTGGTGCTTCTGCAAATACTTCTCGCATGTCTTCTTTCCTTTTACCCCTTTTTGTTATCATTCCGCCTCTTATCATACCATTTCCCGGGTATTAGAAAAAGCCATTTCCTTCATATTTAGATAAAATTAAGATTCGTCCGTCCTGGTGATATAAGCAGCATATCCAAGACGTTTCAGCATCTGTTCCATTTTCACTGCATTATCCAGTTTCTCATAGTTTCCCACCCATACCAGGAAAAAATCCTCGTTTTTTCCGATTTCTGCCGGAAAACACTGTTTCAAAAGCTTCTGATAAAGTTTCCAGGCATTTTCCTCCCGCCGGAAAGCGCCGGTCTGTACCCGGTAACGAAAGCTTTTGTCTTCACTCCTGTCCGTCTCCTCTGAATACTCCATGGCAGTGCTTCCGTTCTCTTCGGAAAGAAGCCCGTTTTTCCGAAGCGTCATCAGAATCCCGTCAGCAATGGCACGGACCACTCCGTCAAAATTCTGATCCAGCAGTTCATTGTCTGCCTGTGTATTGATAAAACCCACCTCGATCAATGCCGCCGGCATCCTGGTCCGCCGCAGGACCACCAGTCCGGGACGTTCCCGTATCCCAAGATTCTGGAATCCCTCTTTTGCCAGTTCTCTGTTAATATTCTCCGCAAGCTCCTTCTTTATTCCGGACTCATCATATAGCAGGGTCTCCACGCCGGAATACTGGTCTTTTTCCGGACTGGAATTTCTGTGGATCGAGATAAACAGGTCCGCTCCCTCCTGATTTCCCTTCTGTGCTTTCCGGAACGGTGTCTCGTAAGTATCATCCGTCCTGGTATAAACCACATCCACACCATTTTCCGCCAGAATACTTCCTACCGCCAGCGCCAGTGCCAGGTTGTCATCCTTTTCCTGTCTTCCGTCAGATACCGCTCCTGGATCGCTGCCTCCGTGCCCGGCATCCATCACCACTTTTGCCATAAAAAAACTCCTGCACATGCTTTCTTTTCAGCATATGCAGAAGTCCTTAT
>CAKRQP010000126.1:0-7008 GCA_934393555.1 uncultured Lachnospiraceae bacterium
GTCGGGTGATCTGCACTCACCTTCCGGCTCCCTTGTTAAGCATATTATAAATCCATTTCATTTGTTTGTCAAATCTTTATTGCATGATTGCAAAGAAAATAGCTGCTATTGCTTCACCGTCATATTTAACAATTATGTAGATACAAGTGTTCAAACACCGGATCTCCCATACGGTCTTTTTCGGCGATTTCTCTGACGACATGGCAGGGGGAACCGACTGCCAGGGAATTTGCGGGGATAGATTTTGTGACTACGCTTCCGGCTCCGATGACGCAGTTGTCTCCGATGGTAACGCCGCCTGTAATCACAACATTGGAGGCGATCCATACATTGTTTCCGATCGTGATAGGTTTGGCATATTCATATAAGTGCCGTTTGCCCGTCTCATCCACCTGGGAATTCCGCTCCTGCGCCACGAGGGGATGCACCGGTGTGGCAATGGTCACATTCGGCCCGATCAGCACATGATCGCCGATCCGTACAGGTCCGCAGTCCAGTACGACAAAATTGAAATTTGCGCTGAACTCATCACCGATATAAGTATTAAAGCCATAATCAAACTGCGCGTTTAGCATAAAGGAATTCTTCCCTGCTTTCCCCAGCAGCTTGCTGAGAAGCTTCTGCCGTTCCTCCTGCTCTGCAATATCCAGGCCGTTCAGCCGCGTAACCAGTTTCCGACATCTGTCCCTCAGCTGGCAGAGCTCTTCATCGTATGCATCATAAATTTCTCCTGCTATCATTTTCTCTTTTTCTGATTTGCAAGTCATGGTATGCCTTCCTTTCATCTCAAATACAGCTTTTGTAAAAATAATATCAAGAAGTTTTTATTCTATACTTATGCCTGAGTTCCTTTAAAGTCCAGTCATTATAATCGACTTTTCCATCATTCAATAATCTTCCGAGTATAATACCCGGGTCTCGGTCAATTTCTTCTGCAAATAGTCTGATGGTCTGGACATTAAACTTGTTTTCTTCAACAAATTTTCTATATTGCTCACAGGGAATCAACATATCTTCCGCATATCTGTCAGCAATTTCTTCCTGCTCGCCGGATTCTGAATCAAAAGAGATTCCATAGTCACCGTTCATAATGTGGCCAATTTCATGGAACAAGGTAAACCAGAATGTATCTGAATTAAGTCTTCTATCGTTCACCATCAACATAATGTTATTGCCCACTTTTTTTGTCGCGCCATTAATTTTTGATCCGGAAATATTTGGAAGAATAACTAAAATAACACCCGCTTTAGAAAAAACTTCTTTTATAAGAGGATAAAATGTATTGTGGTCTTTTGTCAGTGTGAGCGCATACCTGACTGCCTCTTCAAAAAGCACTTTGTTGAACTTTGGTGCCTCTGTTTTTAAGGCTATATTAGTTGCTAATTGTACCATGATATTCGCTTTGACAATATTAGCCTCTGACAGTTCTCCTGTGGCACTCCGGAAGCTTACTGCCATATCTCTTTTTTTAAAAACTGTAAGAGTAGACACATTCAAGAAATTTCTAACTTGCACAATTTGTTCATCTATCTTTCTGGGTAAATCCGGTAGGTTAAAATGTTCCCGAAAATACTTATAATTCAAAAAAGAAAATATTTCCTTTTCCTGAGCAAGCTCCTCCTTGGATTTAAACTCTGCTATTAATGCATCGTAAGCATTTTGCAAATTAAGCCAGTAAGAAACACTGGTGCCAATCATTCTGGATAATTTCATTGCAATATCAATGGAAAGGCTCTGCTCTCCGCGAATCAGGAGACTCAGGTTCTTCGGAGTAGTGTCAAGCCGCTTAGCAAAATCCTCCTGTGTCAAACCACTTTCCTCAACTATTTCCTTAATATAATAGCCAGGATGAAAGGCAATTTTGTCATCATATTCGATATAATTACTCATAATGCTTGCTCACCTCCGTTATTTCTACTATTCTAACATATGACGATATCTGATCTATGTAACATGGCTGATATGGCTCCTTATTTTCATCAAGCGGCTGAAAAATAATTCGCCATTGTTCTCTCCTTGATTTAACATCAATTGCAAAAAAGCCTTCTAAATCTCTTCCATTTTTATTAGCTAAATTGTGAAAATGAAATGTCGGCTGCACAATAATATCTTTTATAGTCTCAGCACTCTCCAATGCATTTATCCTTGCAAGAAGACTTGTTGCTAATATCATATCTCCGCCAAACAATTTTTTTGCAGCTTTTAAACTGGTACATTGAGTTTTGATTTTTTCTGATATATATACTAATTCCAAATCTCTCTCCTAATAACGTTAGAATCAAATTACCTATTAGGTAATTTGATTCTAACACATTGAAGGGCATTCGTCAACTCTCATGAGTATCAATTCTAAATTTGACGCAAAAAAATAGCCGTCCCAGCTTTTCATAAAACCGACGGCTATTTTTTTCTCTCCCTATGATTATTTCTGCTCTGATGCTGCTTTCTGGATATCCAGCTCCCTCTCTACATAATGGCCATCATGGAGATAATCATCAATAGGCGTTCCTACGATATTATTCCAGTAATTGTTGGCCAGGGTCAGTACAGCTGTGGTGACGATGAGAACCAGCGTTTCCTCGTCGTATCTTGCCTGGAGGGGTTCATAGACTTCATCCGGCACATGATTCGGATCCTTTACCAGGGCTGCTGCAAAGTCAAGAAGCTCCATCTCCTCATCGGTAAACTCAAAGTGATCAAAGTCCTTGATTCCCAGCTGATCCTCCAGCACCCATTTGAAATAGTTTCCGCAGATCGGGCATTCATTTCCAGAAGAGATCGCATATCCAAAGAGTATCTTTGCCCGGTTTCCGATCTTTTCCTTCAGAGCTTTGTCCACCGCATAGGAGCCTTCCTCAAGTGAGGTAAAAGATACCACGCTGTGAAGAAGCGTTTCCTTCATATTTGTAATGCGGTAGCCCTGCTCGATGTGATGGTCGATGGCAGCCTGCTGTTCCGGTGTGGTATGGGCTCTGTCAATTCTTGAAATCAGTTTTTTTCTTTCCATAATAATAAGTCTCCTTTTCTATTCTGCAAGGCCCATATGGAGCTTTGCTTTTTTTTCAATTCGTGTAAAGATCTGTGAAAAAATAATGCTTAATACAATGTAGAAAAAGCCTACCAGTGTATACGCTTCTATGTAACGGTATCCGTATTCTGCCTGGAGCTTTGCCGCTGCCATAATGTCCACCACGGAGATTGTGAAGACAACGGAGGTACCTTTCAAAAGTGCCAGGAAAAAGTTAAAGTAGTTCGGCAGGGCCACAATAACCGCCTGTGGAATGATGATCCTAAGATAAGCCTGTCTCTTTGTCATTCCCAGAGCGTGGGCTGCTTCCATCTGTCTCATGTCAACTGAGTTTAATGCGCCTCTGACAATCTCACAGAGAAAAGCGGCGGCATATAAGGTCAATGTCACAACAGCAGTCACATTTTTATTCATATCAATGGAACCCCAGACACGCTCCCCACCGTAAAAAGTGAAATTGATCAGCTTCGGAATCCCGTAAAAAGCCAGGAACAGCAGCACCAGAAGGGGAATACTCCGGAAAAAGGAGACGTAAACGGATACCAGCTGTTCAGCCACCGGAATCCGGTATCTTTTCAGAAGTGCCAGCAGAAACCCCAGCACCAGCCCGGCAGTCACCGGAAATATTATCAGGAACAGTGTCAGCGGCAGGGCTTTGAGCACATATCCTGTTGTATCAAAAATAAACGCCCAGCTGAAATTCATTGTACACTTTCCTTTCTCATCTGTTTTTCCAGACAGCTAAAGATAAACTGAATCAGAACGGCCAGCACCCAGTAAATGATCGCCACGGAAAAATACATTTCAAAGGTTTTCACATGGCTGACATTCGTATCCAGCTGTCTTGCTTTCCCCAGGATATCAAAGATTCCCAGTGTATATACAAGGGCTGTTGCCTGAATGATCGAGAGTACCGCACTTCCCAGATTCGGGAGAATGACTGCCAGCCCTTGGGGAACGATGATATGGAAAAACCTCTGGATTCCGGTATATCCCAGTGCGTGGGCCGCCTCCAGCTGGCCTTTCTGAATGGAATTATATGCACTTCGGAACATCTCGCTGCTCGTCGTTCCGAGCTCGATCATCAAAGCCAGCACTACAAAGCTGATTTTCGACCAGCCGGATACATTGACAAGCTTCGGAAGGCCAAAATATACGATATACAGAAGGACAACTGTGGGGATTCCACGTATGACATCCGTCAGGAGCCTGAGGAGCATTTTCAGCCAGCCCGGACCGCTTATCTTTCCCCATGCTGCGGCGAGACCCAGCAGCCAGCCAAGCACCAGCGTGACTGCCGTGATCTCCAGTGTGACCGGAAGAGCGGAAAGAATCGCCGGAAATTTTTCAATGATAAAATGAATGTCAAAGCTTTCCCTTACCATAGGAGCCTCCGTCTTTGCTTTTTTCGATCAGTACTTACTTACTTTCTGTCTCGGACGCAGTTTCTGTTTCTGCTTCTGTCTCTGTTTCCTCTGCGGTCGTTTCTCCATCTGTCTCAGATTCGGACTCTGCTCCGTCTTCCTCTGCCAGAGCAAAAACATCATAACCAAATATATCCTCAGAGAGTTTTGAGAGTGTTCCATCTTCTTTCAGAGTTCCCAGTGCTTCATTGATGGCATCACCAAGCTCTGTCTCAGACTGGTTGACGATCGGATAAGTCGGTACCACGGACACCGGATCAGAAATCACCAGTCCTGCAACCGTATCTTTATCCTGCAGGTTAAATACCGGGATCAGATCTGCTGCCCAGTCATAATCACCGGAACGGATGGAGGCAAAAAGATCGGCATAGCTGAACTCCGTATTTAATGTATATTCGATCTGTTTGTCCGGATGATTTGCATTCCAGTCATCGTATACAAAACGGATACCACCGGATGCATTTACCAGATAGGGCTTCAGTCCCTGGTCAAGTGCATCATCAAAACTGTTGATTTCTTCTCCTTCTCTGTGGATGATCCCGACCGGTGTATATCCCACGTTGTTTTCCGGCATATAGTAAGTGGAGGTTCTTGCATCGTTCTTAAACAGGGAATTGATTCCCACCTGATAAGTTCCGGACTGAACGCCCACATTCATAGTCTCTTTATCTGTGATCTCATAGGTAAAGGTGTACTGAGGAAGCAGCTCGTCTACAGCCTTGAAGACTTCCACATCATACCCCTGTGCCTCTCCGTTGTCATCCGCATAGGTGATCGGATAGAAGCCTCCGGCTACTGCCACCTTAATCTCCTTTGCACCTTCATCTGCACTGACCGGCAATGCAGATAAAACCAGAGATGCTGCAGCTGCTGTTGATACAAGTTTAAAAAATACATTTGCTTTTTTCATAATAGTTCTCCTCCTGCCTGATGGCTTTTTGTTAAATGTATATCTGATAATCTGCAGGGAAAAGAAATTCCAGAAATTCTCTTGTCCGCTGCTCTTTCGGGTGATTAAAAATCTCTTTGGGTGCTCCTTCTTCCACAATCTTTCCTTTATCCATGAAAATGATCCGGTCGCTGAGTTCCCTTGCAAAATCAATCTCGTGAGTGACCGTCAACATTGTGATTCCATCGTTTGCAATGGTCCGGATGGCCTCCAGCACTTCCTTGGTGAGTTCCGGGTCCAAAGCGGAAGTAGGTTCATCCAGAAGCAGTATGGATGGTTCCATGGCAACTGCTCTTGCAATGGCCGTACGCTGCTGCTGACCTCCGGAGATCTGAGAAGGATAACTGTCTTTCCATTCCAGCATGCCTACCTCTTTCAGCTTCTGCAAAGCAATCTCTTCCGCTTCTTTGCGAGATCTTTTTTTCACAATGATCTGTGCTTCCATCACATTTTCAAGTACCGTTTTGTTATGAAAAAGGTTATACGACTGAAAAACCATCCCGCTTTTCTGTACCAGTCTGTGAACGGTCTTTCCATCGGAATATTGTGCATCCGCAGATACTTCATCAATGGTGATTTTTCCCTGATCCGGCTTTTCTAGAAAATTGACGCAGCGAAGTAGCGTTGTCTTTCCGGTTCCGCTTGGGCCAATGATGGAAACGATCTCGCCACTTTTTACTTCCAGGCTGATGTCATCCAGAATTGTTTTCCCGCTGAATGTTTTTTTCAGATGTTCTATCTTTAACATATTCGCTTGGCCTCCTATGCCCGGAGCTGTTCCTCTATGACCGCCGTAATGCTCTCTTTGGAACGAAAGCCGATGGTTTTCTTCTTCACCTCACCATCTTTGATAAACAGAAGCGTCGGCACTGTCATGACCCGGAAGCGTTTCACTGCTTCCTCTCCTTCATCCATACGTATGCTGTAAAAATTAATGTCTTTTTCTTTTTCCGATAATTCTTCTAATACAGGCCCCAGGGCCTGACAGGGAGCACACCCCTGATTCCAGAAATCCAGGATAACTGGATGGTCTGCTTTCAGAACTTTTTCTTCTATTTCTTTGTCCAGAATTTTTTCAACCATTCTATAATCCTCTTTTCATATATATTTACTAGGATTTGTGTGTGTTGTCGCTATTATACCGGATGAAATACAAAACGTCAATCATCTTTTTCCTATAGCAGAATATAGTTTTTTCTTATAAGACTATAAGAGAATTCCAAAACAAAACATCACCTGCGGCATTCAAGGGAGCGCCAAAGGCGGCCTTTCCTATAAATTAAAAAACGACCTGCACCTTTGTGGTGAGGCCATTAGTATTTTCAAATCGAAAGAGTATTCACTGGAAAGGAGGGCTTAGCCTCGGTAGTACCCTTTTCAATAATCACATTAGCACGCATTCATAGAAATATCAAGTTCTTTTGAACTTATGCAAAGTTTTTCTTGTGAATATCAGACTTAAACCTGTCTTCCGCAAAAATATAATATGCTTACCCAGGGAGCTGGGGACGTGCTCTCACCCGATCCGAGACCTTACGGAAGAGGTGATTTTATGAGTACATATGAGGAATTTATGATCTTTTGCCTATCCAATCTCTAATGGTCTG
>CAKRQP010000127.1:0-6924 GCA_934393555.1 uncultured Lachnospiraceae bacterium
TAAGCCGGATACTGCTTCATACGGTAATTATACAGGAGACGGAGAAACTCGCTGTCACTGCTGGAGTTGGTGATCTTTGCTGCGATAACCGCATTCGCTGCGGAAAGCTGTCCATGCTGGATCGAATAACTGTACACAGCTCCTTTGACCACATCCGGTCTCTTGCTCATGTCAATCCCATATCTGGAAAGATAACGTGCAGTAATATCATAATATTCCTGCTTCGCATACTGATCCTGATAATTGGCAAATTTTACTTTGTTCCTGCTGAAGATCGTATTCCATGCCCGGTAGAACGCCGTATTCCCCTGAAGCTTCCCCTTCTGGAGCAGAGAGAGAGCTGCATAAGGTTTAAACTCTTTAAAGAATACCGGATCCTTCTGATAACAGTACTTCACAAAAGGAAGAAGGGAATAACGATAATCAAACTGGTATTTTCCGCAGGCATTTCCGTGATCTCCGCCGGTCTGGTTATAACCCTGGTAGAAATCGTCGCTTCTGCCGGACTCATAGATCGTAAAGAACAGGAAATCATCAGAGAGTCCATCCTTATTTGAGGAGTTGTCCTCTCCACTGTTGCTGCTGCTCTGTGCATCCGTGATGGTGCATCTGCCGTTGGCGTCAAAGGAATAATGCTTGCCATTGGCATCAAAATCATCCGTGATCATAACACCGTTTTCATCAAAGAAATACTGGCTTCCGTCAATGGTCACGAGCCCGGTATCCATAGCGCCCTCCGCCCTGGAAGAATCACTCGTATTGAAATGATACCGCTTTCTGTTGATGGTCAGCCAGCCTGTAGCCTTGTAACAGATCTTCGCGCGGAAATAATATGTAGTACCGTCAATCTCATGGAAACCACTGATCGCCGCTCCATCCTCACCGAAATAGTAATCTCTGTTCTTGATGGTCTGCCAGCCTTTGGTCAGGGTTCCATCCGTCCGGATCGTATCCGTATGCTGGAAATAGTAAAGCTTTCCGTCCAGCTTCCAGAGTCCGCTGCGGATCATATAGCCGCCTGCCTTACGGAAATATCTCGGCTTTCCTCCGATCGTCACCCAGCCGCTCACACGCTCTCCAGTCTGCTTGTCCGTATAGTACCAGTTGTGTTTGTATGCAACCAGTCCTCTGGCAATCTTACCATTGGCACGGTAATAGTACCATTTTCCTCCTTCTCTGACCCAGCCCAGTTTCCTGCTCTTCTGCGTGGTCGCCGTCACCGTGGATATGTTCTTGCTCCCTGCAGCGCTGGCTGTCTGCGGTGTAAAGCACACGGCAGCTGCCATGAAACCGGCCGCGATCATAAGGAATTTCATTTTCATACTAGTCCCCCTAATTTCAATTTATTACAAATCTGTTAACTAGTTATGGCTATTATACGTCATATCTTAGGTTTTGTCAAATTTTTCTTAGTTTTTTCTTTCGACGCGCCTCTCCGTACGGGAGAAAAATATCCGTTTTTTCACGAAAAAAAGCCATGACCGGCGCTTTTTCTGCCAGGTCATGGCTTTTTAAGATCCGCTGATGACGGGTCACAAAATAATACAGATGAGCCGCCCTCTGGACTCATTGACGATCCGTTTCATAGTCTCCTGAAGCTTTTTCTGGCTCTCCTCGCCAATGACGGCAAGGCGGGTACGGATGCCGTCTCCTACCAGCTGCTCCACCGATTTTCCGAAAATGCTGGTCCTCCAGATCCCGTCCTCCGTTCTGGCATTTTCCCGGATATAAGAAATGAGATCCTCTGCCTGCGCTTCACTTCCCACAATGGGAGCGATCTCCGTCTCGATATCTGCACGGATGAGATGGACGGACGGGCTCATGGCCCGGATCTTCACTCCGTACCTGCTTCCCTGATGGATCACAGACGGTTCCTCCAGTGTGATCTGGGACTGTTCCGGAAGGATCACTCCATACCCGCTTTCTTCCACAGATTTCAGGGCAGCCTCCACCTTTTCATAAGTCTTCTTTTTCTCTGCCAGTTCCCGGATCATGGAAATCAGCTGATACTCTCCTTTCAGTTCCACACCGGACAGTTCACTCAGCATGGCATAATAGTATGTATCTTCGATCTCCATACGGATTTTTACTGCTCCCCTGGAAAGGACGACGCCTTCCATACGGATCCCGCTGATACAGGGAGCCTCGGAGCGGAAAAGACTCTCCTCCTTCAGATCCCGGATATGCGTCACCTTTGCAAGGATCTCTCCTGCTTTTTCCAGCAGCGCTTTTTTCACCGGATGTTCCGGATCCAGCGTTTCCGTCCATTTGGGAATATAAAACTCCACCCGTATCAGTGGAAATTCATAGAGGATCTTCTTGAGGATCCGCCGGACATCTTCCACGGTAAGCCGTTCCAGGTTCACCGCCATGGCTGCCATCCGGTATTCTTTTTCCAAAAATTCCACCGCATCTATGGCCGCTTTTCCATAAGGATCTGCACTGTTCACCAGCGCAATACAGGGTTTTCCGGTTTTCTTCAGTTCCTCTGCCGTCCGTTTCTCTGCCTCCCGGAAACTCTCTCTTTTCAGATCTCCAAAGCTTCCATCCGAGGTGATCAGGATTCCCGCAGTGGCATGATCCCGGATCACCTTTTCCGTCCCCAGGGCTGCCGCCTTTTCAAACGGCATCTCTTCCGAAGACCAGGGCGTTTTCACCATCCGCGGCTGTTCCTCCTCTGTCATGCCGTCTGCTCCCTTCACCGGAAAACCGACACAGTCCACCAGGCGGACTTTCAGCTCCGTCTGATCCGGCAATCTCAGAAGAGCAGCCTCCTTCGGCACAAATTTTGGTTCCACCGTAGTAATGGTCTTTCCTTTCCCGCTGGTCGGCAGTTCATCCGTAGCGATCCTTTTCTCCTGATCTTTCAGGTTCGGAAGCACCAGAAGCTCCATAAAGTGCCGTACAAATGTGGATTTTCCCGTCCGGACAGGTCCTACCACTCCCAGAAAGATCTCCCCGCCGGTCCGGGCTTTGATATCTTTATAGAGATGAAATTCTTCCATCAAAATCCCCCCTCGCTATACTGGTAAAGTATATTGCGAAGGGGGCCGGTTTAGCACTTCAAATATTCAACTTTTTCACAGAACTCCGCCGTTTCTTTTTTTCCTCATAAAGTCTTTTATCCGCTTCCTTTAAGATTTCCGAAAGGACAAGACTCTCATCACAGATCAGCGTTGTATAGCCCAGTGAAAGCTCCACATAGTAAGCCTTTTCCGAGGTCCGGTTAAACAGAACACCGGCATCCCGAAGCTTCTCACAGGTTTTCTCTGCGACATCCATACCTCCCGGAAGCATGCAGCAGAATTCATCGCCTCCGATCCGCCCTACGATGCCATTTTCACCAAGGGTCTCTCTCAGAAGATCTGCACAGTGGCGAATGGCAAAATCACCTTCCATATGGCCGAAACAGTCATTGATCTCTTTTAAGTGATCGAGATCTGCCACAAAAAGTATGGCCTCACATCCCTGATTCCTGCGGTTCAGCTGCATGATTTTTTCCATAAAGCCTCTGCGGTTCAGGCAGCCCGTCAGAGGATCCGACGCAGAGATAAAGTTCAGCACCTCATTTTTCTCCCTGATCTCCTGAACGAGAACCTCCAGTTTTTTCTGCATGCGCCGCTGCACCTTGTTGGACTCATAAAGACGGAGCATATTCCCGATCTGCCGGCTGATAAGGTAAAAAAGAGAAATCTTTGCCGGATCGATCTCTGTCACCAGCACACCATACTGTGTCTCACCGGAAAAAAGACAGAAGACGCAGGAAGCAGAAGCCTTCCCGTCTTTGACCTGCCAGCCTGTTATGGACTCCTGAAATCTCCCGTGTTTCCGGATCACGGGCCGTTCTTTTGCCGGAAAGGAAATGACGTTATTTCCTTCCTGCATGGCAGCCAGATACATCACATCCGGGCAGCTCCAGTTGTCCTCCTGCTGATGGATCACAGGCTGTGGAAAAATGTAAAGCCAGGATTTTTTCGCTTCGAGAGGAGCAAATTTGATCAGTGCCCGCCGGTAGATCTCCTGTTCATCCTCCATATGGCAGATCATATCCCGGGAGATCAGCGGCAGAAACCAGCTTTCCTGCTGATATTTGACGGCCTTCTCCTGCTCACGGAGCAGAAAAGCCGCCATATTCAGTTTCCCGGAGGTTTTCTCTTCCGGCCGGCAGCCACAGGACTGCCGAAGGACCAGACGTGACGGGACGACAACCGTTTTACCCTCTTTTTTCTGACAAAGCTCCATTGCTCCGAGAACCGCCCGACGTCCCATATAACAGGGATCCTGAAAAACCGTAGTCAGAGGCGGATCCATATTAGCAGCCTGATCACTGTCATCATAGCCTGTGACAGCCAGATCTTTTCCAATTTTCCTTCCCCGCTTCCTGGCCTCCCTGTACGCTGTATCTGCCATACCGTCATTGGCACAGATCATAGCCTCCATATCCGGATAGCGATCCATCAGAGTCCGGATTTCTTCTTCCACACAGGGAGAAAAATCTCCGTAGGCGATATGGCTCTCATCAAAGGGAACACCATATTTTTTCATCACATCAAGAACCGCTTCTTTCCGCTCTCTGGAATCGGTATTTTCCCTTGGACCGGAAAGATACGTCAGTTTCCGGTAACCATGATCCCGCACCAGATGCTCTGCCAGAGCATACATCCCTCCATAATTATCATTGATCAGGGACATCGAGCTTCCCTTTTCATCCCGTTCTTCTATATAGACACAGGGAAGCGCGCGAAAACGCTCCAAAAACGCTTCCTGCTCCTGATCTCCCAGAAAAATACAAAGAGTACCATAGGAGATCAACAGTGCATCCAGCCTGGAAAAATCCACATAATCATAAACCGTATTGAACTGATAATCGTAATCATCGTCCGTATCCTCTCCGAAATAAGACCGATAATAATAGCTGCTGTGGATCCCCAGAAAAAAGACCAGATGAACTCCAAGCATTTCTGCCTCCTGACGGATTCCCTGCATCAGATCTCTCGTATAGGAAGAATTCGCATTTCCGATCAAGACTCCTATAGTAAAATCCTTCTCCATTTTTTGTTCTCCTTCGATGATTGTTTGACCCTGACTGCAGTACAGCTCATCCGAGTTCTTTCCTTACAATATACCGCATTTCTTCTTCTTCGTAAAGCATTCTTTTGCCATTTTTTCCAAATCCCATTGATTTTCAAGAAGAAAAATAGTAAAATATCACCAACTTTAATACAAACAAACAGGAGGAATGATCCATGAATGAAGTTATGGAAAATCTGCTTACCAGAAGAAGCATCCGAAGTTATCAGCCGGATATGGTCCCCATGGAAACCATTGAGGAGATCGTAAAAGCCGGCACTTACGCAGCCACCGGCATGGGCCTCCAGTCTCCCATCATTGTCGCTGTCACAGATAAAGAGACCAGAGATCGGCTATCCCGTATGAATGCGGCTGTCATGGGCAGCTCTGCGGATCCTTTTTATGGCGCCCCCGTGGTCCTCATCGTTCTTGCGGATAAAAACAGGGGAACGTATCTTTACGATGGCAGCCTGGTCATGGGAAATATGATGACTGCCGCCCACTCTCTCGGTATCGGAAGCTGCTGGATCCACCGTGCAAAGGAAACCTTTGAATCTCCGGAGGGAAAAGAGCTCCTGAAGCAATGGGGCATTGAAGGCAATTATGAAGGGATCGGTCATCTGATCCTCGGCTACGCCAAGGGCGAAGCTCCCGCTCCCAAACCAAGAAAAGAAAACTATGTCTACTATGTAAAATAAGCCTTTCTTTTTTCCCTTTCGTTTTCATAAGCTGTAAGAAAACGAAAGGGAGCTTTTTTATGTCTGAAGCTTCTGTCTCTGAAAAGATCCTTTCGGAAGATTATGCCGATCTCATCCTTCCGGTCACTTTAAGCGGCTCTTACTTTCTCAATGCCTACGAACAGATGGGCGGTGAGCTTCTCGGTAATAATTACGGAATGATCCACATTCCTCTCTCCATGCTTCCCAGAGATCTTCTCGCCTATGTGGGTTACTACAATATCCCCAAGCTCTACACACTGCTGGATGAAAACAGTCTGGAAGTTTCCGGGATCCTGCGCGTCCGCTCCCAGCCACTCCTTGGTTATACGGGAAAAGATATCATCCTCGGCTTTCTGGATACGGGCATCAATTATACCCTGCCTGTTTTCCGGCGCTCTGACGGCCGCACCCGGATCGTCGGCATCTGGGACCAGACAGACCAGAGCGGAACACCACCGGAAAAGTTAAGCTATGGTTCTTCTTACACGGAAGATGACATCAATCTGGCCCTTCGCGCAGAAGATCCTTTCTCCATCGTCTCTTCTGTCGATGAAAACGGTCACGGAACCCTCCTTGCCAGCATCGCCGCAGGAAGTGAAAACGTGATCCCTGATTTTTCCGGTGCGGCCCCGGATGCAGATATTGCCATGGTAAAACTGAAACCGGCCAAAAAATTTCTCCGGGATTTCCAGCTGATCCGTGAGGATGCCATCGCTTTTCAGGAAACAGATCTCATGGCCGGCGTCCAGTATTTCCTTGATCTTGCAAACCGCCTGAAAAAGCCTCTGATCCTCTGTATCGGTCTTGGCACCAATCAGGGCTCCCACACCGGCTCTTCCCCACTCACCAAGGTTTTGAATTTCTCTGAGTCTATTGACGGTTTCTACAGCATCATTGCCGCAGGAAACGAAGCTGGAAAAAGCCATCATTATGCCGGAAGACTCGCCGCTCCCGACTCTGTCCAGGCGGTAGAGATCCTGGTCGATAAAGAGGAACGCGGCTTTGCTGTCGAGCTCTGGGCTTCTTCTCCGGAGCTCTATGCCATCTCCATGACTTCTCCTTTGGGTGAGACCATTCCAACGATCCCGGCCAGACTTTTTCAGAATATCACCCTGAATTTCACCCTGGAAAAGAC
>CAKRQP010000128.1:0-6893 GCA_934393555.1 uncultured Lachnospiraceae bacterium
CCCCCTGCATATTTTAAGAAAAAATCAGAAAGGAATCTCTTTTATGGAAAAATTTACCGGCAATAAAATCATCGTCCTCGGCTGCTCCGGCAGCGGCAAAAGCACTTTCTCAAGAAAGCTTGCCGCACGCACCGGTCTCCCTCTGATCCACCTCGACAATATCTGGTGGCGGCCTGACCGAACGCACATTACACGGGAGGAATTTGATCAGAAGCTTAATGAAATACTGCGTGATGATTTCTGGATCATTGATGGCAATTACAGCCGGACCTATGAAGAGCGGATCCGTGCCTGTGACACCATCATCTTTCTTGATTACAGCGAAGAGGTCTGTATGGACGGAATTACCCGCAGAGTAGGACAAGACCGCTCAGATATTCCCTGGACAGAGCAGCATCTGGATCCTGAGTTTGTGAAGTTTGTTCATGATTTTCACGAAACCGGCCGTTCTCAATTGCTTGCTCTTATAGAAAAACACTCCGATAAGAAAGCTCTTATTTTTAAGACCCGTGCAGAGGCCGGCGAGTGGTTGTCACAGACTTAAAAAGGCTTCGCAGATTCTTCTGCGAAACCTTTTTATTGTATGCTTATTCTGGAAATCAGCGGATCAGTCCGACACTTGCGATGAGCTCAACCTCACACAGAACGTTCTTCGGCAGAGTTTTTACTGCAACACAGGAACGTGCCGGTTTGGAAACGAAATATTTTGCGTAAACTTCGTTGAAGGCTGCGAAATCATTCATATCTGCCAGGAAGCAGGTGGTCTTGATGACGCTGTCAAAGCTTGCGTGAGCCTCTTTCAGAATCTCGCCCAGGTTCTTGCAGACCTGCTCAGCCTGTGCTTTGATGTCACCGTCTACCAGCTCACCGGTCTCCGGGATGATGGGAATCTGTCCGGAAGTATACAGGATATCGTTGGCAACGATGGCCTGAGAATAAGGTCCGATTGCTCCGGGTGCTTTATCTGTGGAAATCACTTTGTTCATGGTATGTTCCTCCTCTTCTGCCGTTTCGATGCGGCAGTCATTTTTTCGACATACGGGAAAGTTCTTTTACAAAATTTTTCCCGGATCGTCTCTTTATTACATACAGCCCTATTGTATCACAACTTGTTTTTCTTTTCTACTGAATTCTGTCAGATGATGGCCATATAGCGCATTGCCTCATTCCAGTAAAAAACCGTTATTTTTTCTTTGTCTCACTCCCGCAGCTGTTTTTCCCGGAACATCCGCTGCAGCCGCAGCCACAGCCTCCGTTTTTAATATCCCGGTGTTTTTTCCGGATCACAAAAAACGCATACAGGACGATCAGAAGAACGATCACAATTCCTGCTATCATATATCTATCCATCCTTTCCGTCAAACACGCTTTTTTCGTTTCCTGTCAGCCGATGAACAGTCTTCCGATCTGATATACCAGAAGTGTCACTACCCAGGCGGTTCCAAGCTGAAACAGAGCTGCCTTCAGAGCCCATTTCCAGCCGCCCATCTCCTTTTTGATCGTAACGAGGGTGGCTGCACAGGGAATATACAGCAGGCAGAAGATCATCAGACAGTAGGCATTCAGACCGCCAAAACCCATATCGGCAAGCATCTTATGCAGACTGTCCATTCCAGTCTGAGAGTTGACATTGGAAATCCCGAAAAGTACGGCACAGCTGGTAACAACCACCTCTTTTGCAGAGATTCCGGCAATGAGTGCCATTGCGATCTGCCAGTATCCCAGTCCCAGTGGAATAAAGAACGGCACGATAACCTTTCCAAGGACTGCTCCAAAACTGTTTTCCATATCCGTCGTATAGCCGCCGGGTCCGAAATTCAGGATAAACCACATGATAACGGAAGCTACAAAAATCGTTGTCCCTGCTTTTGTGACAAAATCCTTTACCTTTTCCCAGACATAGATTTCCACGGTCCGGGCGCTGGGTGCCTTGTACTCCGGAAGTTCGATGAGCAGGATGTTTGGATTTTCCCCTTTATCTGTCAGATGCAGGATCGCAGCAATCCCAATGGCCACAAAAAGTCCGATCACATACATCGAATAGGCAGCGATCATCGCATGCTTTCCAAAAAACATTTCAGAAAACAGGATATAGATCGGAAGTCTCGCACTACAGGACATAAACGGTGTCACCAGCATGACCCGGTACCGGTCTTTGGGATTTTCCAGTACTCTGGAAGCCATCAGTGCCGGAACGCTGCAGCCAAAGCCAAGGATCATCGGAATAAAGGCACGGCCGGAAAGTCCCAGTCTTCCCATAATGCCGTCCATGACATAAGCCACTCTGGACATATATCCGCTGTCTTCCAGAAATGCCAGTGCCAGAAACAGGATGAAAATATTCGGAAGGAAGGTCAGCATACCGCCTACTCCGGCAATGATACCGTCCGTCACCAGTGAAATGATCTCCGGCTGCACATGAAGCGACGTCAGCCCCTGTCCTACCGTTCTCGAAAGCAGTTCCATCAGAAGCTCCACATAGCCCTTCAGCCAGTCGCCAACCGTAAATGTCAGAAGAAAGACCAGCGCCATAATGCCAAGGAAAATGGGAATCCCCCAGATCCTGTGCGTCAGGAAATGATCCACTTTATCCGTAAGTTCCGCTTTTTGTGCCTTATTCACCACAACTTCTTCCACGATCTCCTGGATAAAATCATATTTCTGATTGATGATATCTGTCTCATAGCTCCGATCCAGCACATCCGGCAGTTCTACCGGATATTTGGCCGTGATCTCCGGATCCTGTTCCAGAAGTTTTAAAGCCACCCAACGATGATTGGTGATCTCCGGATAGTTACGCTTCAGTACATCCTTGATCTGATCGATCTTATCCTCGATCTCATCAGAATAGACCATCGCATAATCTTCATGATGATTATGTCTGTGATGAGAAACACTGGAATGGTTATGTTCCAGTCCTTCCGGATGTGAAGAATCTTTATGATGCTCTGCCGCATGGATCAGGATATCAAGACCTGTCCTTTTTCTGGCAGAAACCGGAATAACCGGAATTCCCAGCATTTCCGGAAAACGGTGCAGGTCGATCTCCATGCCCCGCTTTTCCACGATATCCATCATATTCAAAGCCATGATCACAGGTTTTCCAAGCTCCAGCAGCTGCAGCGTCAGATAAAGATTCCGTTCCAGTGCAGATGCATCCACCACATCAATGATCACATCCACCTCATCACTCAGAATAAACTGCCTGGATACCTGCTCTTCCATTGTATAGGAAGTCAGACTGTAGGTTCCCGGAAGATCCACCAGTTTAAATTCATGACCATGGTACTTCATGGCCCCTTCTACTTTTTCCACTGTCACGCCCGGCCAGTTGGCCACCTTTAGATTTGCACCGGTATAGGCGTTAAAAAGAGTCGTTTTTCCACAGTTTGGATTTCCAATAAATCCGATTCTCAAGTCTTCACTCATGCCTTTTTCCTCACCGTAATCTGTTTTGTGATTCCTCTTCCCAGGGCAAACCTGGTTCCCCTGACATTGACGATCAGAGTTCCCCGGCTCTTGGCATTCAGGATAAGAATCGAGGTTCCCTCCGTCATTCCCAGAGCCTCCAGCCTTTTTTCCAGTTTCAATGGAAGATCCAGCTTTTCAATCGTATAGGTCTCATTTATTTTTCCGGTATCGAGAGTCATAAGAAATAGCCCTCCTTTTTTCTGTTTTTCAAGGGCTATGATAGACTTGTTGATAACTTTTGTCAATAAGTAACTCTTTCGAATATGCCACTTTGCATTCGCAGCTTTTATCTCCCGTTCTGCCAAATCCCGGGCAGTGGTTATGACAGACTCATCTCTTTCAATGCAGCAGCTGCCCGATACACCTCTTCCTCCGTATTCCCATGCGAAAAACTGAAGCGTACCATTCCCTGTTTTTCTGTATGAAACAACCGATGCATCAAAGGTGCGCAATGCCCGCCCGGCCGGGTACAGATCCCGTACTCCTGAAACAGCCAGTCACTGACTTCTCCGGAATCTTCACTTCCCAGATTCAGGGAAAGCACCGGTGCGCGCAGTTCTCCGTCCGGATCCCCGTAAAAAAAGAATTCCTGACAGTCCTTCAGTTCTCTGTAAAAAAGATCCGCAAGACGCAGTTCTTTTTCCTGAAATTCCTTCCGGCGTTCCTCTTCCATAAGATAGCGGACGCCAGCCAGAAGTCCGGCAAGTCCATGTGTATTCAAAGTTCCTGCCTCCAGTCGTACCGGCATGGCAGAGGGCTGTTCTTTTTCAAAAGTAAGGATCCCGCTTCCACCAGAAAGCAGCGGCTGTATCTCCACGCCCTTCCGCACACAGAGTCCGCCTGTCCCCTGAGGTCCCATAAGACTTTTGTGACCGGTAAAACAGACCACATCGATCGCATCCTCTTTCATGGAAATGGGAAAAATCCCGGCTGTCTGTGAGGCATCCACGATCAGAATCGTCCCGTTTTCCCTGCAGATTTTTCCGATCCGCCGAAGATCATTCCGGTTTCCCGTTACATTGGAAGCATGCGTGACCACAGCAAGCTTTGCTCCTCTTTGGATCTTTTTCTCCAGATCTTCATAAAGAAGACGCCCCTTTTCATCACAGTCTGCCAGCAAGAGGGCAACTCCCTGTTTTTTCATTTCATAAAGAGGTCTCAGCACACTGTTATGCTCCATCACAGTGGTGACCGCCAGATCTCCCGGCTTTAAAAGGCCTTTGATAACCGTATTCAGACTTTCCGTAGCATTTGCAGAGAAAGCCACCTGCTCCGGTCCGTCTCCGTCAAAAAGAAGATTCAAGGCTTCTCTGGCCTGAAACACCATGCGGGAAGCCTGAAGAGACGGTCCGCAGCCGCCCCGGGAAGGATTTCCAAATGAATTCATGGCCTCCGTCACCGCCTGCAGCACTTCCGGCGGACGGTGAAAACAGGTGGCTGCACTGTCCAGATAGATCATCCCTCCGCCTCCCTTATAAGCGAAAACAGGCCTTCCAGAACACCTCCGCCGATGCACCTGGCTTTATCAGAAATCGTAAAACAGTTCTCATATTCCGACAGTCTTGGATCCACATCTGCCATCTTAAGTCCTTTTGTCACAGGAAAACCATCCGGGAGGATCCCTCTTAAGAGACCGGAAAGCGGTGATGGAACTTCCACTTCTCCGATTTTACCCAGCGCCTCTCCTTTTTCCACGGAATCACCGATGTCATGAAAAATATGAAGGATTCCTTCCGCCGGTGCATGAACCACCCGTTCCTTTCCATAACCGGCAATGATCCCCGGCACTCCCGTATTCGGCATAGCCGTTCCTTCCCGTATGATCCGCCCAAGCGAATGTCCGCGCATGGTCTCGATCACCAGATCCACATCCACACCGGCTGTAAATCCCGGCCCCAGTGCAATGGTGTGTTTTGCCATCGTTTTGTCTGTCCCCAGATTCTTTTTTGCCAGAATGGCATCCACCAGCGTCATCGATTTTAATTCCTTCAGGCAGCTGCAGTCCGGATCTACCAGAAGCGGGATCCGTCCCCTTTTCCAGACTTCTTCGATTTCTCCCGGACACTCGATCCGCTCCGCTGTCAGTTCTTCCACAGCAGCTGTCCCCTCATAGACCGCCTGTGACAGAGCCACTTTCCTGCGGATAGCCGTAGGCCGGTCTGTTTCCAGGATCACAACTCCAAAACCACTGTTCCAGAGTTTCTGAATCGTTCCTGTTGCAATATCTCCGCCTCCACGGACAACTACCAGTTCCTCTCGTTTTCTCTGCATTTTTCCTCCATTGCCTGTGTCAGGCTGCTCTTTTCCTTACGGCTTTACGAGCAGGGCTGCGTGTGTCATACGTTCTGCGATCTCGTACATATTCGTCACCTGTCCAACAGCCAGCTTTTCTGCCAGATTATAATGGTTCAGGCAGGTTCCGCAAGTCAGGATCTCCACACCGCTTTCCTCCAGGAAACGAAGATCTGCCAGAGCTTCACTCCCCTCAACCGTCATAAATGCACCACTGTTATAAAACAGTATGGTTTCCGGAAACTTGTCCTGCTGGGTCAGCGCATAGAGAAAGCCCTTTAAAAGCAATCTTCCCAGGACAGGATCTCCCTCTCCCATATGATCTGCACTGATGACCGCCACCATACCTCTTCGCCGTTCATCTTTTTTCTCCGGTTCCAAAGCCGCTTCCTCTTCCAGCTTTTTCAAGGCTTCCTCACCGGAATCTCCGGCCACGATCTTTACCAGATACTCACGGTCCCCCGTCTTTGCAGAAGCGGAAGCCAGACCCTTGTGTTCTGCCATCTTCATAAGATTCTGCACAGCGATCTCATTGTCCACCAGAATCTCAACCACTTCTCCTTTTTCCGCATCTTTCAAAGCATTTTTTGCTTCGATCACCGGTAAGGGACACTGTTTTCCTCTTGCATCAATTTTCATTTTCTTCCATCCTTTCAGTTTTCATAGACTGCTTCGTAAATCACTCCGCTGTTTTCCGCCAGTTTTTCCATTTCTTCCCGCCAGGAGCGCTCCGCCATCCAGGCAAGACCACAGCCTGCTGTGATCTCCCCCGGCACCGGAACCAGACGCCCCGGAAGGCCTGCCGCATGACAGCATGCTTCCATCTTTATGGCTTCCGTCGTATTGGAAAAAGTCATAAAGCAGCGGTTCTCTCTGTCTCTTCTGAGAAAATTCCGGCGGGGATGTGTTTCTTCTGCCATATCCTGTTTTGAACCTTTCTTTGTATGATGTTGGGGTCAAAAAGTTTTTTGCCCCCAACTGATGCCTACGAATTGCTCCGCTGCAAAGCAGCTCCCGCAATTCTACAAACATTCAAAATCCGCTGATTTACTGCGTAAATCGCTGCTTTTTCATGTTTGGCGGGTCCCAAGTTCAAAAGCCTTATCATGCAAGCATGAACGGCTTTTTGA
>CAKRQP010000129.1:0-6879 GCA_934393555.1 uncultured Lachnospiraceae bacterium
GGGGATACCGTGTCCGCAGCGACCCTGAACCAGTCCGGTTATCTGGTCTGCGAAGCGACCCGTGTCGGTGAAGATACGACACTTTCCCAGATCATCCGGATGGTAAGCGATGCGGCAGCAACGAAAGCACCAATCGCAAAGGTGGCAGACCGGGTTTCCGGCGTCTTTGTTCCGACGGTCATCACCATTGCACTGCTTACCATCGTGGTATGGCTGCTGGCAGGAAAAGAGATTGGTTTTGCACTGGCAAGAGGAATTTCTGTTCTGGTGATCAGCTGTCCCTGTGCGTTGGGACTGGCAACACCGGTGGCGATCATGGTAGGAAACGGTATGGGAGCCAGACATGGAACCATGTTTAAGACGGCCGTCTCTCTGGAAGAGACAGGAAAGCTTCAGATCGTGGCTCTTGATAAGACCGGAACCATTACAAGCGGAGAACCGAAGGTGACAGATATCCTTCCGGCGGCAGGGTATACGGAAAAAGAACTTCTTGAAAAAGCGTATGCTTTGGAAAAGAAAAGTGAACATCCCCTGGCAAAAGCCATTCTGGAGCTGGCAAAGGAGCGGAAGTTTTCCGTGCAGGAGCTTACGGATTTCCAGGCGGTTCCTGGAAATGGTCTTACCGGAAGCCTCAACGGAAAAAGGCTGGCAGGAGGCAATCTTTCTTTTATCAGCAGTAAGACGGCTGTTCCAGCCGCTCTTTCTGAACAGGCCGCTGCGTTTTCCGAAGAAGGCAAGACGCCGCTTTTCTTTGCGGAGGACGGAAAGATGCTGGGTATCATCGCTGTGGCAGATGTCCTCAAGGAGGACAGTCCGAGAGCCATCCGGGAACTGAAGGATATGGGCATTCATGTGGTAATGCTGACCGGTGATAACGAAAGGACCGCCCGGGCCATCGGAAAACAGGCCGGTGTGGATGAAGTGGTGGCAGGCGTTCTGCCGGATGGCAAGGAAGCAGTCATCAGTGAACTGAAGAAAAAAGGCCGGGTTGCCATGGTAGGAGATGGCATCAACGATGCACCGGCTCTCACGCGGGCCGATATCGGCATTGCCATCGGAGCCGGAACGGATATCGCTATTGATGCGGCGGATATCGTTCTGATGAAGAGCCGGCTTTCTGATGTGCCGGCGGCCATCCGCTTAAGCCGGGCGACGCTCCGGAATATCCATGAAAATCTGTTCTGGGCTTTTATTTACAATATCATTGGCATCCCGCTGGCAGCCGGTGTCTGGATCCCGCTCTTTGGCTGGACCTTAAATCCCATGTTCGGTGCTGCGGCTATGAGCCTTTCCAGTTTTTGCGTAGTGACAAATGCCCTGCGGCTGAACCTTTTCAAAATTGGAGATGCCAGCCGGGACAAAAAGAGAAAAGACGCACTTGGAAGTGCACCGCTTCTGGCGGAGCGTCTGACATCTGTGGAAAACAGCGGCACTGCCGCTTCATATAAAGGAGGTGAAACGATGACACTGAAGGTAGAAGGAATGATGTGCCCGCATTGCGAGGCCAGAGTGAAAAAAGTTCTGGAGGAGATCGACGGCGTGACAGCCGCTGAGGTAAGCCACGAGAAAGGAACTGCTGTTGTAACGCTTTCCAAAGAGGTACCGGCAGAAGTGCTGAAAAAAGCAGTAGAAGACGCAGGTTACAAGGTACTGGACTGAATGGAGTCAAAAAAAGGAGGAACAGAAAAATGCAGGAAATTACAGTTGGTGTAGACGGAATGATGTGCGGCATGTGCGAGAGCCACGTAAATGATGCGGTACGTACCGCTTTTCCGGTAAAAAAGGTTTCTTCTTCCCATGGAGCAGGTAAGACCGTGATCGTGACAGAAGAAGATATTCCGGATGAAAAGATCCGTGAAGTCATTGATAAGACCGGTTATACCGTGACAGGCATTACCAGAAAGCCCTATGAGAAAAAAGGCTTTTTTGCCCGCTTCAAAAAATCGGAATAGGATCATATCTGTATGAAAAAGGAGACTGCACAGTGCCTGAAACCAGGCACCGGGAGTCTTCTTTTTTGATGGACAAGAAAAAATCCATATATTATAATGAGGGATAACAGTTCAGAACATTCATAAAAGGAAAAGAATACAGGAGAATACAGGAGGATACCGATGAGAAACAACAGAAGATGGAAAAAAGTTTGTGCAGCCATTCTTGCAGCAGCCTGTTTTTCAGGGACCGTAAGTCAGGGCTTTTGCGGCAGTTCCTTTGTCTGTGCGGAGGAAACCGAAACAGAGACAGAAGCGGAAACCGTCTACAGTCAAAAAGATCTGGAACTTCTGGAAAATGTGGAAAAAGCGGAAGCTGACGGTGTGGACGGCCTCGATGCGGATTCGATCGACTGGGGAAATGCGGATATTCAGGTTATGGAAGATGAGGATGTTTCCAACCTTCTTCTCATCGGACAGGATCGCCGGGAAGGACAGGACCGACAGCGTTCGGACTCCATTATCATCTGCAGCGTCAACAAAGAAAAAGGAAAGATCATTCTGACTTCGATCATGAGGGATCTCTATGTGCCGATCCCCGGCTACAAAGACAACCGGATCAATGCAGCTTATCAGTTTGGCGGCATGGAGCTGCTGGACGAGGTCATTGAAGAAAATTTAGGCATTCACATTGATGGAAATATCGAAGTGGATTTTGACGGTTTTATGGAGGCTCTTTCTGTTCTTGGAAATCTGGACATTGAACTCAATGCGACGGAGGCAAACTATCTGAATGAACATTCCGATCTTTCCGAGACGGATGAGACCGGCTGGGAACTGAAGGAAGGCATGAATTCCATGACGCCGGCGCAGCTTCTGGCATATTCCCGGACACGTTTTATCGGAAATTCCGACTGGGAGCGGACAGAACGCCAGAGAAAGGTTCTGACGGCAGCCTATGAAAAAGCAAAAAAGATGAACGTGTTTAACCTCATCCGGCTGGCTTACAAGATCTTTCCGAACTTTACGACAGATCTCTCCATCGGTCAGGTCGCCGGCTATATTTATACCGTGCTTACCGGCAGTATCGAAGGACTGGAAAGCTACCGCATTCCGGTGGACGGAACGTATAACTGTGTGACGCTGGCACCCGGCATGGAGGTTTTGATCCCGGATCTTACCGCGAACAGCAGTTATCTTCAGCAGTTTATCTATGGCGTGGATGCCTCCGGAAATGTGGCAGAGACGGAAACAGAGAGCGAAAGCGAAACAGAAACAAAGTAGGAAAACGGTATGGGAGAAAAGAAGACAAACTACGACAAGATGAGAGAAGATGCAGAACTGCGTTTTCTTGCCTACGATCAGGAAAAGATGATACGGAAATTTCAGCTGGGATCGGACGACGCTTTTCTGTATCTTCGCTTTGTGGGAAGAGATTACCGCATCAACCGGAAAAACGGAAAGATCGAGTGGAACAGGAACCGGTCGGAAAAAAACAGTTTTGTGCCTGCGGCGGCAGACTTTGAGGAAACACTGTCCATCCTGGATGTACTTTGCAGCTCCAAAGAGGACTGTCATCTTTCCGGAAATTACCATACCATCGACCGGATGAAATCCACCCGTTATGCGGCGGCACCTGGAGCAGGCCTTTATACTTCCTATGAAAAAAGCTTCGATCAGGATACGGGAAAACTCCAGAGGGCACTGGAAGCCCTGGGCGGGATCAGAGAATACCCCGGAGATGCAGCGGCAAAACTGCAGGTTTTTGATTTTCTTCCCGTGATCTTTCAGTTCTGGCATTCGGACGAAGAATTTCCGGCCACACTGAAATTTATGTGGGATGATAATACACTGGATTATCTCCGGTTTGAAACGGCCTTCTATGTCATGGGCCATATGTTATCCCGAATAAAAGAAGAGATGGAGCAGGCGGAGCCTCCCGCTCGTTGATCCGGAGCCCTGAAAAAATATCCACGCCCGGGGTGGGAGCTCTCTCCGTGAATGAGGGCCATATAAAAATAATAGGACGAAAATCGTGCCTTTCTTGCAAAAAGCATTGACAAAAAAATATCAATATCATATAATAACAGGGAAATTTTTCTCAGACATTTTATATAAGTGCCTTTCGTCATGGAAAGGATAATAGGGAAATAAGTGAGAAGCTTATGCGATGCCGTCACTGTGAAGGTTTCGCTTTCTGAATGGCCGTAAGGCCGCCACTGCATGAGCGGGAAGGGATCAGAAAGCACAGGGCCGAAGCCAGGAGACCTGCTTATATAAGGCGAATTCTTTACGAGTCATGAAGAATTGCACAGAGAGTGTCTCTCTTTATAAGGTCTGCTTTCAAGCAGCAGATCTGTCTTACACTGTTTCTTTATGACCCATGTCCAGAAGTAAAAGTTTTCAGTTTCATCAAGGACGTTCAGAAAGAGAACGCTTTCTGAAAAAAGTAAAGAGCGGATGTATATGCCCATATTGTTAAAAAAATAACAATGTAAAGAGAAAGGAGTGCCTATGAGCAGCAAAATTACCATTATCGGAGCCGGAAGCGTTGGATCTACCATCGCGTACAATCTTTCCAACAACAACATTGCATCAGAGATCGTTCTGATCGATATCAACAAAGAAAAGGTAGAAGGAGAGGTGATGGACATCGTCCAGGGTACCTGTTTCCGTGATCCCATTTCTGTTGTGGCTGGAGATTATGAAGATGCAAAAGATTCTGATATCGTTATCATCACTTCCGGAATCGCCAGAAAACCTGGCCAGACCCGAATCGAGCTGACCCAGACCAACGTGAATATCTTAAAGAGCATTACTCCTCAGATCGTGAAGGAGGCTCCCAATGCTCTCTACATCATTGTCAGCAATCCGGTGGATATCATGACCTATGTATTCACAAAGATTTCTGGTCTTCCGGAGAATCAGATCATTGGTTCCGGTACGCTGCTTGATACGGCAAGACTTCGTTTCGGTCTTTCCGAGCATTTCGAAGTGGCTCAGAAAAATATCCATGCCTATGTATTCGGTGAGCATGGAGACACCTCCTTTGTTCCCTGGTCCTGTGCGGATGTTTCCGGTGCCGGCCTGGATGATTATGCCGAGATGATGAAACATCTGGGTAAGGAGCTGGAGCCGCTTGATAAGGATGGAATGGAAGAATATGTCCACAAGTCCGGCGGCGTGGTGATCGCCAAGAAGGGTGCTACCTTCTATGCGGTTTCTGTATCCGTCTGCAAGCTTTGTGAGATCCTTCTCTCTGCATATGATTCCATCGTTACGGTTTCTTCCGTGCTTCACGGGGAGTACGGCATTGAGGATGTAGCGTTGAGTACTCTGACTCTGGTTGGCCCCAACGGTGTTCAGGGTAAGATTCCCGTAAAACTGACTGATGAAGAGGTGAAGAAGCTCCAGAAGAGCGCAGATTCCCTCAAAGAAGTGATTTCCCAGATCGAACTGTAAAAAAGAAGCGTTTCTACCGTTGAAAGATGGTAGGGGCGCTTCTACATAGAAAGGGAAAAGAAAGGATAACGGAAACCATGAAGTACAGTTATTATCCAGGGTGTACCCTGAAAAACAAGGCGAAGGATCTGGATGCTTATGCCAGAGTTTCCGCCAGGGCGCTGGGTTTTGAGCTGGAGGAGATCGAAGACTGGCAGTGCTGCGGAGGTGTTTATCCTCTGGGCAGCGATGAGATTGCCACGAAGCTTTCTTCTGTACGGGCTCTCAATGCGGCAAAGGAAAAAGGCCAGGATCTCATTACCGTCTGTTCCGCCTGTCATCATGTGCTGAAGCGTGTCAATGATGATATGAAAAACGTGGAAGACATCCAGACCCGGGCAAACAATTATATGAAACTGGATACCCCTTATAAAGGTGAGACAGAAGTTTTGCACTTCCTTGAAGTTTTACGGGACCGCGTAGGTTTTGACAAGGTAAAAGAAAAGGTAGTCAATCCCCTGAAGGGCAAAAAAATCGGCGCCTACTATGGCTGTCTGCTGCTCCGTCCGGGAAAGATCCTTCAGTTTGATGATCCGGAAAACCCGAAGATCATGGAAGATCTGATCCGTGCCCTGGGCGGGGAACCGGTGATCTATCCTTACCGGAATGAATGCTGCGGCGGTTATATTTCCCTGAAGGAAAAGGAAATGTCCAGAAACATGTGTGACAAGATCCTGGAAAGCGCAGAAGGTTTTGGTGCGGATATGCTGATCACAGCCTGTCCTCTCTGTATGTACAACCTGAAGAAGAGTACGGAGAACGGAACACCGATTTATTATTTCACAGAGCTTCTGGCTGAGGCTCTTGGTGTGAAAGAGGAGGTGACAGAAGCGTGAGCGATAAAAACAGAGCAGAAGAGATCCGCAAAATCAGCGGAGTAGATCCCTATAAATGCATGAAGTGCGGCAAATGCTCCGCATCCTGTCCGTCCTTCAATGAAATGGACATCAAACCGCATCAGTTTGTTTCTTATGTACTCCGTGATGACATTGAGTCTCTGGTACAGTCAAAATCCTTATGGAAATGTCTTTCCTGTTTTGCCTGTGTGGAGCGTTGTCCGAGAGACGTGAAACCCGGAAAACTCATTGATGCTGCCAGACAGATCGTGGAGAGAGAAAAAGGCGGCAATTATCTGAGTCCGGATGAGATCCCGTCACTCCTTGATCCGGAACTGCCCCAGCAGCTTCTGGTAAGTGCATTCAGACGATACAGGAGGTGAAAACATGCAGAGAATAGGAGTTTTTGTCTGTCATTGCGGAAGCAATATCGCCGCAACGGTAGATGTGAAAAAAGTCGTGGAAGTCATCAGCCAGGAGCCTGGCGTGGTCCATGCAGAAGATTATCAGTATATGTGTTCGGAAGCCGGACAGGAGAAGATCATCCAGGCCATCAAAGAGAAAGAACTCACAGGCGTTGTTGTCTGTTCCTGTTCCCCGCGTATGCATGA
>CAKRQP010000130.1:0-6823 GCA_934393555.1 uncultured Lachnospiraceae bacterium
CATGGATCTTGTCGATATCCTCGATCAGAGCCTCCTCGCTGGGCGGTGTCAGATGGGAATCTTTCCAGTAGCCCTGATCCAGGATCAGTCTCTGATACAGCGGATGGCCGTTCAGAAGGATATTGGAGCCGTCAATGCGGATCTCTCTCATTGCAAAATAGGAACCAACGGTATCGAGAATCTTGCCGTCAGATACAACCTCAAAAGTGATATCATACAGATCCGGGCTCTCCGGGCTCCAGGTACGAACGCCCCACTCCATGCCGCAGTTGGTCTGGCCATTGGTCTTGTGGAAAACGTCGATTTTCGTCTTTGTATGGTCAGAAGTCATAACCGTCATGGTCTTGCTGATGAGCATATCACCGAAGGTAACAGTGGCAACTACCATGAGATTTCCTCCAGCCATTGCACTTTCCGGAGCGTCGATCTGATACTCGATCTCCAGTGCCATATCATGAAGGTTCGGGGTCATTTTCACATAATCCAGACGGATGTCGGGCACATACTCGGTCCATACGGTCTTCCAGATACCGGTGGTCTGAACGTACCAACAGCCGAAGTTCTCGTCAATCCAGCGCTGTTTTCCACGGGGCTGCTGAATGTCGAAGGAGTCCTCGACCTTGACGGTCAGCTCATTTTCGCCATCCTTCACAAGCTCTGTGATATCAAAGGAAAAACGTGCATAGCCACCCTTGTGGTCTCCGGCATAAGCGCCGTTCACCCATAGTTTGGTGTGGAAATCGCTGCCCTCGAAATGGATCAGCAGGCGGTTGTCGGTCAATTTGGAAGCGTCTACGGTGATGGTTTTGTGATACCAGATATTGTCGTGACGTCTCTCATCCTGGATTCCGCTGAGTTTCGTCTCATAGGTGAAGGGCACCTCAATTTTCAGCTCGCCCGGGAATTTCTCATACCATTTTTCTTTCTCGCCCTGGTTTGCATCGTCAAAGCCGAAATCCCAGGTTCCATTGAGGTTTTCCCAGTTGTCACGGACAAACTGAGGTCTCGGATAATCCTTCTTATAACATTTCATATTCTTGTCCTCCATATCATGTATGTTCATTTATTTTTTCTGATCTGCCGCTCCAGATAGGTAAGGATCGCCAGAAGCACAAAATAGAATACATAGGCATATTCATTTGCCCGGTACTTGAACTTGCTTCCGGCCACGGCAAAGATCAGAAGATTGCTCATAAGAAGATAATATAAGGAATTCCTTCCTATAAAAGAGAGGGCTTCCACCGGTTTTCCGATCATGGTCACATTCTTAAGCCCGGCAAGTGCACCGGCCAGCAAATGATAAACCCACACGCCAATGGCTCCGCCTCCGATAAAAAGTGCGGAGGGTGGAAAACGCCCCGGAAGGCCGTCATATTTCCAGTAATACCAGACACAGGGGGCACTCAAAACAACTGCTCCGAAAAACAGCTTCCAGTCCGGCCATTTTTTCCGTTTGGCCGCCCAGATACCAGCCACAAAATAAACACTGTACTGCAGCACCGGAAACGTGGTGTAGCTTTCCGATCCAAGAAAAAGAGCCAGCCAGGGATTCGTGATCTTCCCGTAAGTGATGAAGCAGGCAAGAAGGCTTACCAGCGCTGCCGCCATCACCACCCAGCCATTGGTCTTTCGAAGGACCGGAAGAAGGACCGCACCTGCCAGAAGCACTGCCGCAAAAGATGCCAAGAATTCTGACCAGCCGGGATAACGGCGGAGCGTCAGGATCTCCCAGAGAAAGTCTTTACGGAAGATCTTCTGTTCTTTGAATACCATGTAGGCGATCCCCGAAATATAAAACGCCAGCAGAAGCCGGATCATATTCCGGAGCATATGGGCGATCCCACGCTTGGTATCTCCCTGAAAATAAGCCAGACAGCACACAAAGCCAAAACAGAACAGAAAACCGGAAAAGGTCGTGAGATTGATCACGTTTACCAGGATCTTCTCGATCCCTGCATCCTCTTTTCCGAAGAACTGCAGGCAGTGGCAGAGGATCATCGCCAGGGTCAGAAGTCCCTTCATAATGTCGATTTCCTGATTTCTTTCCTTTCTTACCATAGAAGACCTCAGCCTTTCACGGCGCCCTGAGTGATACCGGCCACGATCTGGCGCTCAAAGATAATATAGAGAATGATCATAGGCAGGGAAGCCACCATACTTGCCGTCATGGGCTTTACATAGTCCACCGTATACGTACTGGTAAACGTCGGAATACCTACCGGAAGCGTAAACATCTCATTACTCATGGCGCAAAGCAGTGGCCACAGGTAGTTGTTCCAGCTTCCGACGAAAGAGAAAATACAGATCGTTGCAATGATGGATTTTGACAACGGCATAACGATCTTGAAAAATACCGTCAGTTTTCCGCCGCCATCGATCTCGGTTGCTTCGATCAGTTCCCTCGGAAGCCCCTTAAAGAACGTTGTCATGATGATCAGATTCATAGAGCCCGCAATGCTTGGCAGGATCATACCGGCATAGCTGTCGATGAGTTTCAGATCCTTTACGGTGATGAACAGCGGAACGATCGTTGCTTCGCCGGGAACCATCATACCGATCAGTACATAGATCATAAACAGCTGACTTCCCTTAAAGGGGATCAGTGCCAGCGCATAGGCCGCCATTCCGGTCACAAGAACCGTTGCAACTGTCACGATCACAGAGATGAAAAGGCTGTTCATGAACCAGAGCGGAACGGATGAGTTTTTGATAATGTCAAAGTAGTTGCTGATGGTGTAAGGAGGCGTGAACCAGCTTACGATACTGGAGATCTGTTTTCCTTCGTGCTGCAGTGATACAAACAGTGCCCAGATCACAGGGGCAAGAAAGACTACAGCAAAAAAGATGGAAAGAATATCAAGAGCAATACGCCCTGCGGTTTTCTTTGTTTTCATCACTTGTCACCTCCCCGTTTCTGCATGATCAGCTGTGCCAGTGAGAGTACCAGCAGGATTCCGAAGAGCACATAGGACATGGCTGCCGCATAACCCAGATTGTTCTTACTGAATGCTGTCTCATAAATATACTGGATCAAGGGTTTCGTACTTCCTGCCGGGCCGCCGCCGGTGATCAGCTGGATCTGTCCGAATACCTTAAAGCAGGCGATCAGCTGGAGAAGTATGACCAGTTCCGTCGTAGGCCGAAGCAGCGGAAGCGTGATACGGAAAAGCTGCTGTGTGGAGGTTGCTCCGTCAATAGAAGCTGCCTCATAGATTCCCATATCAATATCCTGCAAGGCCGATATGTAAAGCATCATGGTAAAACCGATGGTCCACCAGACGGTCATAACGGAGATCGTCACCCAGACCAGCTTCGGATCCAGCAAAAACTGCAGTTCCGTGTTTGTCGGCAGGATATGAAGCTGATGGAGTACGCCGTTTAAAAGTCCGGTGTACGGACTGAAGGTGTTCTTCGCAATGAAAGATGCCACGGAAACAGAAAGGATACTGGGAAGGTAATAGGAAATCCGCAGCCCTTTTTTCATGACTGTCTGCCGGTTGGCCAGAAGCGCCAGGATCAGGGCGATGATCACCAGCATGGGAGCTGTGATCACTACAAATTTACAGGTGTTTCCAAGAGCCGACCAGAACTTCTTGTCTCCTGCGAATTTGATATAGTTATCAAAGCCGATGTACTTCTGCTTTCCCATCAGTCCCCATTTGTGCATGCTCACATAAAATCCCTGGATAACAGGCCAAATGGTAAAAACTGTATAGAGAATCAAGAAGGGAAGCATGAAAGCCAGGGCAGTAAAAAACAGTTTTCTTTTTCTCTGTTTGCTCATCGTTTTACCTCCTTTTTCTGCCTGAAACCAGACAGTTTTCTATGAGCTTTTTTAAAAAGAAAAGGGAAGCTTTGAAAAGCTCCCCCTTTCTTGACTATGCTTTATTCCAGGTTAGAAGACAGCTCGTCAACAAGTGCATCAATACCGGTTGCTGCATCATTAGTGCCGGTCCAGATGGTATCCAGGCTCTGGATCATGCCATCCTTCATAGCGTAGAAGTGCGGGTTCTTAGCCGGCAGAACAGCTTTTTCAACTTCATCCTGATAGTTGCTTCTGTACGGAAGTGCTGCGTACTCTTCATTGCCGGTAACTTCGGTATTTGCCGGAATCTGGCCGGAACCTGCCCAGGTCAGACCGCCGTCTTTGCAGGCTGCAACCATGAACTCAACAGCTGCTTTGGTCTCATCCTCGTCTCTGTCACCATTGACCGGAAGAATGAAGGTATGGGAATCTGCCCAGCAGTGATCCTCATCAAAGAGCTGCGGGAAGCTCTGAACGTTGAAGTTCAGTCCATCGGTGGACTCCATAACGCCTACTGCCCAGGTTCCGCCGAACAGGAAGCCTGCTTTTCCGGACTGGAAGAGTTTCTGATGGTCATCGATACCGGTTGCTACATAGCCGTCATCATACAGAGATTTTACAAACTCAGCTGCTTCAACAGCTTTGTCTTTATCCAGGGTAACTTCGGTTCCGTCATCGTTAACGATCGGAGTTCCGCCCATCTGGTAATAGGTTGCCCACCATACACGGTAAGGATCATCACCGGTATTCGGCAGAGAGAGGGGAGACTCGCCATCACCCATAACAGCTTTTACCTTATCCAGCATTGCCTTGAAATCATCCAGGCTGCCGATATCCAGTTTGCCGTCTGCATTGAGCTCTACACCGGCTTTCTCAAGGATATCTTTGTTGTAGTACATAACCTCAGCGTGGGTATCCAGCGGAATTGCGTAGATCTCACCATCAAAGGTTACAGAATCAAGAGAGTTCTGCGTGTACATGGAAGAAAGATCCACACCCAGCTCATCCAGATAATCGTTCAGCGGCTCTACAACGCCCTGGTCAACCAGCTCCGGAAGCTTGGACACATGGGAAAGTCCGATGTCCGGTCCCTTGTCAGCTGCCACTGCGGTCTGCAGCTTGGTATAGTAATCTGCCCATACAAGGGTGATGGACTGAACCTGTTTGCTCGGGCTGGTTGCATTATAATCATCGATGATCTTGGTCATATACTCGCCGTCACCACCTGTGAACAGAGACCACATAACCAGTTTGTTCTCGTCTACTTCTACTTTACTCGGGTCGTTTACGGAACCATCTTCGTTCACGTTGGAAGTTTCGCTTTCTGCTTCATCTGCCAGAACAGCGCTTCCTGCGGAAAGAACCATAGCACCTGTCAGTAACGCACACAATAATTTTTTCTTCATACCAAAAAACCTCCCTGATAGAATTCTGTTGTTTCAATCTTGCCGCCTGATACGGTTTCCCGTATTTTTTCTGAAAACAGCTCCTTTATGTACGCCGTGCCCTTCATTCTGGTTTCTCCTGACGGTCTGTACACGTTCTGTTTTCCGGGGTAGTTGGATTTCTGTTTATCGGTTTCTGCTTTCGTTTCTGATCTATCCGGCCGAGATAGTTTTCAACAGTTTTTCTGTTATAATTCGCTGATTACTTCAAGTGGTTTTGTTCTTTATAACACAATCCCTGTTTCTGATATCTATACTTTACCACATTTTGACTGTTTGTCAATCGTTTTTTTGTATTTTATAGGCATTTTTACCATTATTTTACTTTATTATAACAGCATTTCTGTTTCTTTTACATTCTTCGTCTTTTTTATTTCAATAATCTTGTTGTTTTTGTGCATTCCGACAAGAAAAGCAGCTTCAAAAGTTTTGTGCATTTTTCCTTAAACATTTTACTGCCCGGCAAAACCCTCTTGCTCCTTTTGGGCACAAAAAGACTCTCCCGAAAAGGAACCGGATCGTTCCGGATCCATTTTCAGGAGGAGTCTTTTCTTCTGTTGTTTAATACTCCATCGTCAGGACTATGCCCTGATTATAATCTCCATAATGCTTTCCGAAGAGGTTGAAACCTCCTTCGTATTTCGCCCCGGGTTTATTCCCCAGCTTCACATCTATGAAGGCGTGATCCATGATATGGAGATCATCCACCATCACCCTGCTGAGTCTTTCTCCATTCAGATAACAGCCATCGGAACGGACCTCCCAGATCACCTGCATGCCATACTGGGTACTTCCGTTCGGCCAGGTTGGCGGATTCAGGCGCCCTCTTCTTGCTCCAAAGTCTCCCGGACAGGTCCAGGTCCCTATCTCCACATCATTGATCCAGAGTGTCAGGTCGGATTTCCAGTCTTCCTTATAGCCCGGCGCTTCCGAACAGACCTCCATGGATATGCTTACCTTTTTTATCGTCCGTTTCCGCGGGACACCGTTGGCAAATTTATACTTCACATAGCCGGAGGAAGTCCAGATGATCCCTGCCTTCATACGTTCCGGGTAATAAAAACAATACTCTGTATCTTCATTTCCGATATAACCGTCCGGCCCGAACATGCCGCACGTCGGTGTCACCTGACAGCTGCTGAATGCCCCCACCGGCATCTCTGCACTGTAGATCTCGTCAATATCCGCATTTTTCTTGATCAGGTTGACCGTGATGTAGTCCACCTTCCGGATACAGAACTTTACCGTTCCTCTCGTTCCAGGCTGTTTTTCCATACGGATCAGTCCGGCTTCTTCCAGGATCTTCAGATGAAATGCCGTACTTGATGCCGGCAGATCCAGCTTCTTGGCGATGTCTCCGATGATCATGCCTTCCTCATACAAAAGCTGCAGGATCTCTATTCTTATAGGAGAAGACAACGCTCTCCCAAGGCTACAGAGGGCATCGATCTCCTCTACATCATATTCTTTAAATTTTGACATTTTTTCTCTCCCGTCCAAACCGAATATTTCCGCTGTTTTCCCCCGTCCACACAGCAGCTACCGGTTTTATCGGGCAAAAATCCAACTATTA
>CAKRQP010000131.1:0-6787 GCA_934393555.1 uncultured Lachnospiraceae bacterium
TAAAAGGCCTCTTCCGCATCGGCTGCGATGTAGCAGGCGGTTCCTTTTCCGTATGTATTTCTGGTAAGAGCTGCATGACCGGCATAAAAATCATCCGCGTAAACCATGACAGGTTCCGCACCGTTGACTCTCACCAGATCACAGAGATAACGGCAGCTATAGCTCTTCGTAAGCCCCAGGTCATTGCCGCCCACAGGGATCAGATTATTTTCTTCCCAGTCATAAAGACCGTCGATTTCTTCGCTCCGAAGTCCCAGCACATCCATAAGACCATAAGGCACACCGTCCAGATAGCAGCGGTCTGTTTCGTCAGCAATGCCGCTCCAGTACGTAGTAATGAGTGTTCCGCCATTTTCTACAAAGGCTCTGACTTTTTCTGCGAAGCCTTCCCGGAAAACATAACCCATGGAAATAGCCAGCACTTTATAACCCTCCAGGCTGCATTCTTCATCCACAAGATCCACATTCAGCCCCAGTTTGCGGAAACCACCGTACATTTTGAGCAGAGCTTCATGATGGTGAAGACCTTTGTTTCTCGGCCCCTGGCTGTCTTCCATAGCCCAGTTGCTGCTCCAGTCATAAAGAAGCGCTACCGGACTGTCCACCCGGCTGCCTGCCACTTCACGGATCGCCTTCAGCGTATCTCCCACTTCGGTCACTTCCTTGAAAACCCGTGTATCATTTCCGCCGTAATGATCGATAACAGCGCCGTGGAATTTCTCGGAAGCTCCCCGGCTCTGCCGGATCTGGAAATAAAGAGCGCCCTCTCCGCCATGAGCAATGGGCTGCATGGACTGGGCAAAGAGGATCCCCGGTTTTTTCAGCTTACTGATGCCCTGCCAGTTGGTAGAGGAAGGACAGGATTCCATCTGGAAGAACGGTTTTCTCTTCAGAGAACGCATCAGGTCATGGCACATGGCGTTATCCCTGGCCACAGCGATATCCTTTGCTTTTCCCCAGGTAGGATACGTATCCCAGGAGACCACATCGATATCTTTCGCCATCTTGAAATAATCCAGACCATCAAAATAATACATCAGGTTGGCCGTTACCGGCAGTTTACTTCCGGCATCCCGTACTGCCTGGATCTCCCAGCGCATGAAATCACGGGTCTGATGCGTGACAAAGCGTTTCCAGTCCAGATTCAGCGCATGAAGCTGTGTTTCGCCGATCTCAGAAGGGCTCTCGATGTCGTCAAAGCTCTGGTAGGTATGGCTCCAGAATGTCGTGCACCAGCGGCTGTTGAGATTCTCAATGGTCTGATATTTTTCCTTCAGCCAGTCACGGAAAGCGGCCTGGCAGAGAGGACAATGGCACTCTCCTCCATATTCGTTGGAAATATGCCAGAGGATCACTGCCGGATGATTTCCGAAGCGTTCCGCCAGTTTCTGGTTGATGATCCGTACCTTTTCCCGGTAAACCGGCGATGTATAGCAATGATTGTGTCGGGTTCCAAAAAGCTGCCTTCTTCTGGCCTGGTCCACCCGAAGCACTTCCGGATATTTATCAGCCAGCCATTTGGGACGGGCACCGGAGGGTGTCGCAAGGATCACGCGGATCCCTTTCGCATAGAGCCGGTCAATCACCTCTTCCATCCAGTCCAGACGGAACACGCCCTCTTCCGGTTCCAGGGTAGACCAGGCGAAAATACCAAGGCTCACCACGTTGCAGCCGGATTCTGCCAGCATTTCCACATCCTTTTCCAGGATATCCGGTCGGTCCAGCCACTGATCCGGATTGTAATCGCCGCCATGAAGAAGCACATCTGTTTTAAATTCCATTTTTGCATCCTCCTGTTTTTCTGCCGCTGAAATTCTGTCAGCGAAATTTATGCAACGACCCGTCGTTATCCTGGCGGATCAGTTGTTTTTCTCCTGTTTTTCCGTCTGTATACAGACCGGAAAGGAAATGAATCTCTCCCTCCTGTGCCGTATAGACCTCCTCGGCCGTGATCAGCCTCTCATTACAGCTCTCTGAGGGCCAGCCGCTGTTCTCACCCATGCCAATCCGCTCATCGTTTACTCTGAGCCCGACACTCTCTACCCTTGAACGGTATCCATCCATAAATTCCCGGTTCTGCTCCGGCGTGAGTGCCGGGTCTTCTTCCGGTGTATAACTGTAATCCATACTTGTACCGACTTCCCCCTGTTTCCAGTCATAACAGCACAGCGGACTGGCCGGGCCGTCTGCCGTGGGATCCAGATGAAAGGCAAACCGCACATAACGGTCGCCGTTTCCCTGGGCCTGATAGCCCATGGCCGCCACAAAATCAAAGGAAGTTCCATCCCGATACACTGTTTCATCTGCCTTTTCCCCGGTTGTCGTATGGGGCACAAGGACAAAGCTCATACCCTCCCCTCCGTACTGGAACACCGCAAGGGTAACAATACTCTCATTGGCATATAACCAGCTGTCCACTGCGAGATAGGTTCCGCCTTCATATTCATAAGTAAAAACGGAGAGCTGGCGATATCCGATAGCCCCCGGCGAGAACCCTCCGCTGGTCGGCAGCCGACGTTCTGCACTCTCGGTCACACCGGTATCCGGATCATACTCATACATACACAGGATCAGATACGTACGGATCTGTCCGCTACCGTTGCCCTCTGTGGAAAACCAGTCCACAGTCAGAAGCTCCTCCTGCCCGTCAGAATCAAAATCCTGTATCGTCGCCGAGAGAAGACCGTTCAGTTCCTGTGTCATCCAGTTTCCCTTTCGCTCATCGGTTTTCATAACGCCATACTGCGGCACCAGAACCGTACTGAGATATTCCTCAAACGCAGCTGCGACCGTTCCTGCCTTCTGCGCTTTCACCTGGGTTTCCGGCTCTTTCTCCTCGCTGTGGAGCCCGCTGTAATCCCGGATATAAATATCCTTCGCCTTTGTGTCGATCTCTTCCAGCCGGGTATCCAGTTCTGCCAGCCAGTCCAGCTCCTCCGGATTCCGGAACACAGCCCGGACCAGATATTTCTGGCTGCTGGTTTCATCCGTAAGTTCAATACCAAAGCGGTCCCTGTTTCTTCTGATACCAATATCCAAAAAGGCTTCCTCGTAATCTGCTAACAGATGCGCTTCCCGGCTCTCATAATTTTCCATATCACTGGTGCCGACTTCCTCTCTCTTCCAGGTCGTGTAGGCCGCTGTATCCGGCATGGCAGCCAGTTCACAGCCATTCGCCCCTTCTTCTCCGCTCCAGTCTTCGCCGCTGTAATAGAGGACGCGCTCTTTTTCCCAGCTCGTAAGCTGGCGGGAATCCGTTTCCTGAAGATAGCCGTTTTGAAAACGGAACTGCCGGATTGTTTCATAATTCTTGTGCGGAACTGTCACCGTAGACTGACTGGCATACAGATAGATTACCGGCTGGCCGGTATTTTTCTCCTTTGTAAAAAATACCGCTGAACGCAGATCCCGGGAGCGGCTTCCGAATCCCTCCGTATAAAAATACACACAATCCGCCGGATAAATCCCTGTCACGGCGCTGTAATCATAAAACTGCAGATAAAGGCGATTTTTTTCTCCCCCAAGATACTCATAGCGCAGAATCAGAAGTTCCTCCCTGCCATCCAGGTCAAAATCTTCTATTCTATAGGAAAGAATCCCGTCAATTTTTGAAACGTCAACGCCTGTCTTTGTCAGATCAAATTTCTGATATTCGTCCGACATCAGGCCATATTCCGGAATCAGGGTGTTTTTGAGATAACTCTCATAATCCGCGCCGGCCTCCGCCTCAGCATCCAGAAGCTCCACAGCCCGCTCCGCCGCCTTTCCTACATTCAGCATGGGATAGGTATTGAATGTTTCGCTGCTGTCCGTGTCGATGGCTTTCGTCGTCGTACATTCAACCAGAATGGAACGGACCTCAGGGGCCGTCAGGGACGGATTGATGGACCACACAAGGGCCGCTGCCCCGCTCACCAGAGGAGCCGCCATGGAGGTACCGCTCTCCTTCCCATAGGAATTCTTCAAAACGGTACTGTAGATTTTTTCTCCCGGAGCACAGATATCTACCTGGCCGCCATAATTGGAAGAACCTGCCATTTTATAATAGCCGTTCTTATTCTTCTTGTTTTTCACTGAGCCCACAGTCAGGATCCGCTGGCTGAAAAACGGATAACCGCCGGCCGCTTTGAGCTTTTCCTTTTTCTCTTTGCTCAGCTCTGACAGGACATTTTCATATACCGTCGACGTCACTCCGGCAAAATAACCGTTGACCAACGCATCCACTCCTCTTCCCCCGTTATCGATTCCATTCCCGGCTGACTGGACAAGAAGATAATCCTCATATCCGTTAAAATACAGAGCCGCCATTGTAATCACACAGTTTTTTGCTGTGTATCTGGAATACCCGGCAAGGGCATTCAGATATTTTGTATAGTTCGAATCCGCTCCCGCTCTATAATCCTTCCAAATTTTCCACAGATCCCCATTATAAAGCCCGATTCTCGTAAGTGCATGCTGGCCAAAAGACATATTTACTACCTTTGCCCCTTTTTCAATCGCTTCGGAAAGATAAGCGAGGAATTCACATTCCGAAGTGATCAGGCTGTTGTTTTCGCCCTGCGACCAGTCAATTCCGAAAATTTCGGCCTGATCTGCCACGCCACGGATCCCCTTATCATTATTTGCCGCCGCAATAAGCCCCGCCACATGGGTTCCGTGATCGCTTTCCGGCAGATTTGGCGTCAGCATCGTGATTTTTCCTTGCAAATCTTCATGATTCAGAGAAAAACCATTGTCGATGACCGCCACCTTGACCGGACTGGCATACTGGTCTTCCTTTTCCCAGGCTGACCAGGCATCGATCGCATCTGCCCACCAGGCCTTTTTCTTCAGGGTTTTCGTCTGCTTGCTCCCGGCAGAATGACTTTCCACTTCCATCGGCAGATCAAAAGTCGCATACAGGACTTTTTCTTCCTGCATCAACGTTTCCGCCTGCTTCTGAAGCCCCGCAAGGTCCGTCTCCGGAACCCGGATCTGTAAAACCTTCAGTGCCCCATTGATGAACCCGGCCACCTCGCCGTCCACCGTCCCGGCCAGAAGCTGCTGATCCTCCTGGGAAAGCTCTTCCATCAAATACACAATGAGCATGTTGTCATAATACAGCGCGCCGGAGCTTTCATCATAGGCCAGTGCCTCATAACCCGGATGATAAATCTGAGAAGTTTCCAAACAAACCGTCTCTTCTTTCAGCGTTTCCAGCGTGGCTGTTCCGTCTTCTTTTCGAAATCTTGTATACACAAACGCGCTCCCGATGAGAGCAAAAACAGCAAGCACAGCCACCACGGCCGGCCAATTTTTTCTTCCACGATTTTCTTTCATATGCCCACCCCCTTTATAAGCCCAGCATAGCAAAAAGCCCTTGCATCCGCAAGGGCTTTTCTGTTCAGAAGCACTTTTTTCACTATTTTCTCCATAGCAGCTTTCCGGGCTCATTCATAACACTGATAACCGGATATCTGCTGCAAAACCATCTTATCCCGTATCAGAAAATGAGATCTGCAAATCCGGTGGATACAAGGAACAGAATGAGCATGACAACCGGTACTGCATAGCGGATCATAAAGCGATACAGACCTGCCCGCTTGAAGTGTTCTCCATTTCGTTCCACTTCCCCTATGATCCAGTCCGGCCCGATCACCCAGCCGACCAGAATACTGGTCAGAAGGGAGATAAACGGCATCAGGAAGCTGTTGCTGATATAATCCATCACATCGAGCAGCTGTCCCACCGATCCGTTCGGAAGTTTCAGTTCAAAGTAGAGTTTATTATATCCAAGACAGATCAGTACGGCGGTGACGAGTGAATAAATACCTACTGCTCCACACATTTTTTTCCGCGGTTTGTGATACAGTTCCATACAGTTTGCAACCAGTGTTTCCATAACGGATACACAGGAGGTCAGTGCCGCAAATCCCATCATCAGAAAGAAAGCGATCGCAGCCGGACGCCCGAATACGCCCATGGCATCAAACACCTTTGGAAGTGAAATGAATACCAGACTCGGACCGGAAGCCATTCCATCCTTTCCAAGGAAGACAAAGACCGCAGGTATGATCATCATTCCTGCAAGAAAGGCAACACCTGTGTCAAAAATCTCGATCTGATTGGTCGCTTTATTTAAATTCACATCATTTTTCACATAAGAACCATACGTGATCATGATCCCCATCGATACGCTCAAAGAAAAGAAGAGCTGGCTCATCGCATCCAGAAGGATCTCCAGGAATCGTTTTACGGTCAATCCATGAAAGTCTGGTTTTATATAAACAGCCAGCCCCTGCAGACCGGTACGAACAGTGCCATCCGCATCTGTATGAGACAGGGTCAAGCAAAAGACTGCAATGACCACGATCAGAAGGATCAAGCCAGGCATAATGATCCTGGAAAATTTTTCGATTCCTTTTTCCACACCACGAAATACGATCCAGGAGGTTAACGCAAGGAAAAGCAGCATAAACACGATCGGTGCAAGATCGGATGTGATGAAAGATAAAAAATATCCATCCGCTGCGGCCGCTGTTCCATCAGAAACAATGTAGATAAAAAAGTACTTTACGATCCAGCCACCAATGACCGAATAATAGGTCATGATCAAAGCCGGAACCAGAAATGTCAAATGGCCCAGAAACCGCCATTTGGGATTGAGCTCTTCAAAAGCTCTCAGCGCATTTTTCTTTGTCTTTCGCCCAATTGCAACATCCGTGGTCAACAATACAAATCCGAATGTCAATACCAGTACCAGATAGATCAGAAGAAACAGACCTCCTCCGTCTTTGGCACAAAGGTA
>CAKRQP010000132.1:0-6779 GCA_934393555.1 uncultured Lachnospiraceae bacterium
GGCGTAAGCCCGGAGCTTCAGGAGGCAGCGATCGTAGATGGTGCTTCCCGTGTCCAGAGAATCTGGAATGTAGATATTCCGGCAATCCTGCCGACCGTTATCACCATGCTGATCTTCAACTGCGCAAGCGTTGTAAGTATTGGATTTGATAAGGTTTACCTGATGCAGAACAGCCAGAACAGCAATGTTTCCGAGGTTATCTCCACCTTCGTTTATAAGATCGGTATGGTAAACTCCAACTTCGGATTCTCAACCGCTGCCGGTCTGTTCCAGTCCATCGTTTCATTTATTCTGTTGGTTGCTGTAAACAAGATCTGTAAAAAAGTAACAGAGACCAGTTTGTGGTAAGGAGGGGTAAGAATGAATCATCAGCTTAAATTCAAAAACATGCGTACAGGCGATAAAATCTTTGATATCCTGAACTATACCCTGCTGACTATTATCATGGTTGTTGTTCTTTACCCGGTACTGTATATTGTTGCAGCCTCTTTCTCAGATCCTCAGGCGGTTGTCAGCGGTGAGGTATTTATTCTCCCGGTACGTCCGACTCTTCGTGGATATGAGGCCGTATTTAAAAACAAAAAGATTCTTACCGGTTTTGCCAACTCGGTATACTACCTGGTAGTAGGTACCCTGCTGAACCTGGTAATGACTATGCTCTGTGCTTATCCTCTTTCCAGAAAAGAGTTCCGTGCCAGAGGCGGCGTTGCGATGTTCTTCGTGTTTACCATGTATTTCAGTGGCGGACTGGTACCGTCCTACATCCTGGTAAACAGCCTGCATCTGACCAACACCCGTTGGGCAATGATCATTCCGTCTGCAATGTCTACCTACAATATGATCATCTGTCGTACGTACATGAGCAACAGTATTCCGGATGAGATGTATGAGGCAGCACAGATCGACGGCTGTACACCCTGGAAATATTTCCTGCGGATCGTAACTCCGCTTTGTAAGCCGATCCTTGCAGTTCTGACTCTGTATTACGGCGTTGCAAAATGGAACGATTACTATACAGCAATGATCTACTTAAGAGATGATACTCTGATGCCTCTGACCATCGTTATGAAAGAGATCCTGATCCAGAACAAGGTTGATATGACTCAGATCGGAGACGCATCCAACCTGGCAAAACTTCAGGGTATGTCAGAGCTTCTGAAATACTCTACGATCGTTGTAGCATCCATTCCGGTTATGCTCCTGTATCCGCTGGTACAGAAACATCTGGTAAAGGGTGTTATGATCGGAGCCGTAAAGGGCTGATCGATGAACCAAAAGCTTCCCGGAAACATCTCCGGGGAGTTTTTTTGTGGAGAAAAAAGGATTGACAGATGAAAAGCTTTCAGCATATAATGAGGTTGTCAAGTGAAAGGGAGTAGCTGCCATTAGAAAATGGATTTCCGAGCGTCAGTACGAGCGTCTGAGAGAAGACGGTCCGCAGGAAATTGAAATAGCAAGACTTTTACCACAGTGTTTTTATACATTGTGGTAGAAGTCTTTTTTTATTGTGATGCAGGCTCCCGGAAAAGGAGGAAAAACGATGGAATTTCTTTTGGAAGGTCTTAAGGCTGTGACCTGGCAGCAGGTCGTGATGTATCTGGTTGGTTTTTGTCTGATCTATCTGGCGATCAAAAAGGAGTATGAACCATCCTTGCTTTTACCTATGGGGTTTGGTGCGATCCTTGTAAATCTGCCCTTTTCAGGAGTTCTGGATCAGACACTTCAGGGAGGGATCGAATCCAATGGAATCATCCAATGGCTGTTTCATACAGGGATCGAAGCATCGGAGGCAATGCCGATCCTGCTTTTTATCGGTATCGGAGCCATGATCGATTTCGGACCGCTGCTTACGAATCCGCTGATGTTCCTTTTTGGAGCGGGAGCCCAGTTTGGAATTTTTGCGGCAATTCTTCTGGCGGCAGTTCTGGGCTTCGATCTTAAGGATGCAGTCTCGATTGGTATTATTGGAGCGGCGGACGGTCCGACTTCGATCCTTGTGTCACAGGTTCTTGGATCGAAGTACATCGGTGCCATTGCAGTGGCGGCTTATTCCTATATGGCACTGGTGCCGATCGTTCAGCCCTTTGCCATCCGTCTGGTGACTACGAAAAAAGAACGGCAGATCCGTATGGATTACCATCCAGCTTCCGTGACCAGGAAGATGCGGATCCTGTTTCCCATCCTTGTAACGATGGTCGTAGGCTTTGTTTCCCCGCAATCCGTGGCTCTGGTAGGCTTTCTGATGTTTGGAAACCTGATTCGGGAATGTGGTGTCCTTCATACCATGTCGGAGACGGCGCAGAATACACTGGCAAACCTGATCACGGTGCTTCTCGGTATCACCGTTTCTTTCAGTATGAAGGCAGATGCGTTTGTGAGCATGGATACACTGATGATCCTGGCTATTGGCCTCTTTGCTTTTGTTATGGATACGATCGGTGGTGTGCTTCTTGCGAAATTTATGAACCTCTTCCTGAAAAAGAAGATCAATCCCATGATCGGCGGAGCCGGCATTTCTGCTTTCCCCATGTCTTCCAGAGTGATCCAGAAGATGGCGATGGAAGAGGATCCCGGCAATGTGATCCTGATGCATGCGGCTGGTGCTAATGTTTCCGGACAGATCGCTTCGGTGATCGCAGGTGGTCTGGTCATCAATCTGGTAAGCCGTTTCTTATAAGAAGAAAGGAGAGGTCTTTATGAATACAGCAAATATATATGCAGCCCTGGAAATCATGTGGAAAGGTATGGCGGGGATTTTTATCACGATCCTGCTGATCATGCTCTGTGTCTGGCTTCTTGGGAAAATCGGGAAAAAGAAGTAAACAGATTTTTTGGATTCCCTTATTGACAATTAAAAAAAAACTCCTTAGAATGTTTAGTGACGAACAATCTAAAGGAGAGGAGAAACTATGTTAAAGACATTAGGAGCTCAGGTAAAAGAGTACAAAAAGGCTTCCATTGCCACGCCACTCTTCATGATCCTGGAAGTCATCATGGAAATGATCATTCCTCTTATGATGGCTTCGATCATTGATGACGGAGTGGAAGCCGGGAATCTTCATCACATTTATGTGATGGGAGGATGGATGCTCGTAGCAGCGCTGATCGGACTTTTTGCCGGTGTTATGGGCGGAAAATACGGTGCGAAAGCATCTACAGGTTTTGCAAGAAATTTAAGACAGGCTATGTTTGAAAATATCCAGACGTATTCTTTTTCAAACATTGACAAATTCAGTACGGCAGGTCTTGTGACCCGTCTGACAACGGATGTGACGAATGTTCAGAACGCTTACCAGATGATCCTTCGTATGTGTATGCGTGCGCCGGCCAGCATGATCGTAGCCATGGCAATGGCGTTTATGATCAATGCCCGTCTGGCCAGTATTTATCTCGTTGCGGTTCTTGCTCTCGGATGCTGTCTGTTTTTTATCATCCGCAAAGCGACCGCCTATTTCCAGCAGGCATTTCCGAAGTACGACGATCTGAATGCCAGCGTACAGGAAAATGTATCCGCCATCCGTGTGGTAAAAGCTTATGTGCGGGAAGGCTACGAGACCGGTAAATTCCAGAAAGCCAGCGGTAACATTTACGATATTTTCTGCAAGGCGGAGAAAAATATTTCCTACAATGCACCGCTGATGCAGTTCACGGTTTACAGCTGCATTCTGCTCATCAGCTGGCTGGGAGCCAAGATGATCGTTGGCGGCAGCCTGACTACCGGAGAACTGATGAGCCTTCTGACATACTGCATGAATATTCTGATGAGCCTGATGATGCTTTCCATGGTCTTTGTCATGATCACGATGAGTATCGCCAGTGCAGAGCGTATCACAGAGGTTCTCAATGAGAAAAGCGATCTGGACAATCCGGAGCATCCGGATTTTGATGTGCCGGATGGAAGCATCGAATTTGACCATGTAAACTTCAGTTACCGCAAAGGAGAGGGCAAACCGGTTCTTTCGGATATCAGTTTTTCCATAAAATCCGGAGAAACCATCGGCATCATCGGAGGTACCGGAAGCGCCAAGACCAGTCTGGTCAATCTGATCAGCCGTCTTTATGACGTGACCGGCGGAAGCGTAAAGGTGGGCGGAAAAGATGTCCGTTCGTATGATATGGAAAAACTGCGTGACGAGGTATCTGTTGTCCTTCAGAAAAATGTCCTGTTTTCCGGAACGATCCTGGAGAACCTCCGCTGGGGAGATAAGAATGCTTCCGAGGAGGAGTGTATCCGTGCCTGTCGTCTGGCCTGCGCCGATGAGTTCATTGAACGGATGCCGGAAAAATACAATACTTACATTGAGCAGGGCGGTTCCAACGTATCCGGCGGACAGAAGCAGCGTCTCTGTATCGCCAGAGCTCTTCTGAAAAAACCGAAGATTCTGATTCTTGATGACAGCACCAGTGCAGTCGATACCGCTACGGATGCGAAAATCCGTAAAGCCTTCCTGGAGGAAATACCGGATACTACCAAGCTGATCATTGCCCAGCGTATTTCCAGTGTACAGGATGCAGACCGGATTCTTGTTATGGATGACGGTAAGGTCAATGGTATCGGAACGCATGAAGAACTGCTGAAATCCAATGAGATCTACCGTGAGGTCTATGAATCCCAGACCGGTGGCGGCGGAGATTTTGACGAGAAGAGAGGTGAGGCATAATGGCAGAAGCAAAACCGATAAAAGGTCCTATGGGGAGACCTCCAAGAGGAATGAAATCTCAGGTGAAAAATCCCGGCAAGATTTTTGTACGGATCATGAAATACGTGTTGAAAAACTATACACCGCACTGTATTGTCGCAGTGGTATCCATTTTTATCAGCGTACTGGCAAACGTACAGGGAACGTTATTTACCAAGACGCTCATCGACAGCTACATTCTGCCGATGCTGAAAGCTTCTGATCCGGATTTTGCCCCGCTGTTCCATGCGATGATGCGGGTGGCTGCGTTTTATCTGATCGGTATTCTGGCTGCCTTTGCCCAGAACCGCGTGATGATCTATGTAACGCAGGGTACCTTGAGAAATTTGAGAAATGATCTGTTTTCTCATATGGAAAAGCTTCCTATTCAATATTTTGATACGCATTCCCATGGAGATATCATGTCGATCTACACCAACGATATCGATACCCTCCGTCAGATGATCAGCCAGAGTATTCCGCAGGTGCTGAACAGTGCGATCACCATCGTGAGCGTTTTTGTCAGCATGCTAATCCTGAATATTCCGCTGACCATTACAACGCTTATCATGGTTACGATCATGATGACTGTGACCAAGAAAGTGGCAGGTCTTTCCGGAAATTTCTTTGTGAAGCAGCAGAAAGCACTTGGCGAGGCCAATGGTTTTATCGAGGAGATGATGGATGGCCAGAAGGTTGTCAAAGTATTCTGCCATGAGGAAGAGAACATTGCAAAATTCAAAGAGCTGAATGACAGTCTTTGTGACTGTTCCTATAACGCCAATGCGTTTGCCAATGTTCTGGGACCGATCAACGCACAGCTGGGTAATGTAAGCTATGTGGTCTGTGCCCTTGTGGGCGGAATCCTTGCACTGAACAGTGTAGGTGGTTTTACCCTGGGCGGACTGGCAAGCTTCCTGACTTTTAACAGAAGCTTTAACATGCCGATCAACCAGGTGAGCCAGCAGCTGAACGCCATCGTAATGGCGCTTGCCGGTGCGGAACGTATTTTCCGCCTGATGGATACCAGTGTGGAAACGGATGAAGGCTATGTGACCCTGGTCAATGCCAGAGAAGAAAACGGAAAACTGACAGAGAGCAAAGAGCGTACCGGACACTGGGCGTGGAAACATACACACCAGGCGGACGGAAGTGTGGATTACATACCGCTGAAAGGAGACGTTGTCTTTGATGACGTGGATTTCGGCTACAATCCGGATAAAATCGTGCTCCATGATGTCAATCTCTTTGCAAATCCAGGTGAAAAAATCGCCTTTGTCGGTTCTACCGGAGCGGGTAAGACCACGATCACGAATCTGATCAATCGTTTCTATGATATTCAGGATGGTAAGATCCGTTACGACGGCATCAATATCAGCAAGATCTGCAAGGCGGATCTTCGTCGTTCCCTTGGTATCGTACTGCAGGATACGCATCTGTTTACGGGAACCGTGCGTGAAAACATTGCCTATGGAAAACTGGATGCCACCGAGCAGGAAGTGATTGCTGCGGCAAAGCTTGCCAATGCAGATGGATTTATCCGTCGTCTGCCGAATGGCTATGATACCATGCTGACCGGCGACGGAGCCAACTTAAGCCAGGGACAGAGACAGCTTCTTGCCATTGCCAGAGCTGCCATCGCTGATCCGCCGGTGCTGATCCTTGATGAAGCAACCAGCTCCATCGATACCAGAACCGAGCGTATCGTACAGGATGGTATGGATAAGCTGATGAAGGGCAGGACCACCTTTGTTATCGCCCATCGTCTTTCCACGGTCCGCAATGCAGACTGTATCATGGTTCTGGAACAGGGCCGGATCATCGAACGCGGAACCCATGATCAGCTGATCGCAGAAAAAGGAAAATACTATCAGCTGTATACAGGAAATCAGGTAAGTGCATAAAGAGAGATTAATATAGGAAGAAAAGCTGTGCAGAAAACTGTGCCGGAAAATGGTGCGGGTTCCGCACAGCTTTTTTCTCATTAGGCCTTGCTTTCTTAAAATGTGCGAATGAAGCTTAAATTGTATAAACAGTTTAAAAAATATGAAAAATTTCAAAAAAAGGTGTTGACATTCCGTGGAAGGGGTGATATGATAG
>CAKRQP010000133.1:0-6764 GCA_934393555.1 uncultured Lachnospiraceae bacterium
TCATAAGCCTGTGCGCCCTGCCCCAGGTTCGTTCCTGCATTATAGCACACAATGGGCGTTCCTGCATCAATATTTTCATAAATGGTCTTGGCATTGGCCCAGGGAGTGTTGATACAGCCATGAGAACCGCTGCTCTGATAAAGATTTCCTCCAAAAGAATCTCTCCATTTGGCATCATGGATCCCCACGCCGCCGTAGAAGGGCATCCAGAAATCCACCGGTGTCTTATAATCCTCTCCCTTCAGGATCGCATTGGTCTCCTTGTAATACAGGGCGAAGATCCCCAACGGAGAGCCCATGTCCTTGCTGGTATTTCCGGTCACGATCTGCGTGTCTACCAGAAGCTGTCCATCCTTATAAAACCACATACGCTGATTTGTATAATCGATCTCCACGTAAGTATCTCCGACGCCGTTGGCTGTTCTGGCCACTCCCATTTTCAGCCACAGCGGCTCTCTCACCATGGATTCACCCTTCAGTAAATATTCCTTCAGCTTGGCCACCTCGGAAGCCTGATCCAGCTGCCAGCCGTAATCACAGCTGTTTACCGTGACCGTCTCTCCCAGAGCCGTCGTAAAGGCCACATCTTTTCCAAAGGTATCGTATTTTTCCGCAAGCCCTGCCACATAGTCCTCGATCTGCTCATCGCTGAAAGAGGCTTCTCCGCTCTCCGATACGGTCATCCAGCTGCGGATCGTCGTGGAATCCAGCACTTCCCTGCTGTCTCCGAACGCATACGTCACAGACATTTTGGAATATTTCACCAGGGTCTGGTAACGGGCTACCAGATCTTTATTTTCAGAGGTGATCGAAGGCTTCTCGTAGCAGTCTTCCGCTTCCAGGTCTACCTCTTTCAGTCCCTGTCCGGCCGCTTCCGAAAGAAGCGTCAGCACTTTTTCTTTATTGAGGCGGTTTCCTTCCACCTCCGGGACCAGTTCATAGCCGGTGCCGTTTTCTTTGATATAAGCATCCTCCGGATCTGTAATGCCGGACTCCTGAAAGCACTGGAGCTTATCCATGGCCATCTTCAGAAAATCTGCATCATAAGAAGTTTCCACTGCCATGGCATGATCCTCCGGATGGAAAAATGCATACATCCAGTTGAAGGAATTCTGCTCTTCCTGGAGTTCCTGCACTGCCCCTGTGGATACATAGGAAAAATCAATGGCAGAGCCGTCAATCACCTCTTCCTTTCCACCCCGTTCGGCAATGGTGATCTGATAATCGGTGACGGAATCCGCGATCCTTTTTTCCACTTCATCCACCGTCATCCCGGAACAGTCCTCTCCATTGATATAGGAGCCCGGGAAAAACCGGTCCTTATAATATACGCCTACGGCCAGATAAGCCGCAGCCATGATCAGTAAAAAAATACTGACGATCAGAATAAATACACTGGATCTTCTTGATCTCCTTGTTCGTCTGGCTGATCTTGTCATATGCCCTTCTTATACCCCTTTTCTTTGGAATCTTCCCCTCATCTCTTTTCATCACAACGGACGCCTGCGAATTGCTCCGCTGCAGGCAGCTCCCGCAATTCATTGTTCTATTGTAACATGTATCCAAAAAATGTAAATAAGCCTGTAACAAATTTCAGATTTTCTTAAGTAAACAAAAAGCCCGGAAAACCGGGCTTTTTGTTTACTCTTATTTTTCTTCGAGAAGCTTGTCCACGCTGACCAGTTTGACGCAGAGAACAAAAATCTCCACTGCCACTGCCAGCTCTTCCGGTGTCGGATAGGACGGTGCGATACGGATATTGCTGTCCTGCGGATCCTTGCCGTACGGGAAGGTAGCTCCTGCCGGAGTCATGACCAGACCTGCCTCTTTCGCTTTTGCCACAATGGCCTTCGCACAACCAGGGAGCGCATCAAAGGAAATAAAATAACCTCCGCGCGGCTCCAGCCAGGAACCGATCTCCAGATCACCAAGCTCATTCTTCAGACCATTTAATACGGTCTCAAACTTTGGTCTTAAGATATCGGCATGCTTTCTCATATGAAGCACCATGCCGTGAATATCTTTGAAGAAGCGCACATGACGAAGCTGATTCAGCTTGTCATGACCGATGGTCTGGATGGTCATCTGCTGTTTGATGAAATCAATGTTCTTCTTGGATGCGCCGATCGCAGCCACACCGGAGCCCGGAAAGCTTACCTTGGATGTGGAACAGAATTTGAATACCATATCCGGATTGCCTTCCTGCTTGCAGGCCATAAGGATCTCGATGAGGTTGTCCTGCTTATCTGCATAAAGGTGATGGATACCGTAAGCATTATCCCAGTAGATACGGAAATCTTCTGCAGCCGGTTTCAGTCTTGCAAAACGAAGCACCGTCTCGTCTGAGTAAGTGATCCCCTGCGGGTTGGAATATTTCGGTACACACCAGATTCCCTTTACTGCCGGGTCATTGTTGACATACTGCTCTACCAGATCCATATCCGGACCGGTTTCCGTCATGGGGATATTGATCATCTTGATGCCAAAATGCTCGGTAATGGCAAAATGACGGTCATATCCCGGAACCGGACAGAGGAACTTCACCTCATCCAGCTTACACCAGGGAGTGCTTCCACACACACCATGGGTCATAGAACGGGCCACTGTATCATACATCACGTTCAGACTGGAGTTACCGTAAATGATGATATTATCCGGGGAAACCTCTGTCATATCTGCCAGAAGTTCTTTTGCTTCCGGAATACCGTCCAGCACGCCATAGTTCCGGCAGTCTACACCAACCGAACATTTTAAATCTGTTGTGCTGTTCAGCACATCCATCATACCCATGGACAGATCCAGCTGAGCTGCAGAAGGCTTACCACGGGACATGTCCAGTTTCAGTCCTTTTCCCTTGATCTCCTGGAACTTTGCCTCCAGAAGCTCTTTTTCCTGTAACAGTTCTTCTCTTGACCGGTCTTTATATGCTGTCATTTTCGTCCTCCTCTATTGTTCTTCTGTGTCGTCATGTAAAATACAGTTGTGTGGTTGCCGCGTACTTTCCAGACACTCACTAGGTGCTATTTTAGTACGTTACCGTATTCACGTCAAGGTTTTTGTACCTCTCCAGACAAAAATTCAGCATTTTCTATAATGAGAAGGAGCTTTTCCAAAAACATCTGGTCCTTTTTACATATCCGGTCAGAAAACTTTCTCAGATATAATCCTCTACCACTGACAGGCGGTTCTGCGCCGGAAAATACAGAAGAAAGAGTTCCTTTGCGCTTCCTCTGTTTGTCAGGGTAAAATACTGATACTCCCCGTTAAAATTCACCTCATATCCCTTTGTGATCTCCATATCCCGGAGCAGTGCGTCTACTTTCCGTTCCACCAGCATATTCCTTCCCCTGTGCCAGGATACTGCTTTCTGGAGTGCTGCCGCATCCTGATAACGAAATACATGGTAGCGGACTCCCTTTCCGGCAAAGCTGGAACCTGCCGCTTCATTATAGATCTCCCATTCTGCAGCGGGAAGCGTGATCCCCCACTCTTCACGGATCCCCCTGATATACGTTTCCTTCGGGCTGTATGCCTCAGAAAGTACTGCCATTGCCAGTATCAGGATCACACAGACTCTCAGCATAAAAATTCTTCGTCCCCTTATCATAACGCACGCCCCCTTTCCATGGCTTTTCTGTTCCATCATTATCATAAAAGATTTCCCACACAAAAATCCGCACCGGCGTGTAAACAAGCTGTAAACAAAATCTTAGCTTTTTCCAAAGAGTATTCTTTTCGTCAAAAAGCACGCAGACGGTGGCTTTTTCCGCAAATATGTATTATAATGACGCAGGGGGAAATACATTTTTCATTTCTTTTACAAAATAGAAAAGAGAGGGTATCTGTTATGTTCAAGCAACATTCCAAAGTGTGGGCTGCCGTCTGTGAGTACGGCCTTATCACCATCGCAACTCTGATCATGGTGGTCGGTATTTATGTTTTCAAATTTCCAAACAACTTTTCCTTTGGCGGTGTTTCCGGTATGGCCGTTCTTCTCGCCAAACTGACTTCCATCACTGCCGGAGACTGGACGTTTCTTCTGAATATGGCTCTTCTGGTGCTGGGCTTTTTCTTCCTTGGAAGATCCTTCGGTATCAAGACCGTCTACGTCAGTGTCCTTATGTCCGTGGCGTTAAGCGGTATGGAAAAGCTCTTTCCCATGACGCAGCCGCTGACCACGCAGCCGGTCCTGGAGCTGATCTTTGCCATCTTTCTTCCGTCTCTGAGTGCTGCTATTCTTTTTAATATCGGTGCTTCCGGCGGCGGTACGGATATCCTGGCCATGATCCTGAAAAAATACACCAGCTTCAACATCGGTTCTGCCCTGTTTGTGGTGGATCTTCTGATCACCGTTGCAGCCTGCTTCGTCTTTGATCCCACCACCGGACTTTTCTCCTTCACCGGTCTTATGGCAAAATCCCTTGTCATCGATGGTGTCATCGAGAATATCAACCTTTGTAAATACTTCACGATCGTCTGCGACGAACCGGATCCCATCTGCGATTTCATCCATGATGAACTGAAACGGAGTGCCACCATTTTCAAGGGTGAGGGAACCTACACGCACCAGCAGAAATTCATCATCCTGACGGTTATGAAGAGAAGCCAGGCCGTCCAGCTCCGAAATTTCTTGAAGCAAAACGAACCGGGTGCATTCATGATGATCACCAACAGCAGCGAGATCATCGGAAAAGGCTTCCGCGGTTTCAACTGAAAAAAAGAACAGCATTTCCGCTCAGAACGGATCTGCTGTTCTTTTTTATGTGGTCAGATTGTTTTTGATTTTCCCCAGAAGGAACAGAAGCTGCTCCACCTCTTCTTCGGTCATTCCTTTTACAAGAAATGTTTCCGTCTCATGAATGTGGTCCCGGACCTTATAATAAAGCTCCTCCCCCTTTTCCGTGAGAAGGATCTTCTTCAGTCTGGCGTCCGTCGGGACAGAAACCCGAAGAATATAGCCCTTCTTCTCCATGATCTGAAGGATTCCCGTCACCGTGGAACGAGTCACATTAAAATCCCGTTCCAGATCCCGCTGGCAGATTTCCTCTCCCTTATGCTCATGAAGATAACGGACGACCCAGATCTGCACCGGACTCACATCTGCCATGTTCCGCTGACGCTTCTCTTCATCGATCTTTCTTCCGATCATGTTGCTGAGGACATGGATTTCATGACCCACTTCTTTTTTTCTCCCCATGAAATCACCCTTCCTGTCTGTTTGGTCACAAACAATATAATGCGGAATCAAAAGAATGTCAAGCCTTTTTTAGCTGAAGATCGGCACTTCCAAAGCCAAGAGGTAAAAGTTCCTTCAAAGTATAGATCTCATATTTTTCCGGAGTTCCCAGAAAAATCTCAAAGGTTTCCGGATCACAGAATTCCATCATCACCTGGCGGCAGATGCCGCACGGGGCACAGACGGCACAGTCCGGTCCTTTTATGTCTTCCGGACCGCCCATAATGGCGATTGCCTGAAACTCCCGCTCTCCTTCATAGACAGCCTTGAAAAATGCCGTCCGCTCGGCGCACACGCTGGGGCTGTAGGCTGCATTCTCGATATTGCAGCCCTGATAGACCTTTCCTGCTTTCGTGAGAAGAGCCGCTCCTACATGAAAATGAGAATAAGGTGTATAAGCATGCTCCCTGGCCTCCATGGCTCCTTTGAGAAGCTCCACTGCCTCTTCCGGACGAAGTTTTGATTTTTCTCTCTCCATAAGTGATCCTCATCTTTCTCTTTAATCGGTTTCCTGCCGGTTGAAAAAGCCTTCCTGTCCAAGCTCTCCGACTTTTCCGGAACGGTTCTTGAACTGAAGCTCCGGATTTTTGATGCTGACTCTCATGTTCGCCGGCACAGAAGAGGTGATAAAGGCGTTACTTCCGATAACGGCTCCCTGACCGATCACAGTCTCTCCTCCCAGGATCGAGGCTCCGGAGTAAACCGTTACATTATCCTCCAGAGTCGGATGACGTCTGGCATGGCGAAGACTCTGACCGCCTCTCGTGGAAAGTGCTCCCAGGGTTACACCCTGATAGATTTTCACGTTCTTTCCGATCCTTGTGGTCTCACCTACAACCACACCGGTTCCATGGTCGATAAAGAAGTATTCTCCGATGGTGGCGCCCGGATGGATATCAATACCGGTAAGGCTGTGCGCATACTCTGTCATCATACGGGGAATCAGAGGAACTCCCAAAAGATAGAGTTCATGCGCCAGACGGTTGACAAAGATGGCATAAAGCCCCGGATAGGAAAGAATGATCTCATCCGTATTGTAAGCTGCCGGGTCACCGTCATAGCCCGCCTGCACATCCGTCATCAGAACCTCGCGTACTGCCGGGATCCTTGCAAGAAAGCGTTCCACGATGACCGTTGCCTCTAAAAGAGCTGCTTCCTTGTTTTCCGGTGCATGTTCTTCCCGGTGCTGCAAAGCCCGGATGGTCTGTTTGATCAGATTGTAATGAATGTCCTCAAGAATTTCTCCCACATGATAGGAGAGCGAATCCTGCTTTAAATTCCGTGTCTCGAAATATCCCGGAAAAACGATCTTCCGGAGATTCTCCAGAATATCCAGAACGATGGCACGGTTGATACGGTTAGAAGAATCGATGTTCCGGATCAGCGGATATTTGTCATAGCTGTCCAGAATCCCTTCTACCAGACTGTTTAAGGGATGATCTAAGATTTCCTCGGTCATAGGGCTTACTCCTTTTCTTTCTGCTTAATCCCCACCCATTGCTTATTGCTTTTGCATCTTCAAAGGGTC
>CAKRQP010000134.1:0-6746 GCA_934393555.1 uncultured Lachnospiraceae bacterium
TGGGATGGGTTTGATGCTTCAAAGCATAGTTCAGTAATCGCACATTTCAATCAGTTTTATGTACATGAAGGAAAATTTGACCGGAACACCTATAAGCTGATAGACAGTGCATACCGTATCCGGGAAAAATGTGATTACTCGGATTTCTTTATAGCGTCAAAAGAAGATGCAGAGAGACAGATAGAGAATGCAGACGAGTTTATCAAGAGAGTTGAAAAGTTTCTTTTGGAAAATGAATAGAGAGCAGTTTTATCCTGTTGGAAAGAAACGTTTATAAAAGCGCTTATAAATTTATACTAAAATTTGTAGTTCACATCCATTCCGGCGAAAAGCATGCCGGTGACGACCTTGCTTGCAGGACCAATCATATTTCCAACAGACTGAAAAGTGTCGCCTATGATTTCAGAAAGTCGGATTCTGGTGAAGAAAAGCACAACACTGATACCAATGGAGACCATGTTAATATTCAGAACAATTTTCTTCCACTCAAAGAAAGCTTTTCGGCTGAGAATTTTTTTACCATGTGTCCATAGAAGAATAGACTGAACGCACATAAAAGCACAGCCATAGAGAATTCATTTCGGACCAATGATGAAAGTAGCGATCGATCAATGAGATTTGAAAAATGTTTCATAATGTGATATACTTTTACACATTAAAGAATGAATCAGTTTTGCGGAGGAAATGAAGAAGATGGCGAGTATCAGAGACGTGGCGAAAGAAGCGGGAGTAGCAAGTTGTACAGTCTCTCGTGTGTTAAATGGAACAGCAAATGTTGCGCCGGAGACAGAGAAAAAAATCAGAGATGCAATGAAAAAACTGAATTATATACCAAATGAACTGGCGAGAGGAATGTTTCGCAAGAAGGCAAATATGATCGCTATGCTGGTTCCGAATATCCAGCATCCATGGTTTGCATCTCTGTCCTCTGAAATTGAAAGAATTGCTTATGAAAATGGTTACAAACTGATATTGTTTAATACAGATGACAAGGAAGAACGGGAAAAAGAATGCTTGCAGACTTTGAAATCAAATATTGTGGATGGAATTATCTGTGGCACATCGGCCTGTGAAGCAAAAGAATACATAGAGATAGAGAAACCCATCGTTATGCTGGATTATAAAGTCAGCAATAAAATCCCGGTAATCGTTTCAGACCACAAAATGGGAGCAGAACTGGCAGCCCAAGAATTTATCCATGGACACTGTAAGTATGTGATCCATATTTCCGGTAACAAACGGGATAAAAATATCATGTCTTTTTTAAGCCATGAAAAACTGGATGAAGTTCTGGGGCAGGCCGGGATCAGATCGAGGAGAGTAGAGATTTGCTGGAATGATTTTGACTTTGACGGATATTTTGAACTTGCAAAAGTAATTCTGGAAAAATATCCGGAAGTGGATGGAATCATGGCAGCGGACCTTCCGGCAGTTGCTTTTTTGAAAGCAGCACTCGCTATCGGAAGGAGGATTCCGGAAGACCTGAAGATCGTATCCTATGACGGAACCTTTGTCACCAAGACCTGTACGGTAGAACTGACACAGATCCGTCAGCCTTATCTGGAAATTGCAAAAAAGGCAGCGAATATGCTGTTTGAAATGATCAATGAAAAAATGACCGGCTCAGAAGAAGAGAAAAAGTATCAGGATGTGATTCTGCCGGTAGAACTGATAAAGGGTGTTACTACAGAGCAGTAGAAAGAGTGATGAAAAAAATGTCACTCTTTTAAATTTTCTACTTGACGAAACATGTTTCATATGATATGTTTAAAACACAATGAAACATGTTTCAACAGAAACAGAGAACGGAGGAAAAGGAAATGAAAAAAAGAGCAATGAGCATGGTACTTGCAGGAGTTATGGCACTGGGATTTGTTGGAACTCTTGATCTTACAACTGTACAGGCAGCAGAGAAAACAAAGATCCGTGTTTATATCGGTGGTGATAATGCAGATCTGAATGCAGGACTGGTTGATGCGTTCAATGCACAGAGCACAGATGCAGAGGCTGAGATCGTAACTTTAACGGACGGTCAGAATGGTTATCAGATGCTGACTGTGATGTATAATTCCAACAGTGCACCGAATGTATTTTTCCTGGAAGAGGGAGACATTAAGAACCTTCAGGACAAGCTGGCTGATGTGTCAGACATGGAGTGTTTACAGTATGCGGTAGATGGTGCGACTGACGGAGTAACCTATGGAGATAAGATTCTTGGTGTTCCGGTGAAAACGCAGGCTTATGGACTTATTTATAATAAAACAGCTCTGGCCAATGCTCTTGGAGAGGACTTTGATGTGACATCCCTGACATCTTTGTCAGATTTTGATGCAGTGTGCAAGGAACTCCAGGAAAAAGGAATCGCACCGACGATCATCTCTCCATATAACTGGTCTCTTGGAAATCACTACTTTACCATGATCTACGGAGCGCAGGAAGATCCGGATGGCTTTATCGAAGAGCTGAAAAACGGTACGGCAGATCTGGCTAATAATGCAGTGTTTAATGAGTATATGGATACTTTTGATACGCTCATGTCTTACAACTATTATATTGATAATCCGCTGGAGGATGTGGCATCTGAGGCAGTAACACAGTCACAGACCCTGTATACCGAGCAGGCCATGTTCTGGTTCCAGGGAAGCTGGGAATCCAGTGTGATCCGACAGCTGGATAATGAAAACGAGTATGGATTTATTCCGGTTCCGCTGGAAAATACAGAGAGTAAAAATTATGGAAAAATCTGTTCTGTAATTCCGGGTTATTTCTGTGTTGATTCTGCATGCTCTACAGAAGAGGAACAGCAGGCAGCAAAAGAATTTATTGAGTTTGCGACCATGAGTGATGAAGGTCAGCAGTATGTCATTGATGATGGAAATATTCCTGCATATACAAACAACGACAAAGAAATTACGGAGAGCCTGGTACAGTCTGCATACGACTATATTTCAAAAGATGAGAGTTTTCCGATGTACACCAATTTTGCAGGTGATCATTATGAAAAAGTCGGAAATGCCATGCAGCAGTATCTGGATAAAGAAATTGACAGAGCAACTCTGGCAGCCCAGATTGAAGAGTACTGGAAAGAAAACTAATTGGTGTTGATTGGATAATAAAACGAGGCTGCTGGATTTTGTAGATGCCAGCAGCTTCTTTTATGAAAGAATGGAGTAAGCATGAAGAAAACAAAAAGTAAAAATATCAAGAACTTTATCTGTTTTGTAGGACCGGCACTCTTCTTTTTTATCGCTATCATAGGAGCGGCTTTTATCAGTGGTGTGCAGCTGAGCTTTACAGACTGGAATGGGCTGACAAACGGTTATTCTTATATCGGATTAAAGAATTATATGGGTGCGTTTCAGGATAAAGAGTTCTGGATCTCTCTGGTGAAAACCTTTGAATATGTTATTTTTGTGGTAGTATTTACAAACATCCTTGCTTTTTTTATTGCGTATGGTCTTACAAGAGGAATTAAAGCACAGGGGATTTTCCGGGTTGGATTTTTCACTCCGAATCTGATCGGAGGAGTTGTACTGGGTCTGATCTGGAAATTTGTGTTTTCTTCTTCTCTCCCGAGTATCGGTAATGCCTTGAAAATCGTATTGCTGAAAAATAATCTTTTGAGTAAGCCGGGCACGGCGTTTGCTGCGTTGGTGGTTGTTGCAGTCTGGCAGATGGCGGGTTATCTGATGCTGATCTATATGGCTGGTATTGTAGGGCTTCCGAAAGACGTACTGGAAGCGGCAAAACTGGATGGGGCTACCGGGTTGACAGAACTGAAAGAGATCATCCTTCCACTGATCATGCCGGCGATCACGATCTGCGGTTTTATGTCCATCAAGTCAGCCTTCATGGCTTATGATGTAAATATGTCTTTGACAAATGGTGGCCCTTACGGTTCTACGAAGCTGGTGGCCATGCAGGTATATGATAAAGCATTTACAGCACAGGAATATGGAATCGGACAGGCCGAAGCACTGATCCTGTTTGTGATCGTTGCAGCGATCACGCTGACTCAGGTTGGGATTTCCAAGAGTAAGGAGGTTGAAGCGTAATGAAAGATGTAAAGAAAACCGGACCCAAACAGATTCTGATCTATGTTTTGTTTGCTGTGTTACTGATTCTTTTCCTGGTGCCCTTTGCACTGGTGCTTTTAAATAGCTTTAAGCCCAACAAAGAAATCATACTGAGTCCGCTGGCATTGCCGAAAGAAATTAATCTTCAGGGATATGTAAAAGCGTTCAGCAGCATGAATTATGTGCAGACCTTTACCAACTCTCTGATTATCACTGCACTGAGCATTGTTTTTATTATCCTCTTTGCGGTGATGTGTGCGTATTTTTTTGCGAGAAATAACTGGAAGATCAACAAAATTATTTTTTCAATCATGGTTACTTCCATGATCATTCCGTTTCAGACGATCATGATTCCTGTTGTTCGAAATTTTTCCGCAGTGAATGCGGTTGACAATATCTTTATGGTGGTTGTCTTTTATGTGGGTGCGCACATTTCCATGGCAGTGTTTATGTTTCAGGGCTTTATCAAAGGAATCCCGGTGGAGCTGGATGAGGCTGCGACCATTGATGGCTGCGGGCAGTTTCAGATTCTTTTTAAGATCGTCTTTCCGCTGTTGAAACCGATCATTTCCACGGTTGCGGTTCTGGACATTCTGGCAATCTGGAATGATTTCCTTTTACCGTATATCCTGCTTCAAAGCAATCGTCTGAAAACCCTGCCTCTGATGACTTACTCCTTCTTTGGACAGTATTCTGTAGACTATTCACTGGTATGTTCCGGTCTGATCATGTCAATCCTTCCGGTTATCATCATTTATATTTTCCTGCAGAAGCAGATTATCGAAGGTGTGGTGGCAGGAGCCATTAAATAAAAGAGAGGATATGTTTTATGAATAAAAAATGGTGGCAAGAGGCAGTCGTTTATCAGATCTATCCCAAAAGCTTTCAGGATGCAAATGGAGACGGGAATGGTGATCTGAAAGGTATTATCGAGAGAATGGATTATCTGAAAGAGCTTGGAGTGAATACCATCTGGCTGTGTCCGATCAATGCATCACCGATGAAAGACTGCGGATATGATATCTCAGATTACAGGAAGATCGATCCTTCTTTTGGTACAAATGAAGATTTCAGAGAACTGATTGCTGTTGCAAAGAAATCGGGTATCCGTGTATTAATGGATCTGGTTGTCAATCATTGTTCAGACCAGCATAAATGGTTTCAAGAGGCAGCAGCCGATCCAAACAGCAAATATGCAAAATACTTTATCATTGAAGAAACCGATGGAGAAGCTCCAAATAACCTTCGCTGTTATAATGGATGCAGTGCCTGGGAACGTATTGGGGAAAGCAACCGATTTTATTTTCACTGTTTCGCCAAAGAACAGCCGGATTTAAATTGGGAGTGTGAAGAACTTCGACGCGAGATCATAGATATGATGCTCTACTGGCAGAAGATGGGAGTGGCCGGTTTTCGTGTGGATGCCATCGGAAATCTCAAAAAATCACCGAAAGTATTTGAGCATAAACCACTGCCTGCAGATGGAAACGATGGAATGGCTTCTATAAACCCATATGTACTGCTTCAGGATGGGATTGAAGATTTTCTGGGAGAACTGAAGCAGGAAGTGTTTGATAAATACGACATGATGACAGTGGCAGAGGTAAGTGTTCCGGAAGACAAGGTAGAAAAATATACGGGAGAAAACGGTCTGTTTTCCATGGTGTTTGATTTTACCTATACAGATCTGGATGTACATCGAATCAATGGTCTGGAATGGAAAAGACCCTGGACATATGCCGAATTGAAGAACAATATCATGCTTTCACAGGAAATTTTGCAGCGACACAGCTGGGGAAGTCCATACCTGGAAAATCATGACCAGTGCCGGTCTGTAAATAAATATATTCCGGCAGAGGAAATCGGTTATGAAAGCAAAACCGCTTTAGGTGCTTTATATTTCTTCCTTCGGGGAACTCCGTTTATTTATCAGGGTCAGGAAATAGGAATGGAAAATTATCCGTTTGCGGATATTACAGAAATCCGTGATCCGTTTGCCATAAGCCGTTATGAGCAGGAGGCAGAACAGGGAAAAGATGTGGAAGCAGATATGGATTATTTCCGTCAGAGAGGCCGTGACAATGCCCGGATACCAATGCAGTGGGATGCTTCTGTTTATGCAGGTTTTTCAAAAGTGAAACCATGGATCCAGGTACATCCGGATCATGAAAAGATCAATGTGGAAACGGAGCAGAAGGCAGAACGGAGTGTTCTGAAATTCTATAAAGAAATGATCCGTCTCCGTACAAAATCGGAATTCCATGAAATTCTTACTTTTGGTGATTTTCGCGCAGTACAGACAGCAGAAGATACCTTTTTCTGCTATGACCGTGTATTGGACAATAAAACTCTGCGTGTAATGATCAATCTTTGCGGTCAGTCCGTAGAGATTCCGGAAAATCTTCGCGGTAATCAGGTGATTCTGAATAATCTGGAAACGTATTCGGATGCTGATTTACAGCCTTATCAGGCAGTAATTTTACAATTCTGATAAAAAGCAGAAATAAAATCATGCCGAATCCCTATCAGGCAATGATTTTATGAACTTTTTAACAGGCCATGATCTCGGGGAACAAGATCATGGCCTGTTTTTAAATCACCTATCTATACTTACTCTTCTACAACTTCCAGTACATCCATCGGACATGCTTTTGCACAGATACCGCAGGC
>CAKRQP010000135.1:0-6626 GCA_934393555.1 uncultured Lachnospiraceae bacterium
GTTTCTCCGATGTGAACCTCCGGAATGGCGAGATTCTCACTCTCCACTTTGTAAGAAGTTTTTTCTTTCTCTTTTTTCTTTCTTCCAAACAACATAAATCCTCCCTCAAATGTCCGCACCCCCGGACATTTTTTACGTAACTTACAAAAAGTTGATGAAAACGGTGATCACCAGACTGTTGATGAAATCCGCAAAAAGACTGCCCACCAGCGGCACCAGAAGATAAGCCTTGACGGACGGCGCATATTTTTCACAGAGCACCTGCATGTTTGCCATGGCATTGGGAGTTGCTCCCATTCCGAACCCGCAGACTCCGGCACAAAGAACGGCCGCATCATAGTCTTTTCCCATAACGCGGAACACAATGAAATTTGTGTAAACAAAGAGCAGTATTGTCTGCCCGGCCAGAAGAACCAGCAGAGGCAGGGCAAGCGCCGCCAGCTGCCAGAGCTTCAGGGTGATCATAGCGATACCCAGGAACAGAGACAGACTGATACCTCCAATATCGTTGATCTCACCCATGTATATCGTGAATTTTCCGCAATATTCTCCAATATTCCGGATAAAGGCCGCCACGATCATGGCACCGATATAAATAGGAAATGTCATTCCCGTAAGAGAAAGGAGCTTTGACACGATAGTACCAATCCCCATGGCAATGATGAGCTGAAATACAGCCGAAGGATACATACTGACATGGCGTTCATGCTTTTTCTCCTCCTCTACCAGAAGGCTGTCATCCTCGGAAACCACCGTGTCCAGCAGGTTCTTCTTCTTGATCAGGTGTTTTCCCAGCGGACCTCCCATCATGCTGCCGGCAATCAGTCCAAAGGTTGCCCCTGCAGTACAGAGGGTCGTAGCTCCGGAGATTCCAAAATCCTCCAGGATCGGTCCGAAGGCACCGGCTGTTCCGTGACCTCCAACCATGGGGATCGAACCGGTGCAGAGACCTACCAGAGGGCTGATCTGAAGAAGCTTCGCCAGGCCTACCGCCAGAAAATTCTGGCATAAGATCAGACCGATAACAAGACCAAGGAATACGATCAGGGCTTTTCCTCCGCTTTTTAAGACTTTCAGGTTTGCCTGGAAGCCCACGGAGGTGAAGAAAAATACCATGCACACATCCTTTAAGATATCATCAAAGGAAAATTCTGCAATACCGGTCACATAACAGATACAGGTAAACACTGCGAAAATGACACCTCCGATAACCGGAGCGGGAATACAGAATTTTTCCAGAATACTGCACTTACGTTTCAAATATTTTCCAAGCATCAGAACCAGCACTGCAGCTGCAATGGTCTGATACATATCCAGCTGAATCTTCATTTGCTTCCTTTCTCTGTCTCGTCTTCCGGATCCACACTGCAGTCCTCATAATATGCAGCTGCTCCCTTATGGAATGGGATTGTGATCCCTTCCACGGCAGTCGTTTCATCCAGGGAAATATCCACCGGCAAAGCGTACTGGATTTTCTCTTTGCTGTCAAAAAGTATTTTTGTGATCTCTTTTACCTGTGCGGAAGAAAGCTTATCACCTGCCAGCAGCACAGCCTTGACTCCCAGCGTTCTGGCCTCTTCTTCCTGACCTTCATAAGTCCCGGCCGGGATGAGATACTCGGAATAAAAATCATAGGAACAGGTCAGTTTGCCCAGTGTCTTCTCATCCAGACTGATGAGACGGACACCGCACTGCTTTGCCAGCTCACCGATGACTGTGGTCTCCACACCTGCTGTGCAGAAGAATGCATCGATCGTGCCATCCTTCAGCTGCTCAGCCGCATCCGTATAATCAAGATTCACTTTCGTCACCATGTTGTCTGTAAGACCGCTGGCTGACAGAATCTTCTCGGCATTCTGTTCCGTACCGGATTCTTTTTCTCCGACACTCACCGTTTTTCCAAGAAGATCATCCATATCTGTAATAGAAGAATCTTCTCTCACTACGATCTGACAGGCCTCTGTGTAGAGGGCTGCCACCGCGCCATAGCCCTGATAAGTCTTTCCGTCAGCAAAGTTTCCCTCGCCGTTCCAGGCATTCTGAAGAAGATCCGCCTGGACAACTGCCAGCTGGATATAGCCTTCTGAAAGCAGCCTTAAATTCGCCGCAGAACCCGCCGTCGTTTTTACTTCTGTCTGGAAATCATCCGTTTCTGTATTCAGGACATTGGCAAAGGTATCCGCAAAGGCATGATACACACCACCAATGCCAGCCGTTCCGAAACGCAGCTTTTTTGTTCCTGCACTGCAGCCCGTGAGCAGAAGGAGCATAACACATAAAAAAATCCATTTTTTCTTCAATGGAACACATCCTTTCATTTTTCAGGCTTTCTCTTTCTCAAAAAAATCCTTCAACAGTTTCACTACCGTGCCGGAAAGAAGGAAAAGCGCGATAAGGTTCGGAATCGCCATCAGACCGTTGAAGGTATCTGCGATATCCCACAGAAGCCCCAGATCCACGGTCGCACCCAGGATCGCTACAAAGGAATAAACCACGAAGAAAGGACGGACGACTTTTTCACTGGAACAGAGATACTCGATGCAGCGGGCGCCGTAAAGCCCCCAGCCAATGATCGTGGAAAACGCAAAACAGCAAAGAGCTACTGCCGTAAAAATGGAAAACCAGCCGCCATAGGTCGCCGTAAATCCGGAAATCGTCAGTTCCGCCCCGGCCGGCTTGCCATATCCAATGGAAACACCGCTGCAAAGGATCACAAGAGCCGTCAGCGTACAGATGACAAAGGTATCCGCAAAGACCTCAAAAATACCGAACATTCCCTGCTTTACCGGTTTCTTTGTATCCGCACAGGCATGGGCGATCGAACCGGTACCGAGTCCTGCTTCATTGGAAAAGATTCCTCGGGACACACCCTTTTTAAGACTCACAAACATACTTCCGACAAGGCCGCCGGTAAATGCTTTCGGAGAGAAAGCCCCTCCGATAATGGAGGCAAAGACTGCCGGAAGGCGCGGAATATTCAGCACAACAACTCCAAGTGCCATAACCACATAGAAAAGCGCCATAAAGGGGACCAGTTTTTCTGTCACGCTTCCGATCCTTTTGATGCCGCCGAGAAGGACCATTGCCACCAGCATGGCAATAAAAATGCCAATGACCAGATTCAGCATGGACATTGCCGTATCTCCGATCAGACCATACTGAACAAGGGCCGTATCAATAGCTGTCGTAATGGTATTTACCTGCGTGGCATTTCCTGTTCCAAATACAGTCAGCACACCAAACAGGGAATAGAAAAAAGCCAGCCACTGCCAGTTTTTTCCAAGACCGTTTTTGATGTAATACATAGGGCCGCCTACCAGATCGCCTTCCTTGTTCCGTTCACGGAAATGAACGGCCAGAGTCACCTCGGCAAATTTGGTGCACATACCAAACGCAGCGGAACACCACATCCAGAAGATAGCACCCGGACCTCCGATTGCAATGGCACCCGCTACTCCCGCGATATTTCCTGTTCCTACCGTTGCCGCCAGTGCCGTACAGACCGCCTGAAACGGAGTCATGGAACCGTCTGAAGCATCTTTTTTCCGAAACATCCGTCCGATGGTGGTACGGATCGCATAGGGAAATTTCCGGATCTGCAGGAAACCGGTGCGGATACTCAGGTACATTCCAACACCGAGAATACAGATCATCGCAGGAACGCCCCAGATAAAATTGTTGACCGCCTGGTTCACGGCCGTTATGATTTCAATCATACTTTTTGTTTCTCCCTTTTCTTTTGTTTTCCGAATCTTCCACATGATGTTGTAAACAGTTGACGCGTCAGATTCCTAAAGTAACATGTTACCACAAACAGAAAAGGATGGCAAGCAGATCAGGAAATCTTCCATTGATTCCTTTGATTGGAATGATCATACATTCTCTCGATCAGCTTTCCATAACAGGCTGCCAGAACCTGTTGAAACAGTGTCCCGATCATAACCGGAAACATGACTTCGCCCGGAAAATACGCAGCTGCAAGAACTGCCCCGGCACTGATGTTGCGCATGCCGGAGCCATAGAGCATGGACACTGCCAGTTCCCGGTCTCCGCCGAATAAACGGGATAAAAGCCAGCCGATGGCATAACCCGAAGCCGCCAGTACAAGGATGGCTGCTGCTACAAGAATCCTCTGTGGTGTCATATTCCGCACATAGGGAGCCACTTTGGAGGAATTAGAGGCTACCACAAAGATCAGGCACATTTTTGAAAAAGGAGCCAGCTTTGAGGGCCATTCTTTCCGCACTTTTCCGTGTGTCAGCTCGTTGAGGCTCATGGCTGCCAGTGCAGGAAGGGCGATCATAAAAAGAAGTTCCCGCATCATAGCGGCCGCATCCATGGATACCCGGGAACCTACCAGAATCTGCAGCGTGGCAGGGATCAGGAAAGGTGCCAGAAGCGTATCTACGATCACCAGGGACAGGGACAGCGGGCTGTTCCCACTATAGATCGTCACCCACATAAGGCTGACCACTGCCGTCGGGACGGAAAATTCCAACACCATCCCTGTGATCAGACGATCATTTCCGGGAAAAAGCAGATGCCCAAGACCGCAGGCCAGAACAGGAAGCAGCACATGAAGCACTCCCAGGCAGGCCAGCAGGGGAATGGGGTGCTTCAGCACCCTGGCCATATCATGAAAGTCCGATTTTAGAGCCCCTGTGAAGGTCATAAACGCAAAGACCAGAGAAACATAAGGCAGACCATGCTTCGCGATATCCGGAAAAAGCACACCGAAAAGAAGGCAGGCCGGTGTGACCAGGGCCATCCATTTTTCTATAAAGCGGTTAAATTTACCAAGCATATTTTTTCTCCATTTCATTGTTATCCGATATGGATAAAATCATACGATGAATATGAAAAAAAGGCAAGAAAAAAGACCTTTCGGCAACATCTTCGGCGATATTCCTCAAGGTCTTTTTTTATTTCAGTGTAACTGTATGCAAACTGCCTCAGCGGCTGATATGGAATGCTTTTTTACCCGGATAAACTGCTGATGTACCCAGTTCCTCCTCAATCCGGAGCAGCTGGTTGTATTTTGCCACACGTTCACTTCTGCTGGGAGCACCGGTCTTGATCTGGCAGGTATTCAGTGCAACAGCCAGATCTGCGATCGTAGTATCCTCTGTCTCACCTGAACGGTGGGAGGTAACAGCTGTATAGCCGGCATTGTGAGCCATCTTGATGGCTTCCAGAGTCTCAGACACAGAACCGATCTGATTCAGCTTGATCAGAATAGAATTTCCGCAGCCAAGGGAGATTCCTTTTGAAAGACGCTCGGTATTGGTGACAAAAAGATCATCTCCTACCAGCTGGACCTTGCCCCCCAGTTCTCTGGTCAGTACCTGCCAGCCCTCCCAGTCTTCTTCATCCAGACCGTCTTCGATGGAGTAGATCGGATATTTTTCGCAAAGCTTTTTCCAGTGCTCTACCAGTTCTGCAGAAGTATACTTTTTGCCGCATTTCGGAAGGATGTACTCGCCCTTCTTCTCACCCTTCCATTCACTGGAAGCAGCATCCATAGCCAGGACAAAATCTTTGCCCGGTTCGTAGCCAGCCTTGCGGATCGCTTCCAGAATACATTCGATGGCTTCCTCGTCACTTCCAAGATCCGGAGCAAAACCACCCTCATCACCTACGGAAGTAGCCAGTCCTCTGGATTTTAAGAGAGCTGCCAGTGCGTGGAAGACCTCAGTACACCATCTGAGACCTTCACGGAAACTCTCTGCACCGGCTGGCATGATCATAAATTCCTGTACGTCCACAGTATTTGCCGCATGAGCACCACCATTTAGGATGTTCATCATCGGAACCGGAAGACGGTTGCCATTTACACCACCCAGAAAACGATACAGAGGGATATCCAGTGCGATAGCTGCTGCTCTGCAGCTTGCGATCGATACTGCCAGGATCGCATTCGCACCAAGGTTGGATTTATCCTTGGTTCCATCTGCTTTCATCATAGCTGCATCGACTGCATAAATATCGGAAGCATCCACGCCTTTCAGTACCTCGTTGATAACAGTGTTGATGTTATTTACTGCTTTGGATACTCCTTTTCCTCCAAAACGCTCTATATGAGATGCAAGAGGATCCGTAAGCTGCAATTGAGAAAGTTTCTGTAACAAGTTGCAGGCTCTGCTGTTGGCATGGATTTAGTATTCCTTGTAAATTTCTTCTGTTATTCCGTACAATTCTCTGAATTCTGCCAGATCCGCCGGAGAACGGATCAGCATGATCTCATCGATCTTTCCGGTCTGAAGATCCTTGAAGCCCGCCACCTGCTCGCCGGTACAGATGCTGGTTTTGAGGACGGGTTTCTGGTGGTTTGGGTCGTAGGTTTTTAAATGATGGTTCTTTTTAAAAAATTTCATAAAATTTCCCCCTGATATCACATGTTTATTATCCCGGCAGCGTAAAATCTGCTTTGTAATTTCATCCTTCTGATATTTAGCATTTTACGCATCTGCTATTTTTTTATTTTTAAAAGAATTCCTGTATTCCTTATTTCGAAGCAGAAATATGCTACCATTTGTATTTGCAAAAAAAGAAAAACAGCAGCACCATAATCGGCACTGCTGCTTCTTTTACATCGAAAGAGCAGATGCGGAATTTCTGCCCTTAAG
>CAKRQP010000136.1:0-6542 GCA_934393555.1 uncultured Lachnospiraceae bacterium
ATAACAGCTCCAGCGACAGCAGTTCTTCCGACAGCAGTTCCAGTGACAGCAGTTCTTCTTCCGACAGCAGTAGTTCCGGAAGCAGCTCCAGTTCTTCCAGCATCCGTCAGAGCGTTGTAAGCTATGCTCTTCAGTTTGTAGGAAATCCGTATGTATACGGCGGCACCAGCCTGACAAATGGAGCAGACTGTTCCGGTTTTGTATTATCTGTAATGGCAAACTTCGGCGTAAGCCTTCCCCGTACCGCAGCATCTCAGTCTACGGTAGGTACTCCGGTAAGTCTGGATTCCATCCAGCCCGGTGACCTTCTCTTCTATCAGGGAAGCGGCGGAATCGGTCATGTGACCATGTACATCGGTAATGGCCAGGTGGTACATGCCAGCAATCCGAGCACAGGAATCACGGTATCCAGTATCGATTACCGGACACCCTGCTGTGCAAGAAGTTTCTTCTAATTAAATAAGCACCCCCCGGAAGCCCATTTCCTTATCACCCGGAAATGGGCTTCTTTTATGCGTTAAAACTTCTGAAAGATCTCTCCGGCGGGCTGGCAGGAGAAGGTCATATTTTTCCGGGTGGAAGGATGACGGAAGGTGAGTTCAAAGGCGCAGAGCGCCAGGGTAGGACCGGCAGAGGACGGATTGTACTTCCGGTCTCCATAAAGAGGAAGTCCGGCGGAGGCCATCTGTACCCGGATCTGGTGATGGCGTCCGGTGAAAAGATGGATCCGGACGAGGGAAAGTGCGGGCTGCTCCGGATCCGGAGTCTCCAGTGTTTTCAGGCATTCATAGGAAAGCCGTGCTTCTTTCGCCCCTTTTGTCCCTTTTGGCACCTTTCGGGAAGTGTTTGTCCGGCTGTCCTTCAGAAGAAAATCCGTGAGTGCTTCGGTTTCTTTTGCTTTTCCCTCCACAACGGCCAGGTAAGTTTTTTTCATCTCATTCTGAGCGATTTCTTTACTCAGGGAAGCGGCAGCTTTCGGATTTTTAGCGAAAACCATGACACCCTGTACGGGCTGGTCCAGCCGGTGGATCATACCGAGATAGGGGATGCCGTCCTGAGGATTTTTCGCTGTTTCCGCCAGATGGTTCCTTAAAAGGCTGACCATGTCTTTGCTTCCGATCCGGCTGGTCTCCACCGGGATCCCGGCAGGTTTTTCTACTACAAGAATGTCTTTATCTTCATATAACAGATTCATATCTGATCCTCCTGTATTTCGTAAGATCCGGAAAGCCCGGATCCGTCTTCCATCGTATCATGACAGACAAAAAATGTAAATCTGCAGGAATGGCTTCCTTTGACATCCTGTCATTGTAATTTGCCTCGTTATACGATACAATGATGCCAGAGCTACTTCGCAGCGGAGCAATTCGCAGGTATCAGTAGGGGTAAAAAACTGCACGGCTTCCGCACAGAAGTGCAATGCGAACGAACACACATGATTGGGGAACTGCAAAAACAAGGGAGGGTTATTTTTGTATAAGGTATTGCTGGTGGATGATGAAGCACTGATCCGTGAGGCGATCAGTGAGAACACCCGCTGGAAGGAATTGGGCTATGAGCTTATGGGAACCTGCAAAAACGGCAGGGAAGCAATGGAACGGCTGGATCAGGAGGAAGCAGATCTGGTTCTTACGGATATCTGCATGCCTTATGTGGACGGTATGGAACTGACCCGTTATCTTTATGAGCATCACAGAGGGGTCAAGGTCATTATCATCAGCGGTTACGATGACTTCGAGTATGCCAAGACGGCAGTAAAATATCAGGTGATGGATTATATCCTGAAGCCCATTACGGCCAAAGAACTGGCCCAGACACTGACACGGGTAAAGGAAAAGCTGGATGAAGAACGCTTTCAGAAATCGGATATGAAAAGGATACGGGGGGCTTATATGAGTAATCTTCCGATCCTCAGAGGACGTTTTCTGAACAGTCTTCTGATGGGAAATGTAGGAGAGCAGGAAATACAGGAAAAACTCAGCGATTATCAGATCAAACTGGATGGAAAATACTTTATGACCGCTTTGGTGATGGGTGATGATCTGACCCCTTTTCTGAAACAGTCGGATGAGTACAAAAGCGATCTGGCCTGCTTTGCCATTTACAATATTTCCGCAGAGATCATGGATTTTTATCAGGCGGGAGTGAGCTTTCAGGATGTGGATGAACGTACGGTACTGATTTTTTCAGGAGATGAGGAAATCGAAGAGCTGGCTTTGAGGGTGACGGAGGAGATCCACGACAACATCTTCCGTTTCCTGAAGATCCACTGCACGATCGGCCTGGGAGGCAGAACGGGAAGGCTGCAGGAGCTGCAAAAATCGTTTCAGGAGGCACGGCGTACACTGGAATACAAGTTTGTCCTGGGTGGAGATCAGGTGATCTATGCGCGCGAGCTTCCGGAAAATCAGGATATGGTCAGCGGTGAGCTTCCGAAATATGTGAGCCGGATCTGTCTGGCGATCCGAAGTGGAAAAAAAGAGGATGTCAGCGAAGAGATCAAAGCCTTTACCTCTGCACTGAGAAAATCCTGCCTGACCAGAAACAGGAGTATTTTTCATGTACAGAATCTGATCCTTTCTGTTATGAATGAACTGGATCTGGCTGCACTGAATGACGAAGAGATCCTGAAAGAAGAAAGAGAACTGATGAATACGGTCTATGCGCGCAATCATCTCTCGGAGGTAGAGGAGGTGCTGGCAGCGTTCTGCAGCTGTCTGGCAGAGAATTTCCGGGATGAGAAGGACAGCTATTGTAAGCGGCAGGCGCTCCGGGCACTGGATTATATCGAGGAGCATTACAAAGATACAGATGTGACCCTGAATTCTGTCTGCTCCCATCTGGCTATGAGTACCAGCTATTTCAGTTCGATCTTTAAAAATTATACGGGTGAAACCTTCATTGAAGCCCTGACCAGAAAACGGGTGGAAAAAGCGAAATTTCTTCTGGAAAACACGTCCAGAAAGAATTATGAGATCGCCTGTGATGTGGGCTACAGCGATCCCCATTATTTTTCCAATATCTTTAAAAAGGCTACGGGTATGACCCCGACAGAATATGCCAGAAAGGTGCGGAAGTAATGGGCGGGGAAAAAAAGTCTCCCTTACGGCTCCTTTCCAGATTCCGGACCATACGGGGGGCTATGATCTTTTCTTATATGGCGATCACCTTACTGGCACTTCTGATCTTTCTGCTGTTTTCTCTGAATTATACGGAGAGGACGATCCTGGAGAATTCAGAGTCCTATACGATCCAGCTGGTGGAGCAGGTGAACGGAGATATCGATTCCTACATCAGCTATATGGAAAACATCATGGACATTGTTACGAACAATCCGGAACTCTCCGATTATCTTTTTGACCGGATGGAGCATATCATGATGCGGGAACGGATCCAGGAGCAGTTTGTCACGCTGATGGATGCCCGGTCTGATATCTGCAACATTGCTGTTTTTGCAAAAAACGGGCGGACGCTCATCAACAGAGGAACGGACACACGCAATCCATATGTGGATCTCGCCAGCATGCCCTGGTATCAGGATACGATGGAGGCAGAAGGAAAAGCGGTGATCTCCGCTTCGCATGTCCAGAATGCCATTGAGGGAAAATATCAGTGGGTGATCACTCTGAGCAAAGGACTGATCAATCCGGGAACGCATGAGGTAGAGGGGATCTTTTTTGTAGACATGAACTACAGTTCCATTCAGGAGCTTTGTACCAATGTGAATCTGGGAAGCAAAAGCTACCTGTTTATCGTGGGCAAAAAAGGAAAGATCATTTATCATCCCAAACAGCAGCTGTTGTACAGCGGCATGAAAACGGAGCTCATCGATGAGGTGCTGGAAAACGGGACGGGGAACTTCCTGACCTCTCAAAACGGGCGGCGTCAGCTGTATTCCGTATTTAAATCGGATAAGACAGGCTGGTCGGTAGTCGGTGTTTCTGATGTCTCGGAGTTTATGAAGAATCGTTCCGAGATCCAGTTTTTCTATCTTCTGATCGCACTTTGCCTTGGCGTCCTTTCTCTGCTTCTGGCGTTGTGGCTTTCCGGTGAGATCACAAAACCGGTAAAGGAACTGGAACAGTCTATGAAAAACGTGCAGAAGGGAGAGTTTGACAAGGCGCTGATAAGTCCTGAGGGCTGCAATGAGATCACCAGTCTGACCCATTCCTTCAATATTATGACAGAGAAGATCCAGAACCTGATGGCGGAAAATGTCCGTGAACAGAAGCAGAAGAGAAAAAGTGAACTTCAGGCGCTTCAGGCACAGATCAATCCGCATTTCCTTTATAATACGCTGGATTCCATCATCTGGATGGCAGAGAGTGGAAAAAATGAAGAAGTGGTGCAGATGACTTCGGCACTGGCAAAGCTTCTCCGCCAGAGCATCAGCAATGAGGATGAGATCGTCACGGTAGAGCGGGAGATCGAGTATACCCGTAATTATCTGGCGATCCAGAAGCTCCGCTACCGGGATCAGCTGGAATATATCATTGATATAGATGAAGAAGTCCTTCACCGGAAGATCGTCAAGCTGGTGATCCAGCCACTGGTGGAAAATGCCATTTATCATGGCATCAAATATCTGGACGGGAAGGGGATGCTCCTTATCCTGGGAGAGATCCGGGACGGAAAGGTGGTCATCACCATACGGGATAACGGCGTTGGCATGGACGAAGAGACGCTGAAGCATATCCTGGAAAAGAAACCGGAACCGAAGGAGAAACAGAGGAAAAAAACAAGCCATGTGGGAGTCTATAATGTACAGAACCGTCTGCAGCTTTATTATGGAAAGGAATACGGGCTGGTTTATGAGAGTATGCCGGGCATGGGAACCGGCGTTTCTGTGATCATTCCCGCAGAGGGAGGGGAAGAGTCATGAAAAATAACGGAAAATATATAGTTGGACTCATCATCCTGATCCTTGTCCTTGTTTTGGGAGCGGGGATCATAATCGTAAACCGTTCCAGCACAGCCAGGCGTATCCAGGTAGTCTATATTCCCAAGGCACGGGATGATGCCAATGATTTCTGGACTTCCCTTTTAAAAGGAGCCCAGATGGCCGCAAACGAGTATGATGTGGATCTGACGATCCTGGCCCCGGATTCCGAGCAGGATTTTGAAGCCCAGGTGCGCTACATTGATGAAGCTATCGCCATGAATCCGAATGCGATCCTCCTTTCGCCTTCCAGTAAAAGTGAGATCACGGAGGCGGCGAACCGCATCGTTGTCGCGGGGATCCGGCTGGTGCTCATCGACTCTGAACTGGATCAGAATCTTCAGTCGATCGTGGTAGAGACGGACAATGTGGCTGCCGGAAGGAAAATGGGGGAATTTATCCTGACACATCTTCCGGAAAATCCGGTGATCGGAGTGGTATCCCATGTGAAAAGTTCTTCGACCGCGCAGGAGCGTTACCAGGGCCTCTGTGAAGGACTGGAGGATGAGAAAGAACATATCGTGGGAACTGTTTACTGCGATTCCAATTATGAAAAAGCATACAACCGGACAAAAGCACTTCTGGAAGAGCATCCGGACATCAATATCCTGGTGGGTCTCAATGAATACAGTGCCATAGGAGCCGGGAAAGCGGTCCGGGATCTGGGACTTTCCGATTCGATTCTCATGGTTGGCTTTGACAGTTCCATTGAAGAAGTCCAGATGCTGGAAGAAGGGGTGTTCAATGCCATTATAGTTCAGAAGCCCTTTAACATGGGATACCTTGGTGTGGAAAATACGGTCCTTCTTCTTCGGGGAGAGATCCTTCCGGAAATGGTGGATTCCGGATCGGAGCTTATCACAAAAGAAAATATGTACACGGATGAAAACCAGAAATTCCTCTTCCCGTTCCTGGATTAAGAGGTGAGAAAGCCCTGCGAAAGCGGGGCTTTTTTGTGCAAATTTTTTATTTAAGGTGTAAAAAATCCCGTGAAAAGTAAAATATTCCCCTTTCATCAGAAGATATCCCATTCTCTTTCTCCCAGAATCACCATATAATAGTGCTATAGTCACAAGGAAATGGTCAACCTGCCTAAAAATGTATTGGGGGCTTTTCGGGGGCGAAAAGGAATGTACGGAAATAGGCAGGGTGATCTTTTCACGAAGAAACGGAGGGTGTCATTATGTATACGGCAACACTTGGAGAATGGAGGAAGAGAAATGGAAAATTTTAAAAACAGTCCGCTTGTAAAAAAACTGGGCTTCAACCGGATCATCCTTTGCGGTGTTCTGGTTCTGATGTATCTGCTGTTCAGTATCATCGAGCCGAGCTTTGTCAGCTACTCACGTATCATCAGTGCATTGAACTATGCATACTTCCTGGGCTTTCTGGCTCTGGGCGTTACTTTTGTTATTGCAACAGGTGAGATCGATTTCTCTATCGGACCTGTCATGTTCTGTGCAGCTCTGATCGGTGGAAAACTTTTTGTTGATGGTGTTCCTATGGGAGCCTGTCTGATCATTACCATTCTGGTGGGTCTTGCATTTGGACTTTTCAGTGGTTTTCTGGTGGCTTATATGGGACTGCCTTCCTTTATTTCCTC
>CAKRQP010000137.1:0-6347 GCA_934393555.1 uncultured Lachnospiraceae bacterium
TTGGTTTTGTTCTTTAAGAACTAAATTCTTTTGAACTTTCAAGGATATGTCACTGTTCAGTTATCAAGGTTCTTTGTCGCTGTCTTTGCGACAGCTTTGATATTTTATCATACACTTTCGTGTCTGTCAAGAAGTTTTTTAACTTTTTTTGAAGAAGTTTTTCTTCCTAAGACATCTCAGTGATTTTTAAATTATACCAAAGAGTTTCTCGATTGTCAACATCTTTTTTGAAGTTTTTCAATCAATCGGCTCAACAGTTAGAGATTATAGCACCCGTTTTTCCACTTGTCAACATCTTTTTTTATTTTTTTACTAACAGTTCAGAACACCGTGGCCTGTTGTTTGGAAGCTCCTGAACAGTTACATCTTTTTAACAGAATGAAACAAGCCCCTGTCACTGCGTTTTGCTCTGTATGGCAAACAGTGACAGGGGCTTGTTTGTTTCGAAATCAGGTAAGCGAATGCTGCGCTCACTTCTGACTATGCCGCTTCACGCGATAAACAGATTTCCGAACATTCCCATCAGAAGCTTCAGGAAAAGATTGGTGTCATAAAATACGGATAATACTTTGTCCTGGCTGATCAGGATCAGGATCCGGCTTCCGGCATCCGTTCCTCCCAGTACAGTGATCAGCAGAAACAGGATCCAGACCACACAGACCCCCTGGGCAGCTCCCACCAAGAGTCCGAGCGTCCGGTTGATGCCTTTCAGCAGAGGCAGTTCCGCCACAACATCCAGCGTCATCACCAGAAGCTTCAGGATCAGCACGGCCAGTATAAACGTTATGATATAAGAAAGAACCCGAAGGACCAGGTTTGTCATAAACGCTGCCAGATAGCCTTCAAATCCGGATACTGCCAGACTGGCATACCCGGAGGCATTGTTGTTTTCTGCAAGCTGCGTCTTCAAAAGTTCCGGAAGCGCCAGGCTGTCGATGATCTTCGCCTGCTCGATCCGGGTAGGTTCCGTCTCTGTATCTTTTTCATTTGAAATCTCTTTTCCACCCTGCAGTCTGGAAAGATTTTTCAGGCTGAAGATATCTTCGCATTTATCCTGCAGCACTTCATAGACCGGCGTTTTCTCTTTCAGAAAACTGCTCACTGCAGGATTTGCAAAGTAAACCAGTACTGCTGCCATGATAAGAAAAGCCATGGACATCAATGTCCGGATAAATCCCTTTCGCAGACCCCGCAGAGCATATAAAAAGATAATCAGACCAATTATGATCTTCAAAACCATTGTACTCTCCATATCATTTCACCCTTATCAATTCTGTATGACCATTGCTGAGAACCATGTATTTTCCAAGTCCCGGAACACTTGTCACATCCTCCACCGCTTTCTGATAGGTGACATCCACCCGTTTTCTTCCGCGGCTGGAATACACCTGAAACCCTTTTTCATTGATCAGAAGAATGTTCCCTTCCATCATTTTGGCTTTCCGGTAATCCATATTCAGATATTTTTTCATCGTACAGCGTCCATTCAGATTGTAAACCTTGAGCTTATACTTATAGTCTTCCTTATCACTTTTGAAAATAAAACCAATCTTTCCCTCTTCATGAAAACAGGTCAGGATCTCGTCCTCAAAATCCACGCTTACTTTTTCTTCCGGGATCTCTGTCCCACGACAGACACTGAAACCGTTATTTCTGAGGATCACCGCACGCTGCTCATCCACAAAATATACGGAAGGCGCCACCACACCATCATAAGTCAGAAGGTTTACCTGATTGTTTTCCTCCGTCTGACCGATGCTGTCGAAATTATAAAAAGCCACCCTGGTTTTCAGACCGTCCTGATCCGGCCAGAGAAAAGAAACCATGATCTTCATCCCGTCCGGAGAAAGAGCGATATCCATAGGATAACCGGATTCCTTTACGGTTGTCCTCATTTTGGCAATCTCACTGCCCGCTGTATCATAAAAATTGATCCAGGTTACTTCTTCCTCTGTGAGCACAGCTGCTACTACCCCCTGACGGGCAACCTTTACCTTTTCAATGGGAAGGAGTGTCTCAAACTGGCCTTTCTGTCCGTTTTCATCGAAAATATAAACAGCTGTCCCCTGCTGGTCTGCCACTACCGCAGAGTTTTCGCAGATATCTGCAATGGGGCTCTGCATGCTGAACGTGCAATTCCAGACCGTCTGTCCTTTTCCGTCAACACAGGAAACGCCATCGGCACTATACTTAAGCATCCGGCTGCCAAAGACCAGATACTGTGTGCCGGAGGTATCCGACTTTTCAAAGCTTTCCAGTACCGTGTAACTGTCCTCCACCCGGAGTATGACCACCAGGCCTCCGACCAGAACAACCAGCATAACCGCCAATAACAGGTACCATTTCCAGCCGTGTCCTGAAAGCTTTCTTTTTCCGTCTTTCATTTTTTCTGAAATCCCATGTAAAAAATTTTTTATCTTATTCATCCTCCACACTCTTTCGTACATTTACCTCTTTTACGCAAAAAACTGCGGTTTCAGACGCTTTTTCAGTATAGCACAGAGATTTTCTGCTGTCTATGGAAGGACTAATTTTTGCCCGGGTAAAATTGCGTTCGGGTTTGTGATCCCGTTCAGGTCGCAAAGCTCCTGGAGGCGATCCGCAGAGCCATAATATCTGTTACAGATGTCTGCCAGCGTATCTCCGAACTTTACCGTATAAACTGCCTGGCTTGCACGAACAGGCGGCTGATCTGAGAGAGCCCCCGCTGACGCAGAGGCAGTCTGGCTGCCGTTTCCCTGTTGCTCTGCCGTCAGAGCAGACGGAACATTGTCCGTGTTCTGTCGTTCTGCCCCGGAAATACTCTGCCCATTGCTGTCATTCTGCTGTGCTGCTTCCTGGGCTGCCTGACTGTCGCCATCTCCCTGCCGGTCTTCTGTAGACGGCAGATCGCTGGCAAGGTCCTGCCGTGTTTCCGGTGAAGCGGATGGATCACTGTCGGTAGTCTGCTGCATCGCTGCCGAGGCTGACGATGCGGCGCCTTCCTCCTGCTGCATCTCCTGACTGGAAGGAGTTTCCTCTTCTCCTGCAGCTTCCGTCTCCTTCAGGATCCCCGGAAGCAGCTCTGTTTCTGCCACCTGGGCCGATACCGCAGCCCCTTCCGTCATCCGCGCCATGGTCTGCTCCATCTTTTTCATCCGGTCATAGTTATTGATCATGGTCACGCCGATCACCAGGATCGTCAATACAAGAAACGTACTGGCTGTATATAAAAAATGCAGTGTCCGGATCTTCGGCGATGTTCCGCCGCGCTCCTCTTCCCCTGCATCTTTCTCCGGCTTTTCTCCTGCTGGCTCTTCTGTTTTTTCTGTGTTTTCCTTTTTTTCTTCCATTCCGGTCTCTTTCCCGGTATTTCCAGCCTCCGGTACGGCTTCCTCTTTCTCACCATCTGCCTGTACTTCTTTTTTCCAGAAGCTTTTCAGCGGAAGAGATGTGGATGCTTTCCTCTCTGCTGTTTCCTCCTTTTCTTCTTTATCCTCTTCCTGTTTTTTAGAACCCAGGATCCTTCGAAAGCTTTGGATGGCATGATCTGATATGACTGCTTCTTTTTCCACGGATTTTCCCAGATTGCGGCTCACCAGATATTCCTGCATCTGCGGATTCTTCTCATAATAAATATAATGTCCCGGCTGTTTCTGCAGAAAACCATCCAGCGTCAGATAAACAGCCTCTTCCTGCTCCAGTTCATTATAGACGACCAGAACCGCCTCTCTTCCCGGAAAATGCTCTTTGTACACATGCATGTCTTCTTCATTCAATTCTTCCGGGATCTCTTCTGCCCGAAGAAACCAGCCGATCACCCGAAGACCCTCGAAGGCTTTTTCTGCTTCTGCCGTAACATAATTCCAGTTTTCCTCTGAAAAATCTCCCTCCGGTATTTCCACTGCCCCGCTGATAAAATAGCACCGGGCGCTGTGTATCCGCACCAGTTCTCCAAAGAGGACCGCGCCTTTCACCTCTCTCAGATACGCCACTGCATAATCTTCCAGGTAAATCCGTTTTTCTTTCCCCGGTTCCCCGATCTGCCGGATATTTCGTGGAAAATCCCGTTTTTCCTTTTCTTTATTACTCATAGCCTTTCCACTCCTCTCTGCCATCCATGCTAAGCTGTCTCCCGTACTGTTTTTCTCTGCAACCCTGATCGTATCACAAAAGATCCGCAGATTTTAGCAATTGGTGGAGGCTGTCTCAAAAAACATTGCGACAGAAAAAGCGTTCTTTTTCCCGTATATTTTTTATCGGAAAGGATAGACTGTAACAAACACAGAAAGGACTTGTTTATGAAAACAGCAGATGCGATTTACTATATAGATTCCAGAAAACCGGAGGCAGGAGAACTCCTGAGCCTGCGCCTGTCACAGCTACTGGCCCGGTATCCTCTGCCTCCGGTTTATCTTTGTATCGGAAGCGACCGTGTGACCGGTGATTCTCTGGGGCCCTTTGTCGGAACCCTGCTTCTGAAAAACCAGCCCGCGCTTCCCGTACTCGGTACTCTTACAGATCCCGTCCATGCACTGAATCTGAGAGATACCTTATGTTTTCTGTCTGAAAAATTTCCCGGCCACCCCGTTGTGGCCATTGATGCCTCTTTAGGCAGCCGCATGCATCAGGAATTCCTCACGATCGGCTCCGGCAGTCTGGAGCCGGGTGCCGGTGTGGATAAGATCCTGGGCAGCGCCGGAGATCTTTTCATCACCGGGATCGTCGCCCCGACAGGACCACTTCCGCAGCTGAATCTTCAGACCGTACGGCTCTCTCTTGTCATGCGTTTTGCAGAATGCATTGCAAAAGCCGTCATTTCCTGCTGCCCCCGTAAAGAGCCATTCCTAAAAGCGTAAAACAATCTCAGCGTTCAAGGCCGTTCAGCCACTGACGGCCGGCCTCGATCTGACGGCGTACCTCAGAAGGTGCTGTTCCACCAAAGGACATACGGGCATTGACACAGGTCTTGATGCTGATGTCGCCCAGTGTCTCTTTCGTCACACGCTTGTCGATCGCCTGCAGCTCCTCATCTGTCAGATCCTCAAAATCACAGCCTTTGTTCTCGCAGACCTTTACCATGTGACCCACAATGGCATGTGCTTCACGGAAAGGAATGCCCTGCTTTGCAAAATGCTCTGCAATATCTGTCGCATTCAGGAACCCTTTACTCAGCTGCTTCTGGATCTGGTCCATGCGGAATTCTGTCTTATCCAGCATTTTTGCAAAAATATCAATGGTAGCCTTCCAGGTATCGATGGCATCAAAGAGACTCTCTTTGTCCTCCTGAAAATCCTTATTATAGGCAAGAGCCGTTCCCTTCATGACGGTCAGAAGCTGCATCAGGTCTCCGTATACGCGGCCGACCTTACCGCGGATCAGCTCAGCCATATCCGGATTTTTCTTCTGCGGCATGATACTGCTTCCGGTACAGAAGCTGTCATCAATGGCGATATAGGAGAATTCGGATGAATTCCACCATGCAAATTCCTCTGCCCAGCGGGACAGATGCATCATGGAAATAGACGCATCACTCAAAAACTCCAGGCTGTAGTCACGGTCACTGACCGTATCCATGGCATTTTCCGTAGGAGCCGTAAAGTGCAGAAGCTCACTGGTCAGATGACGGTCGATGGGCATCGTTGTGCCAGCCAGGGCACAGGCTCCCAGCGGGTTGTAATTGAGGCGATCCAGTGTATCCATCAGACGTTCGATGTCTCTTTTAAACATCTGGAAATATGCCATAAACACAAAGCCGATCGTGATCGGCTGCGCATGCTGCAGATGTGTAAAGCCCACAGTGATCTGGTCTGCATACTTTTCAGCCTTTTCAAGAATGACACTCTCAAGATAGCAGAGACTGTTCAGGATTTCGTAAATCTCTTTTCTCAGATACAGGCGGGCATCCACCTGGCACTGGTCATTACGGCTTCTGGAGGTGTGCAGCTTTTTCCCCACATCACCGATGCGCTGGATCAGACGGCTTTCAATCCCCATATGGATATCCTCATCCTCTACGGTAAAGACGATTTTTCCATCTGCAATATCCCTGCGGATCTCTTCCAGGCCGGCGATGATCTTTTCTTTCTCCTCCTCGGATACGATCCCCTGCTTACCAAGCATCGTTACATGAGCAATGCTGCCGTCAATATCTTCATTGTACATTCTCTGATCAAAAAAGATCGATGCGTTGTATTTCTTTACAAGATCATCCATGTCTTTTTCAAATCTTCCGCCCCATAAACTTGCCATTTTCATTACTCCTTTTATCCTTTTTGCATTGTCTTTATCTTTATGATGATGCCAGGGTCAAAAGGTCAAAAAGCCGTTCATGCTTGCATGATAAGGCTTTTGAACTTGGGACCCGC
>CAKRQP010000138.1:0-6334 GCA_934393555.1 uncultured Lachnospiraceae bacterium
GCATCATAAATTACAAGTTTATGTCCCCAGGACAACTGGCCTTTTACTACATAAACAGTGTTGCCGGCTTCATCATAAATATCATAGCTGTCAAACCATGAAAACAACCTTTGTTTAAACAATAGCTTCATAATTTTTTACCTCGCTCTCCAACAGATATAATAGTTTCTTTATAAGTACCATAATACCATTCCAGATCTGTTTTAGCCCATAATCCAGCCCATCAGTGCTGACATTACGATCATTACCATGGAAAACAAAAAGGAATTTACCGATATCAGTGTTGCCCTCTGCCCCGATGGGATCATCTCATTTAACAGTACATCTGTCCGCACTTCCAGAAAATCATCGGACAGAGCGCCGACAAAACCGCCCAGAATCATAAGATAAGTTCTCCCCGTAAAAGTCATCCCAAAGGCAAACAGCACCCCTGCCCCGCCTGCCAGCAGCATTCTGACATAAGAACGGTCGGAAAAATACTGCGATATTTTTGCGCCTGCTGCCGCGCCGAGCCCCATCACAAACAGGGCCGGTCCGAGAAGAGCGCCGTCAAGTCCTGCAAGAGGAAGTTTCGCCTGCAGGAAAAACAATACCAGCGTTGATACTGCGCCGATCAGCGCATTTGTAATCATGATAGTTCTTGCTCTTTTATTGGAGCGAAGAAAGGTCCAGCTTTCTTTTACAACCTCACAGAGCTGTTCCCTGCTGCTGTTGTTTTTTGTCTTCGTATCTTCCATGACCTCTTGAAGCCTGCCTGCAATGAAAAGGGCAACAAGGCCAAACAACAGATCCAGCGCATAGGCCTTCCGATATCCCAGCCACAGTGCAAGCCCTGCACATAAGGTAGCCGCAGATTGCGTGATGCGATAGAACATCATCTCTGTTGATGAAAATCGATTATACGCATCTTCATTTCCATCTTTCTTAAGACTGTCGTAAGCCAGAGCTTCCCGCGTTCCGGAGGCAAGATTATAACTGAGGGCGCTGCTGCCGATGGCCAGTGCCACGGTTCCAAAACTGTCTGACAGGATCATGAGTCCCCCAGACAAAAGCATCATCACCTGACTGAGTACGAGGGTCTTTTTCCGCCCAAACACATCGGCTGCCACACCTGATGGCAGTTCAAAGCAGAAGCTCACGATATGAAAAATACTTTCCAGCAGTCCGATTTCCAGAACAGAAAAACCTCTCATCGCCAGAAGCGCCACCCAGGAGGAACTTGCCGGCAGAAAATATCCAACCGCAGTTAAAAGATACAGCTTATTGATTTGTTTTTTTGACATAAAAAAATCTCCTTTTTAAAATATTGATAAGATATCTTAATCAGGAGACAGTGCTTTGCTTTTTGTCCGTTTATTATAAACTGTTTACCTGAAAAAGAGCGCACTATCCCTATAAACAGCTAAAACGTTACCTTTCATCAGATGAAGAGTCGTTGTTTTCCAGCTCATTGTGTGCTCCTTTCCTGTCCATTTGATATTAGATTATCACAGAAATCCGCAGACTGCAAGAATTTCTTAACGTGCGGTTTCTTTCTCTTGGGAACCAAAAAAATCCTCTGCCAACTTATCCAGCTGAGCTGCAATCAGTGGAAATTCTTTATTCAAATCCAGCGTTTTTGCCCCAATCTGATTTCCACCCATGTTAAACATGCAGTCCGGAGTGATATCTTCATCCGTCTTCGCATATAGAAGGATGCCTGCCACATTTCCGGTATTGTCCTTATCCTGGTTCTTAACATAAGTGAATATCTGATAAAGATTACCAGAATGAAGAGAATACTTATCAAACTGCTTCTGCAGTGTTCTTCCGTAATATTTTGCATCTATGATAAGGATCTTCTCTTTCAGTCGCAGCATTATATCTGTCTGCATAACAGGAAGGAATCGGATCATAGACTCACTGTTTTCCCCAACGATATCCCATTTGACCTGTCCGGCCTTAACCTCTGACAGATATGTATGGTGCTGATGATAATATTCAAGAATAAACTTCTCATAGAGCCTTGCCATGTGATCATCGGAGAATGCTGCCATTTTATACTCACCTTTTTCGGTAGTCTGGAGCATGCCATCCAATACGAAGTAGCATACATTGATCAGAAGCTCATAGTTCTTACTATTCCGCTGATAATGAATGCGGCTCCATGGTATTTCCGAAGGATCAAGCTGTTCTATCCCATCGAAGAAAACCAGCAGCTTCTTCAATGCCACTTTTCGTTCAAAATCGACCCCATCATCGATAAGAAGGTAATGGATGGTGGTTTTCAAAATCTGGTTCAGCAGATTATTCTCTGACAGCTCATCGAACTCGCAAGCCAGCTTCTGTTTGCGTTGAATCCGGTTACGAATCGTTTCCGACATATCCAGCTTACCACGCATAACGGAAAGCGTTTCATTTTTAGTAATGTATTCGCGGTATAGCCCTTGCTTTAGCTGTTGTGCGATCCCTTTGCTAAGAATTGCAGCAAAAAGATCCTGTGCATGATCAAACTTTTCCGAAGCAACCGCATCATAATTTGACTGCTTCAAAATCTGAAATGCATAGGAAAGCATATAGTATATATTTTTGATGAATATACTTTTATCCTTAATCATCAAACACTCCACGCAAATTCTTTTCCCATCTGGAAAGCTTATCCGGCTCATCGAACCAGTACTCTCCAAGCATAGGCAAAATATCAAATTCTACAACAGAACGCATCCACTCATCAGTGCAACCGACTTCCTCTCTTCCACAGAAATAGCTGTGGCCGATCTGGAATCCACGTCCCAGAGATTTATCATCTGTTATCTCCTTATTCAGCGCCTTGATCTGGTCAATCAGCGCATTGAAGGTTTCGTTCGCAAACCCATTCTGATATTTAGTGAACCCCTCTGAATTAAATCCCGGCTTCATTTCAAAGAAACTGAACCTTCTCCTGAGTGCATAGTCGATCATGGCAAGACTTCGATCTGCCGTATTCATCATACCGATGATATACAGATTCTCCGGCACAGCGAAAGGCATTCCGCTATAGGCCAGTGTTGCCTTGGTTCCACGATAATCCTTCTCTATCAGCATAAGCAGTTCACCGAAGATCTTGCTCATATTTCCTCGGTTGATTTCATCGATAATAAAGAAAAATTCCTTGTCCGGATGATTCGCAGCCGTCTGACAAAACCTATAAAAGATACCATCTGTGAGCTTGAAATCAGCACCGTCCGGGCGATAGCCCATGATGAAGTCCTCGTAGGAATAATTCTGGTGGAACTGAACCATCTCTATACGGGAGTCATCTATCTCTCCCATCATAGCGTATGCCAGTTTCTTTGCTGTAAAGGTCTTTCCCACACCAGGCGCACCCTGCAGGATAAGGTTCTTCTTATTTCTGAGAAGTGCTTCCAGAACATTGTAACGTTCTTCGGTCATATAAACCTTATTGAGGAAATCTTCCTTTGTGTATTTCTGTATTGAAGCATCAGCCTGTTTCAGCGGATTATCATCACGGATGATATCCATGATAAAATCAAATTCGCCCTTAGTAAGCTTGAACAAGCTTCCGTTTGGCTGAACAAAGAACTCCATCTTTTCAAGCTCCGGACACGCTTTCAGATCCAGATATTCGATAGGTGCTGTCAGTCCTTCTGTTTTTTCAAAATAGATAGACTTTCCATCATTGGCCTGCGTAATCTTAGCAAGCGCAACTACCTTCTTTACGGGATTTGCTTCATAACCGATGATGATGTCACCGACCTTTGCGTCAAGGAAGTTCTGGAAAATACGTCTCTTATGACCATTTTCGTTATAAAGCGTATAGCTCTGCTCTTCACCGACCTTAAGATCAGCAAAACTCCAGATCTTTGGATTAGCAGTCAGCCACCAATAGCCCTGCTTCTGATCAGCATCTCCAAACAACTTGTTTAGCGTCATATCAAAATAAGGAACGAGAATGGTTTCTTCAAATAATTTCTGCTCATCATTATCAACTCTGATACAGGTAGAGTTATCATTTGGTGACCACCATTTCTGAACTCCCTTATATGCAGAAGTATCCTTTGATTCAGCGATAACACGATAGGACCTTTCATACCATCCGTCTTCCATCTCCGGATTAAGCACTGGCTTATCAGTTGTAAACTGACCCAAGATTCTGATGCTGTTTCCGTAACACAGATAGAAGTAATCGCCTTTTTTTATGCTGTCCATGAAGCTCTCACCCTGAGAAACCTTTGAAACAGCCTTTGCTTTTGTTGTGCTATGAACAACCGCTACTTTTCGGTCTTCAAATATCGATCTGTTACTTTCCGATATTGACCCGTGACTGATCTTCCATATCGCAGGAGTATCATCTACATACAGAGGAATATCACTCAGATTGACCTTCTCCAAAGCCTCTGACAGCTCATCCCGCAGTTTCCAAATATACACGCCATCTGTGGAGCTGTTGGCTTCTTTTCCGACATACAGGATCGGCCACCAACATGAATTTTCTATATCTCTGACCATAACAGGACAACCCGTTTTCTCAGCAACTCTCTTGGCAAGTGACTGTGATCCGTTATTATAAAAATTCGGATTCTCACCATACTTGACGGAAAGCTGCTTGCATGTAGCCGCACCGCCATAATCCTTCAGCCTCTTAACGATTTTCAGGCTGCTTCCTGTAAATACAGAACGATCATTCAATAACTCAATCCAGTCCTCTACGCCAAGTTCCGGTGTGTAGTCCTCCGGCTTCGGAAACCATTCATTCTCAGCATTCTGGGCACTCAGATAAAAACGTGCAAGATAGAACCCGACATCTATAGTAGCCGTCTTAAGTTCTGGATCAGGATAGCAGCTCGCTGTAATACTATTCTTGAAAAGCTCCACTATCTCCGAATTAGCTTTAATGGCTTCACAGATTTCGTCATACATCTGAAAACCGCCGATCAAAGTATCCACGGATCCATTTTTCTTTGGCATGTAATCAGATGACAACTCTCTGGCTGCTGCACGAAACAGCTCATACTTGTAAATATAATACTTGTCCGGATAACGCAGCCAAAGATAAGTGCTGATGGCATTCGTATTCTGATAATGGTTTCTCCAGGTACCATCGTCATACTTAGACCGCATTTCCTCAGCTGCCGTCTGGAAAGCATCCACCCTCGTTGCCAGATCCTGAGATTCATCAAACAGATTCCGGAACATTTTCCTTGTTACTTCATCATCTGCTTTGGCAAAGTTTATGATCATTCCACGCGGATAAGCATAACCGGATGCCAACAGATTGAATGTCTTATCTGTTGCCTGCTTGAACATCTCTCCAAAGTTTTCGGCATCCATATTCCAGTGATCCTGGAAGTATTTGATAGCCTCCCATTTATATTTCTCATTATCCCAATGGCTTGGAAAGTACGCCTTGTATCCTTCCAATATGGGATTCAGTTTTTCTAAATCAATCATGTGCTCCTCCTTCCAAGCCAATTATTGAATATCAGAGTTATTCCTGACTGGCATTGTAAATAAGCATGTTAGGCATTCCACGGTACTTCAAACAGTCAGTTCAAAGTGGTTCCTTTTTGTTTTTATAAAGCCTTCTTTTTGCAGCTTTGATATCTCTGCAGACATTGCCGCACGGTCAATGCAAAGATAATCTGCCAGCTGCTGACGGTCAAAGGGAATATCAAAGGACAGAGATGAATGTCTGGTGGATTCTGCAGACAGATATGACAACAGTTTATCCCTGGTCGTTCGCTTGCCAACATGCGTGATCTTATCGTTAAGGGCCAGTATCTTGTCTGCCTGGACACTGACCAGGTTGCGGATCAGCTTCTGATGATGTTCGCATGCAGTTGGGCAGGAAACCAGAAGCCTCTGGACATTTAAAAAAATGATCTCACAATCCTCATCTGCTACCACACTGATATTCAGAACAGCTCCGGGGCTTGCTGCGTACGGCTCACCAAAAAAATCACCGACATGACATTTAGACAGAATATTCCGATGCCCCCAGAGATCTTCCTGAATAACAAGAACACAGCCGGACACCACAAGTCCCATTACTTCGGTAGAATCTCCTGCTCTGAAAATATAAGAGTCCCGTTCTTTGAAAGTGGTTGTTGCATTTACACAATGCAGGATAGATACTATCTCGTTATCCGAAAGACCTTTAAAGAAAGGGCTGTTTCTTAGAACTGGTAAATATTTTTTCAAAATCATTCCTCCTGTTGGAAATCAAACATACAAGTTGTATTTATCATACTATAATGTCAGCAGAAACAAAAGTAAAAGATTGCTGACGGAGGGTAAACATGATAAGAAAGATCATCCGGATCGATAAAGAAAAATGTAACGGCTGCGGTGCCTG
>CAKRQP010000139.1:0-6128 GCA_934393555.1 uncultured Lachnospiraceae bacterium
TATCCCGGTGCCTGTACCATTGATATCAGCGACGAACTTTACAAACAGAGCGGGATTGATATCATTCTTCCCCGCCACGAGCAGGCTCTGGTCCACGAGGCTGACGCCTACGCCAGGACCACGGGAAAAGTCGGCGTCTGTCTGGTGACCAGCGGCCCCGGAGCCACCAACCTGGTGACAGGTCTTGCCACCGCGAACTATGACAGTGTGCCTCTCGTGTGCTTCACCGGCCAGGTAGCCCGGCACCTCATCGGAAACGACGCTTTCCAGGAGGTCGATATCGTGGGCATCACCCGCAGCATCACCAAGTACGGCGTCACCGTGCGGAACCGGGAAGACCTGGGCCGCATCATCAAGGAGGCCTTTTACATTGCCCGTACCGGCCGTCCGGGCCCGGTCCTCATCGACCTTCCGAAGGATGTCATGGCAGAGCTCGGCAGTGCGGAATACCCGAAGACAGTCAACATCCGCGGTTACAAGCCCAGCACCGGCGTCCATATGGGGCAGCTCAAGAAAGCTTTGAAAATGCTCCAGAAAGCGAAAAAACCACTCTTTCTGGCAGGCGGAGGGATCAACATCTCCAATGCCAATGCAATTTTTAAACAGGTGGTTGAAAAGACTCAGGTTCCTGTAGTCACGACCGTCATGGGAAGAGGCGCCATCTCCACAGAGCATCCTCTTTTCATCGGAAATATCGGCATGCACGGAGCTTATGCCGCCAATATGGCCGTCAATGACTGTGATCTGCTTTTCTCCATCGGCACCCGTTTCAATGACCGGATCACCGGAAAGCTCCACGCCTTTGCCCCGCATGCGGAGATCATCCATATCGACATCGATACGGCCTCCATTTCCAGAAATATCCATGTAGACGTTCCCATCGTTGCCGATGCAAAAGAAGCCATCACAAAAATGGCAGACTATGTGGAACCCTGCAGTACCGGCAAATGGCTCACTCAGATCCAGTCTTGGAAAGCCGAGCATCCCCTAACCATGAAAAAGCGTCAGCTCATGAGTCCTCTCGATATCATAAACGAGATCAACCGCCAGTACGACAAAGCGATCCTCGTAACGGATGTCGGTCAGCACCAGATGCTCGTCTCCCAGTATGCGGCTATTACGGAGAAGAAAAAAATCATCATGTCCGGCGGTCTTGGCACTATGGGCTACGGCCTTCCCGGAGCCATCGGCGCCAAAATCGGCAATCCGGACACTCCGGTTATCATGGTCTCCGGCGACGGCGGTATGCAGATGAACATCCAGGAGCTGGCCACCGCCGTTCTGGAGGAGCTTCCCATCGTCTGCTGCATTTTCAACAACACTTATCTTGGCATGGTGCGCCAGTGGCAGAAGCTTTTCTACGGAAAACGCTACTCTATGACCAACCTCCGCTCCGGCGCCCTCTCCCGCCGCACCGACGGCCAGGAATATCCGGAATACACGCCGGATTTCATCAAGCTGGCAGAAAGCTACGGAGCCAAGGGTATCCGCGTGACAGAGACCGAAGAGATCGCCGCTGCCTTTGAGGAAGCGAAAAAGAACACCAAAAGACCGACCATCATCGAATTTATCATCGATCCGGAAGAAATGGTCTATCCCATGATCAAGCCCGGCGGAACCCTGGCCGATATGATCATGGACTGCTAAGGAGGTTGAATTATGGAAAAAGAATTACAGAAACGATGGATCTCCCTCTATGTGGAAAACCAGGTGGGCGTCCTCTCGAAGATCTCCGGCCTTTTTTCCGGAAAATCCTATAACCTGGACAGCCTCACCGTTGGAACCACCGAAGATCCTACCGCCTCCCGTATGACCATCGGTACCTTCAGTGATGATGAGACCTTTGAACAGATCAAAAAACAGTTGAACCGTATGGTGGAGGTGATCCGTGTTCTGGACTTCACCAATGTATCCGTCCATATGAAGGAGATCCTCTATGTCAAAATCATGGACTGTTCACCGGAAGACAAAACGGAACTCTTCCAGATCGCAGAAACCTTCAAAGCCCAGGTCATCGACTACGGCAAAGACAGTCTCCTTCTGGAGTTTTTCCAGACTGCCGGAAAAAATGACTCTGTCGTCCGCCTGATGAAAAAAGAATTCCACCACATTGAAGTGGTCCGCGGCGGAAGCGTTGCCATCGAATCCATCAGCATCAGCGACCGGTAAATAAACATAAGAAAAGCGCTGCAAGCCTTTCGGACAGGAAGCTGCAGCGCTCTTTTTTATGCGTTCTTTTTGCCTTTCACGGCGTTAATTGCCAGACAGATGAGAATGGTCAGAACCATATCCGGCAGGGTGTTTCCCAGTGCGAAATCTACATGCATCAGAATCCGGTACAGCACGAAACCGACAAGCCAGATCACCAGATTGCACCAGTCGAAAGCCCGCTCTTCTTTCTTCTTTTTCAGAAGGAAGAAGTCGGCGATCTGCACGGCGATCATCGGTGCGAAGACGGAACCGATGAGGTAGAGGAAATCTGTGATATCATCCATCGGATACAGAATAGCTCCCACCGTACCGATGACCGTCACAGCGACGGCCGCATATTTTCCCTTGAGCTTCGCCACGATGGACTCCCCGGAAATTCCGGCGGAATAAGCGTCCAGGAAGGTGGTGGTAACGGTGGAAAAGACCACGATCAGAAGGCCTGCGATGCCAAGTCCGGCTTTCATGAGGATCTGGGCGATGTCATTTTCCCCGGTGAAAATGGAAGCTCCCATACCGATGATGTACATGAAGCAGCTCACAATGCCGTAAACCACAGCGCTGACGGCTGTCGCTTTCACCGGTTCCTTCGCTTCCCTCGTGTAATCGCTGATGAGGGGCAGCCAGGAAAGGGGCATGGCCACAGCCAGTTCCACAGCCGCACCGAAGGTCAGAGAATCATCGGCGGTGTCCGCCATGGGATTGCCACTGAAGAAAATAATCTTGCTTAAGATCAGCGTCAGGATGAAAAGGGCCGCCATGGCGATGGTGTTGACCTTGCCAAGATTCGTGATGCCGATGAGAATCCAGACAATGATCAGCGCGCCGATGACCAGGCACCATACCCAGTGGCCGGTGGAAAAGATGCCATTGGCTGCCAGAGCGCCGTCATAGATCATGATGGCCGTCCAGCCCACCAGCTGAAGCACATTTAAGATAGCAAACAGCTGACCGCCGTGGATACCAAAGCTGTCTTTTACGGTCTCCATGGCGCTTTTTCCCAGTTTTCCGCCGATGACACCGGAGAGAAAGAGCATGATGCAGCCGATGACATGGCCGATCAGAATCGCTGCCAGGCCTTTTCCAAAGCCTAAGGATGAAAAATAAGTACCCGTCAGGATCTCAGCGATGGAAACGCCGGCTCCGAACCAGATCAGGCCGTTTTCAAAGAGAGAGGTTTTCTTTTCCATGGCTTAAACCTCCGCTTCTTTCGTATAGGCGTTGTCGATGGCAAAACCGTGATCCATGGGGCCGCTGCCTTTTCCAAGATCGAGCATGGCTGCCAGGGCTCCGGAGATATAGTCCTTGGCCCGCTCCACGGATTTCTCCAGTGAAAAACCTTTTGCCAGGTTGGAGGCAATGGCGGAGGAAAGGGTGCAGCCGGTGCCGTGGGTGTTGGGATTGTTGATTCGTTTTCCGTTAAACCAGCGGTAGGTTCCATCCACATAGAGAAGGTCGTTGGCATCGTTGAGCTGATGGCCGCCCTTGCAGAGGACTGCACAGTGATATTCCTCGGAGATGCGTTTTGCCGCCTCAATCATATCCTCTGTAGTCTTCACTTCCATCCCTGTGAGGACTTCGGTTTCCGGAATGTTCGGTGTCAGGACGCAGGCCAGCGGGAAAAGCTCCTTTTTCAGGGTCTCCACTGCCTCTTCACTGATAAGCCTTGCTCCGCTGGTGGCCACCATGACGGGATCCACCACGATGTTTTTCGCCTCGTACTGGCGGAGTTTTGCCGCGATCGTGCGGATAAGACCGCTCTCAGAAACCATGCCGATCTTCACCGCGTCAGGATAGATATCGGTGAAAATCGCGTCCAGTTCCTGGCCTAAAAATTCCGGGGTTGCGTTTAAAATAGAAGTTACGCCGGTTGTGTTCTGTGCAGTCAGAGCCGTGATGGCGCTCATGGCATATACGCCATTTGCCATCATCGTCTTGATATCTGCCTGGATACCGGCGCCTCCGCTGGAATCGCTTCCGGCGATCGTTACTGCTGTTCTCATTTTGATTTCTCCTTTTCAGTAAACGTTTTATTGAGCGGTCCGAAGTGGTGCCCCCGACGGGCCGCTGGATGAACGGGATTTACTCCCTGACCATCTCTTTGGTTGCAGTTTTCAGTTCTTCTGAAGCTTTCTTAATGTCTTTCTGGCCGTAAATCGCGCTGATCACGGCGATGCCGCAGATTCCGCTGCCGGAAAGCTCCTTCACATTGTCTTTCGTGATGCCGCCGATGGCAATAACCGGAATGGAAACGGCCTCGCAGATGGCTTTCAGTGTCTCAAAAGGAACCTCTGTGGCATCATCCTTGGAACTTGTCGGAAAAACGGCTCCCACACCGAGATAATCGGCCCCGTGTTTCTCTGCCAGAATGGCCTGCTCCACGGTCTGGGCAGAAACGCCGATGATCTTGTCCGGTCCCAGTTTTGCACGGACATCTCCGGCTTCCATATCGCTCTGTCCCACATGAACACCATCTGCGTCCATCTCAAGGGCGAGCTCCACATTGTCATTGATCACAAACGGAACGTGATACGCTCTGCAGAGTTCCTTCAGATCTTTGGCTTCCTGAAGAAAATGCTCTTCATCCAACTGCTTTTCCCGAAGCTGAACGAAGGTCACACCGCCGTCCAGACTCTCCTTTACCACCTCATGCAGGGTGCGGCCGTTCAGCCAGTGACGGTCTGTCACTGCGTAAAGCAGAAGATCTTTCTTATCGCACTTCATACTTTGCTCCCTTCTCCAGCGTCTCGCCGTCCATGTTATAGATGGCGTCGATGATCCGGTTCCGGTAAGTGGAGTTTCCGTCACCCTCAGCCATACGGCTCCAACCGATCTCTCCTGCCAGTCCCATCATGCAGACGGCGGCTGCGGCTGCTTCCAGCCGGTTATCCGGGTTAGCAGCCACAAAAGCTGTCATCATTCCTGACAGCTGGCAGCCGGTTCCGGTGATCTGTCCCATTTCCGGGCGGCCGTTACGGATCACATAGCAGCTTTCCCCGTCACTTACCAGGTCGATGGCTCCGGTAACTGCCACGATGGTACCGCTCTCTTTTGCAAAATTCTTCACGAAACGGATGGAATCATCCAGGTTCTCGTCGGTCACTTTATCTGCCACATCGGCGTCCACACCCTTCGTTGTGCCGCTTCCAAGCGCCAGGGTCTTGATTTCGGAAATATTTCCGCGGATCACCGTCAGCTTCAGCTCCTTCATCAGTTCCACAGCCGTATTGGTACGAAGGGCAGAAGCACCTGCTCCCACCGGATCCAGAAGAATGGGATGACCCAGTTCATTGGATTTCTTTCCTGCCTTCAGCATGGCTTCGATACTGGTCTTATGCAGGGTTCCGATATTGATGTTCAGTGCGCTGCAGATGGAAGTGATATCTGTCACATCCTCCGGCTCATCGGACATGATCGGGCTTCCGCCGCAGGCCAGGAGTACATTGGCCACATCGTTGACGGTGACATAGTTGGTGATGTTATGTACCAGGGGTACGGTTTTTCTTACATTTTCACAACAGGTTTTCAGCATGTTTTTTGCTCCTCCTTAAAGAAAGTATTCCGGCACTTCTTCCGCAGTTGTCGGCCTTCCCTGACCGCTTTGACATAAAGAAAAAGCGGATATGCCTGACCATAGACATATCCGCTTCATGATTTTTTCCATCACAGAGCGAGATACGCTACGCGAATCTCGCTCTGATTAGCAGTCGTCAAATGCACTTGCACAAGTGCGTGCATTTTCCTCGTTGCCATCACAAAAAGAACTCTGCGTTTATCCCTACGTTGGCATTATCCAAATCAGGTCATGGGTCAAGACGATACAGTCTACTCTCAGCCTGCTTTCCGCAAGCTCCCCTTGTCGTTTTGTATTATACGCTTCTGATTCTAAAAATGCAACCGGGAAACGAAAACTCTTACTC
>CAKRQP010000140.1:0-6063 GCA_934393555.1 uncultured Lachnospiraceae bacterium
GAACTGGTATTCAGGATACAGCCGCCACCCTGCTCTTTCATGATCTCCACGACGGGAAGGATCCCGTTCATCATACCATTCACATTCAGATTCATCACTCCGGCAAAATGCTCCGCTGTGTATTTTCCGATGGGCGTACTGTCAGAAACGCCCGCATTATTTACCAGAATATCAATCTTTCCATAGGTTTCTTTGATCTTTGCCATCTCGGCTGCCACCGCCCCGGCATCTGTCAGTACGGGCCATGCCCCGGAAACTTCCCAGGTTTCATTCTCTGCCTTCAATGACGCGATCGCTTTTTCTACCGTCTCCTGTCTGGATCCAAAAAGCACTACCTTTGCACCGTTTTTCAGAAATTTCTCTACAATGGCATAGCCGATCCCTCTGGTTCCGCCTGTGACAACTGCTACTTTATTTTTTAACATTACTATCACCTCTCCTGTGTTTTTCTTTTCTTTTACTATATCCGATACAGTTGGTGGACAGTCAATGTTAAATAATTCACAAAATAATCTCCCTCATCTTTCCGTGAAGAAAAAGGATTCCGGCAAAATCCACGAATCAGATAGCATTCTTTTCTTTCAGGCGTTATAATAAGGAAAAAAAGTCTACACCTGCTGTACGCTTTTAAGGAGGTTGCCATGAGAATCCAGGAAGTGATCCGCCAGACCGGTCTTTCCCGGCGGACGATCTATTATTATATTGACCAGAAACTGATTACACCCAAGGCAGACGAAGCCAACGGCTATCATGATTTTTCTGAAAAAGATGTTCAGAAGCTTTTCCTTATCCGGAAACTGAGAGAAGCCGGACTTCCTCTGGCAGATATCCGTGCGATCCTGCAAAAGCCACGGACTACGCCTTTTTATCTTCACAAACAGCTGAATGTACTTCAGTCACAGCTGCTTTCCATTCAGCAGACCATCGGTGAAATCGACCGGCTTACCGGGCAGCTTCCCGTCTGCCAGTCTCTGGAGCAGCTGGCAGCCATGCTTCGGGAAACACAGTTTCAGCCGGATGATTCTTCCAGATATCAGATGGAGTCCCGGAACGCCCAGCTGCTCGCCCAGTATCTCTGGATGCCGTATCTGGATACTCCTGTCACAGAATATCAGCAGTTTCTCTGGCAGAAGATCACACAGGCCACACTGGAACACGCCGGCACCGATCTGAAGATCATGTCGCGTTATCTTCAGTACATTTCACCGGAGCAGATCGATGCCACCAATATCAATCAGTATCTCAGGAATCAGAAAATCATTTCCCTGACAGAAGCGGATCACCCGCATTTTGTGGAGGAATTGAAACACTCTCTGCTGGCTTTTGCCTCTGATCCGCTGCAACAGGAAAAATGGAATCTTCTCTATCAGCCGGTGATCCACCCTACAGCTCTCTTCTGTGTTTCCGTCAGCGGCTGGATGCGGGAATTCCACCCGGCCTATCGGCGCTATTATGAAAATACCCACACCTGCTGCCGGATGCTGAAGCATTTCATGGACAGCGCGGAAGGGGCGGAGCTCAAAACCGCTCTTGATAAAGCGCTCAATGGTAACTGCGATGTACGCACGGGCTATTACGGAGAACTGGAAGTCGCCGCAACCTTCCACAAAAGCATTTACGCGCTGCTTGAGCCGAAGGAAATCAGAAAATTCCTTGACGGGGAAAATTTCTGCCATAAGTCTTAACCTAAGGTTAATTCTTTCGGGTCCGCTTTTCTGCTAATCTTTTCTCAGGAGAACTTTCACCTTCTAAGAAAGGAGTCGTTTATGAAGAAGAGAATCGTACCAAAAAACACACTTATTCTTTTATTATTCACCCTGCTGCTGGCCTGGAGCGCCGTGCTTCCGGGCCGGGCAGACAGTCTGATTAAATCAAAGGAATTTACCACCCGCACTTTTTATGCCGACGGGGACGACGACGAAGTCGAGTTCACTGAAAATTTCGGCTTCGCCGGTGATTCCTACCTGAACTCCGGCCGTTTCCGCATGGACATTACCCTCACGCCTGTTTACAACAGCATCTGGATCTCTTCCGATGGTGAACGGGCGAATCTGGCTGCGGAACCGGCGATCGTAAATCTGATCAACGGCAGGCTCAACGCAAGGATCGATACTGCCACCGGAGGCGAATTTCAGCCGGACTACGGAAGTGACGGCATGATCCGTTCCTTCCGCTATTCCAGGTCTGATCTTCTTTCCGAGGATCTCACTTATGCCAATTTCGCGGTCACGCTCCCTGACGAGTACGCCATCGAATCCCTGTTTTACCAGTACGGAGAGGATCTCGAGATCGACGATGTCCAGTACTCTGTGAAATTTAAGATCAAGGTTTCCATCTATGGAAATGCCCCAGGGATCAAGCTAAAAAAGAAAGTTCTCTACGGTTATATCAATGATATCTGGTATTTTATCGATGTGGCTGAATTAAAAGGCGGCAATGAAAAAATCGTAAAAGCCACCTCCAGCAATCCTTCGGTTGCTGTTGTTTCTGCCTCCACCCAGCGGATCCGCCTGAAAAAGGTCGGCACCAGCAAGATCACCCTGACAAACGGGTACGGGCGCTCTGCCACCTTCACCGTCAAAGTCCAGCATTCTACCATCAAGAGACGGGTTTCTTCCGTCAGCTGCATCCTGGGTACGGAAATGGATCTGGACAATAACGGCATCGTCGGGATCCTCGGCACGCCCCAGTATACGGTAAAATCGTCAGACAGCAGCATCGTCAGCGTGCGTAAAAGCCTGAACCATCCGATCATCCGCGGTAAAAAAGCCGGTTCTGCCAGAATCTCCTTTACCTGTGGCAAGAAGAAGTTTTCTGTTCTGGTACGGGTGAAAAAGGCTTCTGTGGTCTTCAGCAATTCCATCACACTCACAGAAGGCTCCAGCCGCTCCCTTTCTGCCGCAGGCAGCTCCAGCGGTATCTACATCAGAAAAGCGGTAAGTCTCAACGGTCTTCTCTCCCTGAAACTCTCCGCCGACTCCAAGACTCTGACGCTCACAGCCAACAAGAGTTTTTCCGGCAAGACAGCCACAGAGAAGGTACTTGTAACCTTCAACAACGGAACGAAAAAGACCGTCACTGTAAAGATCAATAAAAAACCGGCCGCCACAAAGCCTTTCTCTCTGAAGGACATCAAGATCAAACTGATCCGCTCCTACTGGAATGGTTCCAAGGCCTGCATTGAATACTCGATCACCAACAACTCTTCCAAAAATCTGAATAAGATCCGGATTTTCTACAGTGGAACCATCAGTGAAACGGTCAGCGGCTATACCACCATCAACAGTTCCATTCCAAAAGGAACCACCAAAACCTTTATCACCAGGGTCGGTGCCTATGATTATCTGGAAGGAGTCACTTTAAAAGTCACCTCCGCTTCCTGAAACCGCGATTGAAAAAAATCCCTGTTCGGAGTATGATAAGAGAAAAGAACCGAACAAGGACGCGATGCCATGAAAACACGACCTCATTTAAACGTCACTTATATTTCAGAGCGCCTCCAGGAGGCGCTCTGTGACATTTTCCAATATTCTGTTACTACTGTGACTGCCCCTATGGGCTATGGAAAAACCACTGCTGTTTCCGCTTTTCTGAAACAGGCAGAAAAAGACGGGATCCTCATCCGCCGCCAGAGTATTTACAGCAGCAGCACTTCTTCCTTCTGGAAGGGTTTTTGCCGGCTTTTTTCCGGAACGGCCGTCTATGAAGAACTGACGGCACTTCCCTTTCCCGTAGATGAAAACTCCAGGGCTTTTTTTCTCGAACTTCTGGATCAGGGCTTTCAGACCAATGATTCACCCGTCTGCTTTTTTATTGATGACCTGCACCTTCTGAGCGAGCCTTCCGTTTTTGCCCTCCTTCTGGCTCTGGCAAGGCTCTCCCTTCCCGGTCTGCATCTGATCCTGGCCAGCCGCAACCCTGTTTTCTCCCCCAGTGAAAAGCTTCTCCTTGGGAGAAATCTGCTGGAGATCGATGCCGGGATCTTAAGCCTCCGGCCGGAAGAGCTGAAAAATTACTGTTCTCTCTGCGACCTGAAGCTGGATGCTTCTTTACTTTCGACCCTCCACCATCTCACGGAGGGCTGGTTTTCCTGTGTTTATCTGAATCTGACAGCCTACCTCTCGGAAGGAAGGTTCATCGAGGATAACGCCAGCATTTATGACATGATCTTTCATATCCTGCTGGATCCGCTTCCCGCAGATCACCGGAAGCTTCTGACGATCCTCGGTCTGGCAGATGAATTTACCGGCAGCCAGGCTGTCTATCTCTGGGGCGATGACAGGGCCAGGGATATGCTGAAGACACTCACGGAAAACAATGCCTTCATCAGCCGTCTTACAGAGCCGGATACCTTCCGCTGCCATCATATGCTGAAAAGCTGTACCAGAAAAATGTTCGCCCAGCTTCCTCCTGCGGAGCAGAACCGTTACAGAGCCCGTATGGGAAAATGGTATCAGAGCCGGGGCTATTATGAGGATGCCATCCACTGGCTCTCTCTTTCCGATGATTATGAGGCGCTTCTGGCCGCCGTGGAGGAAAACAGGGGGTACGCGCTGAATATCCAGCACCAGGAAGAGGTGCTGCGGTGGCTGGCGCAGTGCCCGAAGGAGATCCTGGCACGTCATTCTTATGCACTCCTTATCTTTATGCGCCGCCTTTACACCTTCCGTCGGATCCCGGAAATGCTGCGGCTGAAGGAGTTCTTTCTCCAGAGTGTATCGGAAAATCCTTCTCTTTCCGAAGAGGAACGAGGCAATCTTCTGGGTGAATGTGAAGTGATCTTAAGCTTTCTGAGCTACAATGACATTCAGGGCATGAGCCTTCATCACCGGAAGGCCCTGGATCTTATGACGAAAAAAACCACCTCCGTGGGTGGCTCCGGCTCCTGGACCTTCGGCTCTCCAAGCGTCCTCGCCATGTATTACCGGACTCCGGGAAGCCTTGATCGCGTAGTGGCAGATATGAAGGAATGTATGCCTTATTATTACCGGCTCACCGACGGGCACGGAAGCGGCGCCGAGGACCTGACGGAGGCAGAAAGCCTTTTTCTTCAGGGAAATTTTGCAGCCGTCTCTCTTCCGCTCAAGCGGGCAGAGCTCGCTGCTCTTGAGAAAAAGCAATGGGGTATGCTTCTTTGTAAGGATTTTATTGAAATGCGGCTGGCTCTTTTTTCCGGAGACCGGGAGCGGATCCGGGAGCGGATGGAGGAGCAGAAAAAAACTCTGAAACGTGAGCTTCAGAGCATGTTTTTGAATACACTGGACGTATGCAGTGCTTTTCTTTCTGCAATTCTCGGATGTAAAGACAAGATCCCGGAATGGATCGCATCCGGGCGGCTTGACAGTGCTCTGGTGCTCCATCCCGCCACCCCCATGCTTTTCATGACCTATGGGGAGGTTCTTCTGGCAGAGGGTGATTATCCCCGTCTTATTGCCATGGAACAGGAGCTCCGCAGGCGTTTTTCCATCTATCCTAACCTGCTCTGCACCCTTTATCTGGAGATCCAGCTGGCCGGAGCTTTTCATCAGCTGGGAGACAACGAAAGGGCCCTCTCCCATCTCCAGGCGGCCTTTGTCATCGGCGAAGAAGACCGTCTGGCCGTTCCCTTTGCAGAAAATGCAGTCTGGATCCGCCCACTGCTGGGGCAGATCCTTTCCATGGCTCACCGGCCTTTTATCGAACAGATCCTGAAGCTTACAGACGAGCTGGAGAAAAATATACTTGCCAGAGCGGAAGACCTCCAACGGCCGGAAGACTTCACCGACAATGAGTGGACCGTAGCCCGGCTCGCCGCTTCCAGGCTCAGCAACCGGGAGATCGCTGCTGAAATGGGATTTTCGGAGGGTACCGTAAAACAGTATCTGAACCGGATCTACGGAAAGCTCCATCTGGAAGGAGATGCCCGGAACAAACGCCGCCGGCTGGAAGAGCTTCTGAAACAGAATTCCCCCGCCGCCGGTTCAAAGTTCCCGTTGTAAAGCTCCCCCCGACTGTCAGCGGTATGCAACACTCTGAAGGCCGGAGATGATGCTTTCCAGCACAGTTATATAGAGTTCTCCACCG
>CAKRQP010000141.1:0-5964 GCA_934393555.1 uncultured Lachnospiraceae bacterium
TGCCTCAAAGAGACGCTCTGCTGCATTGATTCCTTTTTCCGGTGTGCTTCCGTGAGCACCGAAACCATCTGCCTCTACGATCGTATCATTTCCTTCTTTATGTACGCGGACACCTTCTACTTCCGCTACCGGAATATCACCCTCTACCACAAGTTTGCAGTAAGGAGTCACCACATTGGCTGCAATACCTCCATGGAAGGATTTTACTTTGATCTTGCCCTGATCTGTGATCTTTTTGCCAACCAGCATGTTATGAGCACCTTTCTCACAGAAGATCAGCGGATAATCACCATCCGGTGTAAAGCCTAAGGTCGGAAGCTCTCCACCATTCTCAATATAGTAGCGAACACAGGAAGAACCATTTTCCTCATCGGTACCGAAAAGGACACGGATCCGGCGGCTGACCGGCAGTCCCAGCTCACGGATGGCTTTCAGCCCGTAAATAGCTCCGATGGTCGGTCCCTTATCGTCCTGCACTCCACGGCCATAAAGCTTTCCATCATGGATCTCTGCTCCAAACGGAGGATATGTCCAGCCTTCTCCCACCGGAACTACGTCCAGATGGCCCAGAACGCCAACCATTTCCTCTCCCTCACCAAACTCTACATAACCTACGCGGTCTCCCACGTTTCCGGTCTTAAAGCCCAGGCTTTCACCAAGCTTCAATGCATAATCCAGAGCTTCACGGCAGCCTTTTCCATAAGGAGCACCCTCTTCCGGAGCAGTCTTTACACTGTCGATCTGTACGCAGCCCTGTACGGCTTTGATGATCTCCTCCTGCATCTCCATGATTTTCTCATTCAGCTTATCGTAACTCATGTTTGTAAAACCTCCTGCTTATCTTTGCTACTTAGAGCAATTCTGCAATCATCTTAACACTGCCCATGAGCAAAGTCAAGGTTGTCTGCTGCTCTGTTTTCTGATAAAATAGGTAACAGTTCAGAACAGCAGCGCGTAGACCTGTGGCCTGTTGTTTTGAGCGTCCTGAACAGTTACTAAAATAGAATCATAAACCGTCCAATTAAGGAAAGGAGATTTTTCATGGAAAAAATCACAAGCTTCACCATAAACCACATCCTGCTCCAGCCCGGAATCTATGTATCAAGAAAAGATCTGGCAGGAGAAACTCCCGTCACCACCTTTGATATCCGCATGACCAGCCCCAACGAGGAGCCCGTCATGAACACTGCGGAAGTACATACCATTGAGCATCTGGGCGCCACCTTCTTAAGAAACCATGAGACCTGGAAATCCAGCGTCCTTTATTTCGGTCCCATGGGCTGCCGCACCGGTTTCTATCTTCTTCTCATCGGAGATCACTCTTCTGAAGAGATCCTTCCCCTGATAAAGGAAATGTTCGAGTTCATCCGCGATTACCAGGGTGAGGTTCCGGGTGCTTCTGCCAAAGACTGCGGCAACTATCTGGATATGAACCTTGGCATGGCAAATTATCTTGCCAAACGCTTTTTGGATCATGTCCTCTATCCGATCACCCCGGATCGTCTCGTTTATCCGGAATAGATCACTTTTCACGAAAAAACACCCCGGCTCCGTCAGGACAGATCCGTCTGCCTCTCCCGGAACCGGGGTACTTTTATGCCTGTTTTCGTTTTTTCTTCGGAAGCAGTTTCCTGAAATCCCGGTGAAGCGGAGCCAGATAGACATTCTTCACATAGCCGTAAAGATATTCCTCTCCCCGCTGATCCAGCATCCGGAGAAGACCCTCGATCTCCCGCTCTGTCTTCGGATGAAGCATGTAGTGGGCTTTCCCTTTCAGAAAATATTCCAGAGGATCATGATCCGTATAGTTTTCTCCGTTGTAAACCTTGGACGCAGCGATCCGGTCCATCAGCATCTCGGCCACATAGCGTCGCGGCATCCGCATTCCTTCGATCGGATGACCCGGCTTACGGATGCTGTAATCGGTCCAGTATTCAAAGTGATGTTTGTTTCTCCCCTTGTGATGAAGCCATGCAGAAGAATACCCTCTGGTCAGCCGTTCTGCATTGTTGGGGCTCTGAAACCCCTGATAATACCTGCAGCCAACCAGGAACTCGGTCGGAGAATATTTGCTCATATCATGGAGAAGTCCCTGACGGTACAGCCCCACCCGAAAGCAGCCTTCAGCTACAAGGATCTTATGATAAGTAATGGTTTTAAAATGTCTGATCGCATGAAATTCCATTTCTTTTTACTTCCTTCCCTCAAGAACCAGAATGCTTCTGGGCGGTACCTTAAAGGACTTCTGATCGATCCACCTGATCTCTTTTTCCGATGATGGAATACCATCTTCGGTGTCAAAAACGAGCTGCCAGGATAAGCCATCCGGAAGCCTGGGCAATGCAAAATCCTGCTCATTCCAGTGAAGGTTATACGCCACATAAAGATATGTTCCCTCTTTTGCTTCCTGTCCGCAGTACATCATTCCAAAATGACGGCTGGCAGCTTCAAAATTTTCGTACCAGGCCTGCCTGCCGTGACAGGAGACATCCGGATATCCAAGACTGGAACCGCTTGTTCCCTGAAGTTCTCTGGCCTGATGAAGGAGCGGATGTGATTTCCGAAAAGCAATGGCTGTTTTCACAAAAGCAAACAATTCCGCCTGTTTTTTCAGGCCGTTCCATTCCAGCCAGGAAATCTCATTATCCTGACAGTAAGGATTGTTATTTCCCCTCTGGCTGTTTCCAAACTCATCTCCCGCCAGGATCATGGGAGTTCCCTGTGAAAAAAGCAGGAGCAGAAACGCATTTTTCATCTGCTGAAGACGTAGCTCCTGAACCTTCTTCTTCCGGCTGGGTCCTTCTGCGCCGCAGTTCCAGCTGAAATTATAGGCCGGTCCGTCCTGCCCGCCTTCACCGTTGGCTTCATTATGACGCTCCTCATAAGAAACCAGATCCATCAGAGTAAAACCATCATGGTGCGTGATATAGTTAATGACTGCACATCTGTCGGAATTTTTCCGTACTCGCCGGATAAAAGCCGGAAGCTGATCCTCGTCACCCTTAAGGAAACGGCGGGCATCCACAAGAAAACCATCGTTATGCTCGGCCAGATTCCGGAAAGCAGGTATTTTTTTTCTTCCGTAAATATTCTCCGTATCAAACCAGGAAGAAAGAAGCTTGGTTCCGGCAAACATGGGATCCCTTGCAAGGAACCGGTTCATAGAGGCATCACCCATAAGATAGAAACCATCCACATGATACTCCTGCACCCAATGCTTCAGACAGTCAAAGATCAGACGTTCCTGCGTTCCTTCCGGGAAATAAATCTCCATAAGCACTTCGATCCCTTCCGCATGAAGCGCTTTCACCAGATCCTTGCATTCCTTTACCGGATCCTTCACCGCATACGTACTCTTCGGTGCAAAATAACGAGACTTTCCATAGCCCCAGTAATTCCGCTTCGCTTCCTGTCCGTTCTTCTGATAGGGAAGATTTTTTTCTTTTTCCGGCAGGATCCGCTCATCAAAATCATAAATGGGCATCAGAAGAAGCTGATTGACCCCCAGTTCTTTCAGGTAGGGGATTTTTTCTGCCACTCCCATAAAGGTTCCCTTGTGGCGCACTTTGGAATCCGGATTTTTTGTAAAACCTCGGACATGAAGATGATACAGGATCCCTTCCTCGTAGGGCAGTCCGGGATGCCTGTCATTTCCCCAGTCATAACGATCAAAAGAAAAACCGCCGCGAAGCACAGGACTGCCTGTTTCCGGATCCCATTCTCCGAAATGCTTTCGCCCGAGAACCCTTTCTGCCCTTGGGTCGACAAATACCTCATCTTTTATCCGATAAGCATATTCATAACGTTCCGGACGAAATCCCTTCAGGAAGACAGAACAAAGATCTCCCATCACTTTTTCTCCCATTGGGATCACTGCCTCCGGCTCCTGTACTCCTTTCCGGAAGAGAAGAAGCTCCGCCGTCTCTTCTTCCGGAAGTTCCAGGGTAAAATTGACACCCTGGCCGTTTTTCGTCACTCCGGCTTTTGTCCAGTCCCCCGGCTCTGTTATCCATTGTTTTTCCATCGTCATTTCCCCCGTTCCTGTTCGATCCGTTCCGCAAGCTCGGTCAGATACTCCCAGCGTTCCATCTTCTCCATCAGTTTTTCTTCTGTCTCTTCCTTTTCTTTGGTAAGAGCGTTCAGTTTCGGATAATCTGTTGCATTCCGGACGATCTCCTGATCCAGTTCTTTGATCTTATTCTCCAGATTCTCAATTTCCCCGTCAATGACTGCATATTCCTTCTCTTCATTATAAGTGAATTTCAGTTTTCTGGTTCTTGGCTTTTCTGTCTTTTCTTTGAAAACCTCTGTTTCCTCTGCCCTCTGCTGACTTCCGCTTTCTTCCATTCTTGCTGCTGAAGCTGCCTGATAATCAGAAAAACCACCCTCATACTGACGCACGTTTCCATTGTCTTCAAAAGCAAACATCCGCCGTACCACACGGTCCAGAAAGTACCGGTCATGCGATACCGTGATCACGATCCCGTCAAAACCGTCAAGATAATCCTCAAGGATCGTCAATGTCCGGATATCCAGATCATTGGTAGGCTCATCCAGGATCAGTACATTGGGAGCTGTCATAAGGATACGAAGCAGGTACAGCCTCCGTTTCTCTCCTCCGGAAAGTTTTCCAATGAGACTCCACTGCATGGTCCCGTCAAAAAGAAAGCGTTCCAGCATCTGGGCCGCTGTAATGGTTCCATCCGTAGTCTGAACGTATTCTCCGGCTTCCTTGATATAATCAATGACACGCATGGAGTCATCCAGAGATTCACTCTCCTGTGAAAAATAACCGATCTTTACGGTCTGACCGATCTCGATGCTTCCGGCATCCGGCTCCACCTCTCCCACGATCATTTTTAACAGCGTGCTCTTCCCGCAGCCATTGCAGCCTGTGATCCCGACTCTGTCTCCTTTCAGAAAGATATAGGAGAAATCCCGGATCAGAAGATGGTCGCCATAGGCTTTTGAAAGTCCTTCGACCTCCACGGTCTTTCTGCCAAGCCGTGAACTCAAAGAACTCATCTGTACCTGACCTTCTTCCTGCGGTCCCTCTTTTTCCTGCATGGCTTCGATCCGCTGGATATGGGCTTTCTGTTTGGTAGAACGGGCTCTTGCCCCCCGCATCAGCCATTCCAGCTCTTTTCGAAGGATGCTCCGGCGTTTCCGCTCCGTAGCAATCTCCATGTTCTGACGTTCTTCTTTTAAACGGACAAACTCCGAGTAGCTGCCTGGATAACTGTAGATTTTTCCCTGATCCACTTCCACGATCCTGGTCGCTACACGATCCAGAAAATAACGGTCATGCGTCACCATCACCAGAGCGCCGCGGAAACGGATGAGAAAATCCTCCAGCCACTGAGCCATCTGGCCATCCAGATGGTTGGTCGGCTCGTCAAGGATCAGGATATCCGGCTCCTTTAAAAGAACATTGGCCAGTGCCACCCGTTTCTTCTGACCACCGGAAAGACGACACACCAGTTTTTCAAATTCATCAATGCCAAGAGATTGGAGCATCGTCTTCGCTTCACTTTCAATGCTCCACTCGTTGATCTTATTTCTGTTTCCTGCCAAAGCTGCCTGAAGGACAGTCATGCCTTCCTCAAACTCCGGTTTCTGCGGAAGATATCCAAGAACCAGGTTGTTTCCAAGCGTCACCTTTCCTTCATCCGGCTCCTCCAGGCCTGCAATGATCTTAAGAAGGGTACTTTTTCCGGTTCCGTTGACACCGATGACACCAATCTTTTCTCCTTCGTTGACAGAAAAATCTGCATGGTCAAAAATCTGTCTCTCGGTAAATACTTTGGAAAGATTTTCTATTGTAAGTAAATTCATTCTGTTTTGGCTCCTATCTGTCATGCGGACCTTTCCGGTCCGCTTTCACTGCTAAAAAGTGTAACTGTTCAGAACGTTCAAAACAACAGGCCACAGACCCGCGCATTGCATGCGCTCTCGCTGCATTCG
>CAKRQP010000142.1:0-5934 GCA_934393555.1 uncultured Lachnospiraceae bacterium
CATATACCTCGCAAAGTGCCTGAAATTCAGCACTTCTACGAATTCACCCGATGTAGACAACACACGACTTCCACATGCACCGTCTGCGGAAACATATCTGCCGGGCAGACGCGTTGGAGGGCATAGCCGTGGTCGCAGAGATAGCGAAGATCGCGTGCCAGGGTGGCGCTGTCGCAGCTGACGTAAACGATCCGTTCCGGCTGCATTTTTACCATGGTGGAAAGGAGGGCTTCATCGCAGCCTTTCCTGGGCGGATCCACTACGATGACATCTGCCTGAATTCCCTCTTTTTCATATTTTTCAGGAAGCACTTCCTCTGCTTTTCCCACATAGAATTCCGCATTGGCAAAGCCGTTTAATGCTGCGTTTCTGCGGGCGTCTTCTATGGCATCCGGGATAATTTCCACACCGTAGACCTTCTTTGCCTTCTGTGCCAGAAAAAGAGAAATGGTGCCAATCCCACAATAAAGATCCCATACGGTCTCTTCTCCGGTCAGTCCTGCATATTCCAGGGCTTTTCCATAAAGCCGCTCCGTCTGAACGGGATTTACCTGGAAAAAGGAAAGCGGTGAGATCTGATATTTTACCTCTCCGATATAGTCTTCAATGTAAGGACGGCCCCAGAGATTGATGATTTCTCTTCCCAGGATCACATTGGTTTTTTCCCGGTTTACATTGAGAGAAATACTGGTCATTCCTGGAATGGTCTTGAGAGAATCCACCAGTGCATCTCCCCCTACGATCTTGCTGCCATTGATGACAAGACAGACCATGATCTCTCCGGTGCGGAATCCGCTGCGGATCAGACAATGACGTACCAGGCCTGTTCCCGTGGCTTCATCATACGGATCCACAAAATAAGCATTCATCCAGATCAGGATCTTCCGAAGAATCGTTTCGTTGACTTCTTTTCCCAGATAGCAGCTGGTGTTCTCAATGATGCTGTGGGTACGGCCGGCATAAAAACCTGTGACTGTCTTTCCGTCCCGGTTCTTTCCAAAAGGAAACTGAGCCTTATTCCGATAATGGAAAGGCTCCTCCATGCCAATGATGGTTTCCATTGGAATCTCTTCAAATTTACCGATCCGTCTGAGATTGTTTTCTACTTTTCTGGTTTTGAAAGCCAGCTGGGCTTCATAACTCATAGCCTGAATCTGGCAGCCGCCACACTGGCGGGCTACCGGACAGAGCGGAGTCACACGGTCTGCGGAAGGAGTCAAAACCTCCATCAGACGGGCAAAACCGTAAGTTTTTTTCAGCTTCATGATCTTGGCACGGACCCGGTCACCGATGACTGCATCTTTGATAAAGAATATCATTCCATCGTATTTTCCGATCCCGGTCCCGTCTTCACTCAGATCTTCTATCGTAACTTCGATCAAATCATCTTTTTTCAAAATTCTGTGGTCCTCCTCACATTGGAGTCTACGAAACGGTTGTATCCCAGCCACTCATCTGTAGTGGCAGTACCCGTGAGGATCTCACGGAAGGTTTCCATCCGTGCATCCGTATTGTCCGCAAAATTCAGTGCTGCTGCCTCTGCCAGTGCCGGTTTCTTCGGAGAACCATACTCCAGCTCCCCGTGATGTGCCACGATACAATGCTTGAGTTCACTGGCAAGACGTTTCGGGAAATCCGGAATCCGGCGGATCCCAAGACCAACCAGCTCCACACCGATCACGATATGTCCTAAAAGCTGTCCGTCATCCGTATAGTCATTGGCCGGAAACGCAGAAAGCTCTTTGGTCTTTCCGATGTCATGGAACATGGCTGCCGTGATCAGAAGGTCACGGTTCAGATAATCATACTGAGCCGCATAAAAATCACAGAGCTTCACTACACTCAAGGTATGCTCCAGAAGGCCTCCCACAAAGCCATGATGCACACTTTTTGCTGCGGAATGGTTTTTAAAAAGGCGGATAAACGCTTCGTTTTCCACAAAAAAGCTCTCAGCCAGCTTCAGAAGAAACGGATTTTTGATCTTTCTCATATATTTCATCAGTTCCTGATACATCTCTTCGATATCTTTCCGGCTCATAGGAAGATAATCTGCCGGATCATACTCTCCCTCGTCCGCACGGGTCGCCCGTTTGATAGAAAGCTGCAGGGAACCCTGAAAGCTTGTCACATCTCCCACCACATAGACGTAATCCAGAGCGTCAAAATCGCCGATCCCCGGAGAAGCCGGATCCCAGATCTTGGCATCCAGTGTACCTGTCTTATCCTGAAGGATCACATTTTCATAAGCCTTTCCGCTTTTGGTAAGGGCGGACTGTCTGGATTTACAGAGATAAATGTCTCCTAACTTTTCACCTTCCCGCAGTGTTTCAATATACTTCATTCTTTTTCCTTTCTATACAACACGCCATCTCTCAGCGTTTTGCCAGTGTAATAGTTATCTTTGTCTCTTTGTAATCATTTTTCCATTTCCGCCAAAGATTTACAGAAATGGTATCTCCCGGCTTTTTCTTCCGCAGGATACTCATGTAATCCTGTACACTTTCCACGGAGCTGTCGTCAAGCGCAGTGATCACATCGGTTGGCTGAATCCCGTTTTTCATGGCAGGAGAACCCTCCTCCGTCTGAATGACAATGATGCCTTTCGGCATACCAAGCTCTTTTGCCAGAGCATCTGTCACATTTTTTCCGGTGATCCCCAGATAGGGGAGGGTGGTCTTATTTGCAAGAGCATTGACCAGATTTCCGATCTCCCAGATTTCCACTCCATTTAAAGTAGAAGAATCTCCTTCTTTTATATCGGGACCCAGAACACCTATGATCTTTCCTTCCAGATTGATAAGGACACCGCCATCCTCATTTTTTCCGATGATATCCGTATTGATCCGCCGGTAACTGCCATCACAGAGAGAAAGATAGGGCTGTGACGTTACCATGCCAAAAGAAACATAGCCGACACTCAGGGCTATGATGGGATCCCCGATCTTCGTTTCTCCGGAATCCGCAAAATTTGCCGCTTCCACATAAGCAGCCGTTTCTTCACTGAGGTCTTTGGACAAAACCTTCACCACAGCCAGATCGGAAATCTCATCCGAATCCTGGATCCAGCCGTCTGCCAGAGTTCCATCTTCAAAGGTAACCTTGATACTGTCTGTATCGTCAATGGTATCCTTCTCTGTGAGGATCAGAAGGTCCTTGTCTGTCTTACTGATAATGACACCTGCCACACTGCGGCTGCTCTCTCTGATGTCGTTAAAAAGATCCAGCTCACTGGTGACTCCCGTAAGCGTAACAATGGATTTTTTTGTTTCATCTGCGACAGCTGCCATTTTTATATAAAATCGCTCATAATTACCAAGATCCTGTTCCCGGGCCGCTGTTTCCGTCACTTTTTCTGCAGCGGCAGTCTCTCTTTCTGTTTCACTGCCCACAACGACCATTTTATCCTTTTCTTTCCTATATTGCAATGCAAAAGGCTGAACAAGCGCAAAAGTTCCTCCGGCAGAAACACCCAGAAGCACAATGGCTACGGCTCCCCGTACGGTCCGCAGAAAACTCTTTCGCCTGTAAAAAGGTTTTTTTCTGATCTGTTCCTGGATAAAAACATCTTTTTTCTTTTCCTCTTCTGACATATTTACAAGTCCTCCGTCAAAAGTCAGCGCATATTTCGTAAACAGTTTACCAGAAAGATATGAACATTTTATGAATTTGTTCTTTGCAATCCGGGGAATATAGGATAGAATGAAGGTAACTTCCTGTTATTTTTTCTGTAACTGTTCAGAACCCGACAGAAATTGTGAGCATCCCTGCATGAATGAACACTTTTTGCCGAAAATCTATTTGGCAGACAGCCGCATCGAGATGGATTCTGGATCGTTACTAGTTTTCAGAATGGAGATTTATCATGAACGAAAAAGCATTACGAACCCTGGAATATACAAAGATCATCGACCGGCTTACAGAACTGGCCGGCTCTTCCATTGGAAAAGAGCTCTGCCGGAATTTAAAGCCGTCTTCCGATATTACGGAGATCGAAGCAGCCCAGAAACAGACCTCCGATGCCTTAAGCCGCATCTATCAGCGGGGAAGTATCTCTTTTTCCGGCGTCCAGGACGTCCGCGGCTCTCTGAAGCGCCTGGAGATCGGCGGTTCCTTAAGCACACTGGAGCTTCTCCGGATCGCGAAGCTTCTGGAGACTACCTCACGGGTGAAATCTTTTGGCCGGTTGGAAAATTCCGACCGTGAAAAAGATTCCCTGGATGACATGTTTGACGGTCTTCAGCCGCTGTCCGGTCTCTACAATGAGATCTACCGCTGTATCCTGTCCGAGGATGAGATCGCAGACGATGCAAGCCCGGCTCTTTCCAAGATCCGCCGCTCCATCCGCCAGACCAATGACCGGGTCCACACACAGCTGGCATCTCTGGTCAACGGTTCCTCAAGAAGCTATCTTCAGGATGCCGTGATCACCATGAGAAACGGCCGCTACTGCGTTCCGGTCAAAGCAGAATACAAAGGTCAGGTACCAGGCATGATCCATGACCAGTCCTCTACCGGTTCTACCCTTTTCATTGAGCCCATGGCCATTGTCAAACTCAACAATGAGCTGCGGGAACTGGAGCTTCAGGAACAAAAAGCCATTGAAGCAGTTCTTGCAGAGCTCAGCAACGCCGCTGCTGCTGAAAACGAAAATATCGCAGACAATTTCCGGATCCTGACCCGCCTGGATTTCATTTTCGCCCGGGCCATGCTGAGTAAATCCTATAACGGAACGGAACCCGTTTTTAATGAGAAAGGTCATATCAACATCAAAAAAGGCCGCCACCCTCTGCTGGATAAAAAGAATGTTGTTCCCATTGATATCTGGATGGGAAAAGACTTCCGGCTGCTGGTCATCACCGGCCCCAATACCGGTGGTAAGACCGTTTCCTTAAAAACCGTCGGTCTCTTCACGCTTATGGGACAGGCCGGTCTTCATATCCCTGCTTTTGACCATTCCGAACTCTCTGTTTTTGATGAGGTCTTTGCAGATATCGGAGATGAACAGAGCATTGAGCAGTCTTTGAGTACCTTCTCTTCCCATATGACACATACCGTGTCTATCCTGAAGGAAGCGACAGACCGTTCTCTGGTGCTTTTTGATGAGCTCGGCGCCGGTACTGACCCTACAGAAGGAGCGGCTCTTGCCATTGCCATTTTAAACGAGCTTCACAGCCGGGGAACCTGCACCATGGCTACCACCCATTACAGTGAGTTAAAGGTCTTTGCCCTCACCACTCCCGGTGTGGAAAACGGCTGCTGCGAATTCAGCCTGGAAACCTTACGTCCTACGTACCGTCTCCTCATCGGTGTTCCCGGAAAGAGTAACGCCTTTGCCATCTCCGGAAAACTCGGTCTGCCGGAGCATATCATCGAAGATGCAAAAAGCCGGATCAGTGAACAGGATGAAAGCTTCGAGGATCTTTTAAGCGATCTGGAGCACAGCCGGATCACCATTGAAAAGGAGCAGGAAGAGCTGGCCCGTTACAAAGCCGAAGCAGCTTCCCTCAAGGCCCAGCTGGAGCAGAAACAGGAACGTCTGGATTCTTCCAGAGAGCGTATCCTCGCCGAAGCCAATGAAAAGGCCCACGCCATCCTGCGGGAAGCCAAGGAATATGCCGATGAAACGATCAAGAATTTCAACAAATACGGCAAAGCCGCCGGCGTTTCCATCAGCGACATGGAACGGGAACGGACCCGTCTCCGTGAAAAAATGAACGCCACAGAGAAAAACATGGCGAAAAAGGCTCCCGTCAAAGCCAAAAAGACCATCAATCCCAAAGAACTCCGTGTCGGTGACAGTGTAAAAGTCCTGAGTCTGAACCTCAAAGGAACCGTCAGCACCCTGCCGGATGCCAAAGGAAATCTTTTCGTACAGATGGGTATTCTCCGGTCACAGGTCAATCTGCGTGATCTGGAACGCATTGACGAACCGGT
>CAKRQP010000143.1:0-5932 GCA_934393555.1 uncultured Lachnospiraceae bacterium
GCAGATCTGGAAGCGTTTTACGATTATTATATTCCTGAGGCCTTACAGCTGACGTCTGCCTATCTGGAGTATCTGGAAGCAGGCGTCGGAGCGGATATCGTGAGTGAGACAGAGGATGAGATCATGGATGTCGTAAAAAAACTGATCCTGGCGATAAACGACAAAATCGATGAGATCTATCAGTTTGCATCCATAGAGATCAAAGCGAAGGCAAAAGCGCTGGAGAGTCTGATGAGTCAGGACGGATATGTGGATCCGGAATTCAAACTCAATTAATATGATGCCAGGGTCAAAAGGTCAAAAAGCCGTTCATGCTTGCATGATAAGGCTTTTGAACTTGGGACCCGCCAAACATGAGAAAGTAGCGATTTACGCAGTAAATCAGCGGATTTCGAATGTTTGTAGAATTGCGGGAGCTGCTTTGCAGCGGAGCAATTCGTAGGCATCCGTTGGGGTAAAAGACCTTTTGACCCCAACATCTTAATATGGGAGGAAAAATCATGAGCGATACAGAAAAAACAGCAGCTGCAATAGGACAGGAGGCAGGCAGTGTAAAAGCTCCGGAACTGACTCTTGATCCAGAGGAAAGGAAAATCGATTTCTCCTTTATGGAGCCGTCATTAGAAAAGGAAGAAAGTCCGGAGGAGGAAGAGAAAAAGGCAGCTTCGGCAGGGGCTGTGGATGAATCCATGCTTTCAGAGGAAGAGAAGCGGCAGGTGGATGCCTTTGTAAAACAGATCGATGTTTCAAATGTTAAAATGGTCAATTCCTACGGTGCCGGCGCACAGAAAAGTATTTCCACGTTTTCCGCATCGATCACCGGAACGGTAAAAACAAAGGAGTTTGGTGAAGTAGGAGACAGCCTGCGTGAACTCAGAGCTGCGATCAACAGTACCGTTGCCCCGCAGAAAAAAGGACTGTTTGATTTTTTCAAAAAAGGAAAGCAGAAGGTCACTTATCTGATCGCTAATTATGAAAGTGCGGAAACGAATATCAAGAAAATCGAGAAAGATCTGAAGAGACACCAGCAGGTTCTGACAAAAGACGTCTATGTATTTGATCAGATGTATGATAAGAACCTGGAATTCTATAAAGAACTGACCATGTATATCATCGCTGGCAAGAAAGCACTTGAAATCGCAAGAAACACGAAACTGACGGAACGGAGAAGCAAGGCGGATGCAACGCAGGACCAGCTGGATATCCAGTTGTACAGGGATTATGAAGATGCCTGCAGACGATTTGAAAAGAGGATTTTTGATCTTGAGACCACAAGGCTGGTATCGATCCAGATGGCTCCGCAGATCAGGATGCTTCAGAATGCGGATCAGCAGGTGGTCGATAAGCTTCGTTCCGATGTGATCAATACGATTCCTTTGTGGAGAAACCAGATGGTACTGGCATTAGGGATTGAGCATACGACACGGGCTCTCAATGCGCAGAGTGCAGTTGATGAGATGACAAATGAGATGTTCAGACGAAATGCCGAAACATTGAAGCAGGGAGCCATTGATGCTGCTCTGGCTTCCGAAAGAGGGATCGTGGATGTGGAAACTCTTCGAAAAGTAAATGCAGATATCATTCTGTCGATCAATGAAGTAGTGAAGATCCATGAAGAAGGATCGAAACGCCGTGCAGAGGCACAGGAGGAACTTGCCAGGATCGAAGATGAATTGAAACAGGCATTGCTGGAAGCCGGCAACAGATAAAAGAGATGAGAATACGTTTTCGAGCGGCCGTTTTGCAAAACAGCCGCTCGTTTTCATTACAAAGTTGTGACCTGAGTGATCATCTCACTGAATGAGGGATGAGGACGGATCACAGAAGCCATTTCTTCCAGAGTGAGCTTTTGGGCAATGGCAACCGCAAATTCACTGATCATATCCGTGGCTCTGGCACAGAGAAGCTGTGCACCGATGATCACATGGGTTTCTTCCAGATAGATCACTTTCATAAAACCGCGTTCCTGCAGGGACAATACGGATTTTCCATTGGCAGAACTCAGGATCTTGTGGCTTTTGGCAGCAAGTCCCTGTTCTTTCGCCTGATCCAGTGTCAGACCTACCGAAGCGATCTCCGGAGAGGCATAGATACAGGACGGAACGAGGTCAAGAACCGGATCGCCCACACAGGAGCCGTTCTTTCCGGCGGAATCAGCGGATAATGCCGCAGCGATACGATGGACCGCATGAAAACCCTGAGCGGTGGCAGCATGTGCCAGCTGCAGTTTTCCATTTACATCGCCGATGGCATAGATGCCGGGAATGTTGGTCTGAAAATGTTCGTCTGTCAGGATACGGCCACGTTCCATGGAAGGAGCAAGACCGTCAGCGAACAGACCATCCGTATAAGGTTTTCGACCGGTAGCGATCAGGACTGCCTGTGCGGTACAGGTGCAGACTGTGTCTTTTTCCGTGTAAGTACATAAGATGCCATCATCGGCAGCTTCCAGAGACTGTACCTTGGCACCGGTATGGATATCGGCACCTTTTTTCTTCAGAGACTGCTTCAGGCTCTGTCCCAGTTCCTTGTCCATGTTGGCGATCAAAGAAGGAAGGGCCTCCAGGATCGTAACCTTCGTTCCAAGTGCCTGCCAGATTCCGGCAAATTCCACACCGATCACACCGCCGCCGATGATCAGCAGAGAAGAAAACGGTTCCTGATCCCAGGAGAGCAGTTCGTCACTGGTCATCACACCGGGCAGATCATGTCCTGGGATCGGCGGAACAGAAGGAACACTGCCGGATGCCAGCAGGATCTGGCGAGTCTTGATGATAACAGGATCTGCTCCATCGGATGTGATCTGTACCTGCTTGATCCCTTCATTGCCGGAAGCATCTGTGCCTGTATCAATGACGGTTCCCAGTCCCTGATAAACCGTAACTTTTGCAGCTTTCAGAAGAGCGGCAATGCCCTTTTGCAGAGTGGTGATGGTCGTCTGCTTGTGCGTCTGGATTTTGGACAGATCGGGCAGGACATGCTCTGCAGAGATACCGAAACGTTCTGCATCGCAGATCTTTGTATAGAGTTCTGAAGAATGGAGCAATGTTTTGGTAGGGATACATCCCCGGTTCAGGCAGGTCCCTCCCAGAGAATCCTTTTCGATCAGAGCGGTGCGAAGACCAAGCTTTGCTGCTTCCAGAGCTGCTTCATATCCGCCTGGACCGGCACCGATGACAGTCAGGTCATAAATAGTTGTTGTCAGTTCTGCCATGGATCAATTCTCTCCTTTTCGTTAAATTTGTTCTTGTACCATCCGACACAGATCCGCGCGGATATTTTCCGGAACCTGATGTTGTTCCAGTGAACGGTCTAATGCTTTGCAAAGAATATCAGTACGATAGGGGAGACCCTGAAATTCCGTACCAATATCAGAAAACCAGTCTGCTTCCATGGAATCGGAAGAAAGCAGTGCTTCGGTGATCATCCCTTCATTTACATGAAGGTCAAGATTGACCTCGCCCCATGAAAAACGTTGTTCCAGCCGGTTGGTAAACGGGATCTTTGGTCCGTATTTCCAACGTTCAGAGGAAAAACGTTCTCTGCCGTCCTGAATGGCAGTCTGTTCCAGACGGTCTGCACACAGAGGTACGGCAGGCAAGCCGTATACCCTGGAAAATGCGGTAAACATAGCCTGCTTCATGGTGTCAACCGTGATCTCAGGACAAAGCGAAGACAGATTTACCACCCGGGAGCGGACGGAGTCTACACCTTTTGACTGTAATTTCGCTTTGGAAGGATTCAGAAAACGGGACATGGAAGCGGTATCCACATTCAGCAGCAGCGTTCCATGATGGTAATAACATCCTTTGGAGTCAAAAAATGCATTTCCGGAAAACTTCTGCCCGTTGATCGCCACATCGTTTCGCCCGGTCTTCTCAGCGGTCAGTCCAAAGGAAGCCACCGCTTCTATGATCACCTGGAGCTGGCGCTCCACATCTGCATCTTCTTTGCGCATACAGAAGGTAAAATTCAGATTTCCGAGATCATGGTAGACGGCTCCACCGCCGGAGAGGCGGCGGACCAGATGTCCGCCGTCTGCTTCCAGTTCCGATACACGGCACTCCTTCCAGCAATTCTGATTTCGCCCGATCACAACGGTATGTGCGTTTTGCCATAAGTATAAAATGCATTCCCCGGGCTCTGCATGAAAGGTAAGGTATTCTTCCACGGCAAGATTTTGGTAAGGATCGGTCGTCATGCTTTCATATGTGGTCAGAGTTTGTATCATCGTGGCTTCCTCCAGTTATAGATTATTCGGGGTTATAGAGATAACGTACCACAGGTTTTCGTGCAGCGCCGACTTCGTCTAACCTGCGGACGGGTGTTTCAAAGGGATATCCGTGCATTTTTTCCGGATGAGCTTCGGACTCTGCCAGTACATCCAGGAAGATCTGTACCGCTTCATCCAGTGTCTCCCTGCTCTCGGTTTCTGTAGGCTCGATCATCAAGGCTTCATGGACGATCAGCGGGAAGTACATGGTGGGCGGATGGATACCGTGATCCAGCAGGGCCTTGGCGATATCAAGGGCTGAGACATTCCGCTCATGTTTTTCCTGTTCCAGTGTCATGACAAACTCATGCATGCAGGTGTGGTCGTATGCCATCTTGTAGTGGCCGGCCAGTTTGTGCATCATATAGTTTGCGTTCAGCACTGCAGTAGTGGATGCTTCCGGAATACCTTCCCGGCCAAGGGTCAGGATATAGCAGAAGGCGCGGACAACAACCAGGAAATTGGAAGAGAAGCTGCGTACATTTCCAATGGTATGAGCAGCGGTCTCTTCTGTGAAAGTGCCGTCTGTCTGTTTGTCAATACGAAGTCCCGGAAGGAAGGGTGCCAGAAAATCTTTGCAGGCAACAGGTCCGCTTCCCGGTCCGCCTCCACCGTGAGGAGTGGAAAAGGTTTTATGCAGATTCAGATGCATGACATCAAAGCCCATGTCACCGGGACGGGTAATGCCCATAACTGCGTTTAAGTTTGCTCCGTCGTAATAGCATAAGCCGCCGGCTTCATGAACGATCCGTGTGATCTCTGCGATATTTGGATCAAACAGACCAACGGTGTTCGGGTTTGTGAGCATCAGTCCGGCCGTGTCATCGCCGACAGCGGCTTTTAATGCCTCCAGATCTACGCAGCCATGCTCATCGGAAGCGATATTGACCACATCAAAATCAGCCATGGCAGCACTGGCAGGGTTGGTGCCGTGGGCAGAATCCGGAACGATGATCTTTGTCCGTTTGCTGTCGCCGCGGCTGTTGTGCCATGCTTTGATCAGAAGAAGACCGGTAAACTCACCATGGGCACCGGCTGCCGGCTGAAATGTACATGCCTGCATTCCGGTGATCTCACACAATGCTTTCTCAATGGAAGAGAGTACTTCCAGACAGCCCTGGATATCCTTCGTATCCTGCAAAGGATGGATGTTGGTAAATCCGGGGAGAAGAGAAGCAGCATCATTGATCTTCGGATTGTATTTCATGGTACAGGAGCCTAATGGATAAAAACCATCGTTGACTCCATGGGTCTGTTTTGCCAGATCGGTATAATGGCGGCTGAGTTCTGTTTCGGATACCTCCGGGAGATGCGGTGCTTTTTTACGCATCGGTACTTTGACAGTTACTTCAGGGGTTGTACAGGGCGGGATCAGGTCGCAGCCTCTTCCGGGTGCCCCCATTTCAAATATCAGTTTCATGCAAGCACCTCCTTTATCACAGCGATCAGACCATCGATCTCAGATTTCGTATTCATTTCCGTAGTGCACCAGAGCATTTCTGTCTGTCCGGTCACAAGTCCTGATAAATATCCGTGTGCAGCCAGTTTTTCCGAGAGAACAGCTGCATCGCAGGGACAGATGGTTACAAATTCATGGAAAAACTCTCCCGTATATTTTCTGGTAAATCCGAGAGCAGTCAGCTCTTCCAGCAGATAGCG
>CAKRQP010000144.1:0-5910 GCA_934393555.1 uncultured Lachnospiraceae bacterium
GCATTCAGACAGGTATATTTAAACATTACAGATTCTCCTCCTCAAACTTCTTCATAAATGCCACCAGAGCTTCCACTCCTTCCAGCGGCATGGCATTGTAAATGCTGGCCCGCATACCGCCTACCGTTCTGTGACCCTTCAGGTTTACAAAGCCTGCTGCCTCTGCTTCTTTGACAAATCTGGCATCCAGCTCTTTATCCCCTGTCACAAAAGGAACATTCATAAGAGAACGGTCTTTCTTTTCCACCGTACCATGGAAGAGACGGCTCTGATCCAGATAATCATAAAGGATCGCTGCTTTTTTCTCATTCTTTTCTTTCATGGCAGCAAGACCGCCGTTCTTTTTCAGCCATTTGAAAACCTTGCCGCACATATAAATGCAGTAGCAGTTCGGTGTATTGTAAAGGGAATCTGCATCCGCATGCGTCTTATAAGTCAGCATGGTCGGAGTTCCCGGAAGAACGTCCTCCGTGATCAGATCTTCTCTGATGATTGCAATGACCATACCTGCCGGTCCGATATTCTTCTGGACACCACCGTAGATGATCCCGTATTTTGTCACATCCACCGGTTCAGAAAGGAAACAGGAGGACACATCTGCCACCAGTGTCTTTCCTTTGGTATTCGGAAGTTCTTTAAATTTTGTTCCGTAAATCGTATTGTTTTCACAGATATAAACGTAATCTGCATCCGGGCTGATGGGAAGATCACTGCAATCCGGAATATAAGAAAACGTCTTATCCTCTGAAGAGGCGATCTTATTTGCTTTTCCGTATTTCTGTGCTTCCTGCCATGCCTTCTTTGCCCACTGGCCGGTTACAATATAATCAGCCACCTTATTTTTCATCAGGTTCATCGGGATCATGGCAAACTGCTGGGAAGCACCTCCCTGCAGAAAAAGCACCTTGTAATTATCAGGGATCTGCATCAGATCTCTTAAATCCTGTTCCGCCGTCTTTATGATCTGGTCGAAAGTCGAAGATCGATGACTCATTTCCATCACGGACATTCCTGAACCACAGTAATCCAGCATTTCCTCCGCAGCTTCTTTTAATACTTCTTCCGGCAGACAAGCCGGACCCGCTGAAAAATTGTACACTCTCTTCACTACTTGCTTCCTCCTCTTAATCCTGTCATCTGTTATTAAAGATACTGATTTTTGATTTTGTCATCTATCTCTTTAATTCATTAAAGTGTATCGCATTGTGAAAGAATTGTCAACATTTATTTTTCCAGCAGTTACATTTGTCCTTATTCCGCGTACAAAAAAAGAAAGTCTGCTTTTTTTTACAGACTTTCTCTCGGGTTTCTTATTTCAGATCATCCTGATCAAAAACTTCCTCTATGGCAGCCCCGGCAGGAACCATGGGGAATACTTTGTCATCCTTGTCAATGATGCAGTCGATCACTACAGGCCTGCCAAGCTCTATGGCTTTGCGCACAGCAGGCTCCAGTTCTTCTTTCTTTGTCACACGGATACCGACAGCACCCATGGCCTCTGCCAGTTTGACAAAATCCACATTGTCATTAAGGATTGTATTCGAGTAACGCTTTCCGTAGAACAGTGTCTGCCACTGGCGAACCATTCCCAGTACATGATTGTTGATGACAACCTCGATGACAGGAATGTTATATCTCGCAGCCGTAGCGATCTCATTCATATTCATACGGAAACAGCCGTCACCGGCAATATTGATCACCGTTTTATCCGGGCGGCCGGCCTTTGCTCCGATCGCAGCTCCAAGACCATATCCCATCGTACCAAGGCCGCCGGAGGTCAAAAGCTGATGGGGCTCCTTATATTTATAATACTGGGCAGCCCACATCTGGTGCTGTCCGACTTCTGTGACGATCAGGGCATTTCCTTCTGTGATCCGGTAAAGCTCTTTCACTACATAGGGTGCAGTCAGACCTGCCGGATCGTATTTCAGCGGAAACTGATTCTTATAGCCCTCGATGTGTTTTACCCATTCCTCATGGGCATTTCCTTCCACTTTCGGAAGGAGACGTTTCAGCACTTCTTTTACATCACCGATGACAGACGCATCTACTACCACGTTTTTATTGATCTCTGCCGCATCCACATCGATCTGAAGGATTTTGGCATTTTCTGCAAATTTGGATACTTTTCCTACCACACGGTCACTGAAACGGGCACCGATGACGATCAGAAGGTCACAGTCCGTCACACCAAAGTTGGAAGCCTTGGTTCCATGCATACCGATCATACCACAGTAGAGCTCATCTCTGCCGTCAAACGCACCTTTTCCCATCAGGCTGTCTCCCACGGGTGCATTGATCTTATGAGCCAGAGCGCTCACCTCTTCCGAAGCATTTGATATCACCGCTCCGCCCCCTACATACAGGAAGGGACGCTCACTCTTATTGATCATCTCTGCTGCCGTTTCAAGATCTGCCTCTTTGATATATTCCGTACTGCGGAAGACCGGCCAGGGCTCCTGCCTGGTATATTCGGTCTCTGCAGCCGTTACATCTTTGGGGATATCCACCAGGACAGGACCGGGACGTCCCTCCTGGGCAATAAAGAAAGCACGGCGCAGGGTATCTGCCAGATCCGCAACATTCTTCACGATAAAATTGTGTTTGGTAATGGGCATGGTAACACCCGTGATATCGATCTCCTGGAAGCTGTCACGTCCGAGAAGAGGGACTGTCACATTTGCAGTGATCGCAACGACAGGAACCGAATCCATATAGGCAGTAGCGATACCGGTGACCAGATTGGTTGCACCGGGACCGGAGGTCGCCATGCAGACGCCCACTTTTCCGGTAGCTCTGGCATAACCGTCTGCCGCATGGGAAGCTCCCTGTTCATGGGAAGTCAGGATATGATGGATTTCCTTGTCATGTTTATAAAGTTCATCATAAATATTCAGGATTGCACCGCCCGGATACCCAAAAACGGTATCCACACCCTGTTCTTTCAGGCATTCCACAACGATCTGAGAACCTGTTAATTTCATTCTTCTTCCTCCAGTTATTTTGTCTTTGGTATTTCAAGGATCGCGCCGCGGTTTCCTGATGTAACCATTGCCGCATAGCGGGCCAGATAACCGGTCGTGATCTTCGGCTCTCTGGGCTGCCATTTTGCTTTTCTCTCAGCAAGGACTTTCTCACTCACTTTAAGATCCAGACGGTTCTCCGGGATATTGATGGAGATGATATCTCCTTCTTCCACCAAAGCGATCGGACCTCCCACAGCTGCCTCCGGAGATACATGACCGATAGACGCACCTCTGGATGCACCACTGAAACGGCCATCTGTAATAAGGGCAACACTGGAACCAAGACCCATACCTGCGATCGCAGAAGTCGGATTCAGCATCTCACGCATGCCGGGACCGCCTTTCGGACCTTCATAACGGATGACAACAACGTCACCTGCCACGATCTTACCGCCGAGAATAGCCGCAATGGCATCTTCCTCGCAGTCAAAGACTCTGGCAGGACCTTCATGGACCATCATTTCCGGTACTACCGCAGAACGTTTTACCACACCGGAATCCGGAGCCAGATTTCCTTTCAGAATAGCCAGACCGCCGGTGGTACTGTACGGATGATCGATCGGACGGATCACTTCCGGATTGCGGTTTACACTGTTTGCAATGTTTTCTCCAACCGTCTTTCCGGTAACTGTCATACAATCCAGATTCAGCAGATTTTTTCTGGTCAGCTCTTTCATGACCGCATATACACCGCCTGCCTCGTTCAGATCCTCCATGTAGGTAGGACCAGCCGGTGCCAGATGACAGAGGTTCGGCGTACGTGCACTTACCTCATTGGCAATGTCCACATTCAGCTCCACTCCTGCTTCATGAGCGATAGCCGGAAGATGAAGCATACTGTTTGTGGAACAGCCCAGCGCCATATCTACCGTCAGCGCATTCATAAAAGCTTTGTCTGTCATGATATCTCTCGGACGGATGTTTTTCTTCAGAAGTTCCATAACCTGCATACCGGCTCTCTTGGCCAGGCGGATCCTCTCGGAATAAACAGCCGGGATCGTTCCGTTCCCCTGAAGTCCCATGCCCAGGACCTCTGTCAGACAGTTCATGCTGTTGGCTGTATACATGCCGGAACAGGAACCGCAGGTCGGGCAGACCTTACATTCATACTCCTCCAGCTCTTCTGCATTGATCTTGCCCGCAGTATACTCTCCTACTGCCTCGAACATGCTGGAAAGGCTTCTCTTTCTGCCTTCCACATGGCCTGCCAGCATGGGGCCGCCGCTGACAAAAACGGTCGGGATATTCAGCCGGGCTGCTGCCATCAGAAGACCCGGCACATTTTTATCACAGTTCGGAACCATGACAAGGGCATCAAACTGATGTGCCATTGCCATCGCTTCTGTAGAATCGGCAATGAGGTCTCTGGTAACCAGAGAGTATTTCATTCCCACATGACCCATAGCGATTCCGTCACAGACAGCGATCGCCGGAAACACTCTCGGTACTCCGCCAGCCATAGCAACGCCCATTTTTACGGCTTCCACAATTTTATCCAGGTTCATATGACCGGGAACGATCTCATTATAGGAACTTACGATTCCGACCAGCGGACGTTCCATCTCTTCTTTGGTAAATCCAAGCGCATTGAAAAGGGAACGGTGAGGTGCTTGCTGTACTCCTTTTTTTACTGCATCACTTTTCATAATAGTACACTCCTTTTATCTCTTACTGAATTCTCTCAGCGATCAGATCGCCCATTTTCGCCGTGCCTACAAGGGTACAGCCTTCAGACATGATATCACCTGTGCGGTAACCATCTTTTAAAACCTGCTTTACCGCTGCCTCAATGGCATCTGCTGCCTCGTCAAGATCCAGAGAAAAACGAAGCATCATGGCTGCTGAAAGAATGGTTGCGATGGGGTTTGCTTTATCCTGGCCTGCGATATCCGGTGCGGAACCGTGACTCGGCTCATAGAGGCCAAACTTTGTTTCATTAAGGCTTGCAGAAGAAAGCATTCCGATGGAACCGGTCACCATGCTTGCTTCATCAGAAAGAATATCACCAAACATGTTCTCCGTCAGGATCACATCGAACTGTTTCGGATCACGGACGAGCTGCATGGCACAGTTATCTACCAGCATATGTTCCAGGGTCACTTCCGGATAATCCTTTGCCACTTCCTCTACCACGCTTCTCCAGAGACGGGAAGAATCCAGCACATTGGCTTTATCTACGCTGGTCACTTTCTTCCGGCGTTTCATGGCAATGTCAAAACCTCTTCTGGCGATCCGGCGGATTTCTTCCTCCGTATAGGTCAGCGTATCCGTGGCTTTTCTTACTCCGTTTTCTTCCACTGTTTTTCTTTCACCGAAATAAAGGCCTCCGGTCAGTTCTCTCATAATGACCATATCGAAACCGTCTCCGATGATCTCATCTCTTAACGGGCAGGCTGCTTTCAGTTCTTCGTAGAGATATGCCGGCCGCACATTTGCAAAAAGATTTAAGGATTTCCGAAGCTTCAGAAGACCTGCCTCCGGGCGTTTATCCGGAGAAAGCCGGTACCATGGAGACGTCTTTGCATCTCCTCCAATGGAACCCATCAGGACTGCATCGCTTGCTTTGGCTTTTTCAATGGTCTCATCGGTAAGCGGCACACCGTTTACGTCAATAGAAGCGCCTCCCATAAGAAGATCCGTATAATCAAAAGAGAAATTGTATTTTTTTCCTGTCACATCCAGGACTTTTCTTGCTTCCCGGACGATCTCCGGACCAATACCGTCACCGGCGATCACTGCTATTTTATAATTCATCACAATCATCCTTTCTCTGCTGCGTTAAAGTATATCATAATTCATTTTTCACTGTTTTTCAATAAAAAGTTACAGTGACACAGAAAAAAAGGACACCGGATGATCCGATGTCCTTTTCACTCATTCTCTG
>CAKRQP010000145.1:0-5884 GCA_934393555.1 uncultured Lachnospiraceae bacterium
GAATACGAAATATCAACCAGAAGATTTACAATTACATAAATGAAGCCCATCCACATGGTATATCCCTGGATCAGGGAATAATCTCTGGCAGAGATTGCTGTGGTGCAGACCTGTCCGATGCCGTTCCAGCTGAATACCGTTTCTACGATCATGGTTCCTCCCAGCAGGCCTCCAAAAGACATTCCCAACATGGTCACCACTGCCAGAAGAGAATTTGGCAGCACATGACAGAAAATAATCTTCATTCTTCCGATCCCTCTGGATCTGCAGCCGGTAATATATTCTTCACTGAGCTGCTCCACCATTACCGCACGGATCCTGCGGATATAGTAACAGCTCATTCCGACAGCAAGTGTCAGGGTCGGCATGATAACATGCTTCCAGGATGAGGAACCAGCTACCGGAAGCCAGCCACACCGGACTGCAAAGATCCAGATCATCAACATTCCAAACCAGAAGCTTGGCATCGATACTCCGATAAATGACAGAAACCGAATGATATAATCTGCGATCCTGTCTTTGTAAACCGCAGAAAGAATTCCCAGCGGAAAGGAAAGCAGAACCATCGTGAGAAAGGAGGTGCATGCCAGCTTTACCGTATTGGGAAGTTTCCGGGCAATGACCTCTTTTACCGGTTTGTTATACTTTACGGAGATCCCAAAATCTCCATGAAGTACAACACCTTTGATCCAGTCTGCATACTGCACAAGAAATGGCCTGCTGGTCCCGTATTGTTCTTCCAGCTTTGCAATGGTTTCCGGATCATGACTTCCGCCCATGGAAGTGATCAGCTCTTCCACCGGGTCAGACGGCAAAAGATATGTAAGGCCGAAGGTCAGAACGGAAAGCCCGAACAAAATAATCACAAGAGACACCAGCCTCTTTCGGATCATCTTAGCCACGCTGCACCTCTTTCTTCACTGCAATGATCAAAAAGCCCATAGGAAGCTCTTTTCCCTGAAGTTTTACATGAATATCATCAAAACCCAGAGAAATCAGCTGTTCAAAATCCCATTGCGGCCGTCTTCGATAGCTCATGGGCAGGTCTTCCGCTATTTTTTCAATAATGGAAAAATCCACATGATCTACATTGTGTTTCCCGTGAAGCCCGCCTTCGACTTCCTGTTTCTTTTTCATTTCTTCGATCTGTCTTTCATGCAGTCTGGCATACTCTTCGTCGTGCATGTAAAGATACATATTTCCATCGCTGATTATCAGCTTTCCACCTGGCCGCAGAACCCGGTACATTTCCCGGTAAGCTGCCGCCGGATCATCCAGATTCCACAGTACATTTCTGGACACCACCGCATCAAAATTTTCATCTGCAAATTCCAGCTTCTGGGCATCCATCTGACGAACCAGAACCTCTGCCCCTGCTTCTTTGAACCGCTTCTCTGCCTGAGCTGTCATTTCTTCGGAATAATCAATGGCCGTCACCTGATGGCCCAGCCTGCTTAAGATCACCGGGAAAAAGCCTGCTCCCGTACCGTCATCCAACACGGCGGCTTTTTCTTTTGTGATGGTTTTTCTGAAAATCTCTTCCCATTCTTTCCCTGATTCTGTTCTCAGCTCTTCTTCGACGGCCAGTGAAAAACCATTGGCGCGCAGATTCCAGTAATCTTTGATTTCTTCAATATGCTGCATCTTCTTCATCTCTTTTCCTTCGTTTTATTTCCATGCTTTCAGCATTCGGTTTCCGTTTAGCAGCTGCTCCAGCAGATACAGAGCTCCTGTGCTCCCCAGATAAGTTTTGGGCACTACATGAATGTACTCGGACGCTCCTCCCATTGTTTCAATACCATACACATTATCACTGTGCAGAAACGTCTCCATAATGGTTCCGGCACTTCCAAGAATCACTGCATGATTCACTCTAGTGATATCCCGTCCGAGAACCTCCTCCGCATTCATGTCTTTCAACATTCTGTGCAGCCTCTCTCCACTGTTTCCACTGCCTTTTGCAGGAAGTTCCCGCACTGCTTCCGGGCGGATTCCAAGATAACCGGAAAGATAATCCACATACCCGCACAGCAGAGAACTTTCTCCTTCTGCAGCGTACCGAAGCTCCTCTGGGAAGCCTGCCTGCCCCAGATAGCGGGCCATATAATAAAATGCCCGCGCTCTCGCTTTTTCAAGATCGGCCAGTGCCGAGCGGCAGTCTGTATGTAAGCGCTCCGATACTTCTTTTACAAACTTTTCTGTCTGATCAAAGCCGATTGGAAAGCCGCCTGCATCGTACACCGGCAGTTTCAGAACCTCTCTTAAATAGGCCTCTGTCTTCTCACAGCGTTCCGGACAACACAAAATATTCAGATCTGCTTCCGGAATCTTCCGAAAACTTTCCAGCGTACAGTCCGCCCCGGCAATACAGTTTACCCTGATGCCGCACAATCCCAAAAGCCGCCGGATTTCCTCCGTATCTCCTTCCAGACTCTGCTGGTAAGTGCAAAATCCAAACAGATTGACAGAAATATCTTCCTTTTCTTTCTCTGCCTTCTCTCCCACGAACTGTTTCAGCAGCCTTGCCATGGTCTCATCATACCCGGCACAGGAATCTGTGGAAAATTCCGGACTTTCCACAAAGATACTGGGCGTCTGAAATTCCCCGGCTATTTTCTGAATCAGACTTTCCAGGCCTTCTCCCATCAGAGAGGTCCCCGGTGTCTGAATCACCACCGTCATGGAATAGCGCCGTTCGGCTAAAATATCCCGCAAAGCTCTCTCCAGCTGTTCGCCTGTTCCGAAAATATAGTCCTCATACCGCAGGTTTGATCCCGGAATCTGCGGCGTTCCTGCAAAATACTGACTGCGTACCAGCCGGTCATCCATGGTATCAGAAAGCTGAAGCTCGCCTCTTAAGCCCCAGAGTTCCGATTCCCGGATCAGATTTTTTCCAAAGGCATAGCTGTGATAAAAACGGCACCCCAGAGGGCCGTTGAGCAATACCAGACTTCCGTGAATTCCTTCACAGGCAGACACCACGCCGGTTATATAATCAGCAGTAATGCTTCTCAAATATCGCTCTGTCATGCTTCCACCTGCTTTCCACCTTCCGATCCATTTTTCGAATCCATTCTTCCGCCGCATCAATCCCGGCAAAAAAGCCCGGATGAATGTCCCGCGGGATTTGTATCACATAAGTATTCTCCGGAATATCTGCCACAGCAGAGAGGTCGTTTACAAGCACCAGATCCGGTCTGCTGTTTTCCATTTCCTGTCTGAGCGCGTCTCTGCTGGAAGACCACTCTGCGGAAAAACGCCGGTTCCATCCAGCATTTCCCTCATTCTTTTTCCCTAGCAGCATGGTTTTTATGATTGTAAGCTCCAGATCCCCTGCCAGTTCAAACAGCCAGTCGCAGTTTCCATTATTCATGAAAATAACCGCTTTTTTCCCGGAAAAATGTCTTTTCAGTTCACGGATCTTTCTCTCATAGCTTTCCTGTTTTTCTTCAATGCATGTTCTGGCTTCTTCCTGTTTTCCATAAAGCTCTCCCAGCTTTTCTACCCAGCTTCTGGTCTCCTGAAAACCTCTGGGAAGCGTTCCATCCAGAAACTTGCAGCCATATTTTTTCTCAAAGATGTTTTTCAGCTCTTTTCCAAGCTCATCTTCCCTCGCGAGAATACTGTAAGGTGCTCTCAGAAAATGATGCATGTCATCCATCGTTCCTGCACAGATAAAACGGCAGTTGACACGGATATGCAGTGCATCCAAAAGCTCTTTTATCATCTGAAAATTCTCATCCGTTCTGGAGGACCAAGTCAGCTCATATACCAGATTGATGGAATCCGGCTCCTGCACCTCATCCTCCCACACGGCTTCCTCCGCCAGTGTTTTGTAGCACAGCGCCATTCCCTGGTTATAGTCACCGACTTCCACGCCATCTGTCCTGACCAAATACATCTCACATCCAAGCTGTCTTACTTCTTCCTGAATGGAGGTCAGATCATCTCCGTTCATCCCGGGAATACAGGAAGTCACCGCAATGATCGTCCGGACTCCCTCTCTGACCAGCTCCAGTGCCTTCTCTCTGGCGCGTTCTACGCCTCCAAATACTGCATCTTCAACCGTCATATCTGTCCCGGTAAAATGCTGTGGAATAAAGGCCGGGTACAAAATACCTCTCTCAAAAAAGCCTCTCCTCGCATAGGCGCTGAAACCGTTCTGGGAAAACCACACACAGCTCCTGGGGGCATGAGCCAGCACAGCCGCATCTTTTACATGAATTGCCAGAGCCACCGCTCCGTTAAAGGCACAGCCAAACAGCGGTACTCTGCTGAAAGGATCCGACAATGCCCGTTTCTTTGCCAGTACCTGCACAGGCGGCTGTTCTGTTTTCGTGAGATCTGTTTCCGTTTTCTCTTCTTTTCTTTCCACAGGGGAAATCTGAGAGCTGAAAACGTTTTCACCCCGCATAAAACATTCCATCTGTTCTTCTGATAACGGACTTGCTTTATGAAGCGTTGTTTTTCCCGCCACGATCTGCCTTGCAAGAATCTGAAAGAGCTCTGCTTCCCGGCTCTCCGGCTCTTTTTCCACTACAGTTGCCGCTTCTTTTTCTGCCTCCGCAAACAAACCGCTTCTTGGAATTTTCATACACACCGGAAGCCCGACAGCCTCCGCAAATGCTTCCACTTTTCTGCTCTCATCAGCAGCTCCCCGGCTGTTGTAGATGATTCCTGCAATTCGATTCTCATCAGGATCCAGATTTCGGATTCCCTGAAGAATGTTGTTTGCCGCATAAAGAGCCATAGCCTCCCCGCTGGTCACGAGAAATACGGCTTCTGCATACTGCTTTCTCACCGGAACTGCAAAACCGCCGCACACTACATCGCCCAACACATCATAAACTACATGGTCATATCCCTTGCGCACCTGAAAACGATCCAGAAACTCAAAGGCTGTCAAGATACCTCTTCCGGCACAGCCCATACCCGGTTTGGGGCCTCCGGCTTCCACGCAGCCGGTCCCCCGGTAGCCCTCCATGAGAACAGCATCCAGGCTCTGCTCATCCGGCGGCGTATTTAAAAGATATTCCAGCACGGTCTGTACTTTTCTGCCATGATGAAGCAGTCTCGTAGAATCGTGTTTTGGATCACAGCCGATCTGCAGAACCTTTTTTCCACAGGAAGCCAGTGCCGCCGACAGATTGGCGCTCACCGTAGATTTTCCAATCCCGCCTTTTCCGTATATCGCGATTTGCATAATTTCTCCCAAAAAATAATTATAAAAAAAGCCGGTGTATTTGCGCGCACAACAATACACCGGCAGTTCTCTGTCGTCAGATCTTCTGTACTGTGGCTCGCAGTAAGTTAGATACATTCAAAACCTGTATTCTGACTCAGGTATCTGCATTTTCTCCGCCTTCCCAGTTTCCCAGTGGCATTTTGAAGAAAACTCCTCCTACACAGCAACGGCATTGTACGGGATTCTCACCCGTTTCCATAAGCGATCCGCTTATATCGTTTTGAATGCTGAAATTATTTATTTTTGTGTAACAGTTCAGTGACTCAGCAAAATGAAAAATCAGACCCGTGTCTGTTGCGCTGAACATTCTGAAGTGTTATAATTCACTTTATTATAATTTTTTGTCAAATATTTGTCAAGAAGTTTCCAGAATAGAGACTAACTCTTTTTGTTTCAAAAAAAATCAGGAATCCTATATGGATAAATACGAGTTTAGAATGGAAAATAGAAATTCAGACAATAAAAAAGTGTCTTCGACACTTCAACTCCCCTGCCCCTCAATCTTGAAGGGATAGGGGTTTCTTTTTTCTGTTTTTTCCTGCATAATAGCCTTATGAATATTTTACTAAAACTTCCCACACCGATACGGTGTGTTGAACCTTGAAAATTCAATATTTCAGCCAATAAAAAAGGCATAAA
>CAKRQP010000146.1:0-5814 GCA_934393555.1 uncultured Lachnospiraceae bacterium
TTAAATGCGTTCATCAGAAGTCCCGGTATGATCAAGGCTGCAATGGAATTTTTCAGATGCAGATAACGTGTATACATGATGTAGGTGGGAACAAGACCACCGTTAAAAAGCATGGTAAAAAACAAATAAAATGCAAGAAAACTTTTTCCCGGAAACTTCGGCTGTGCTAAAACATAACCATATAAAAGAGTGAGCATGGTTCCGATCGTTGTACCAAGAACAGTTACAAGAACCGTCACCCCATATGCATGAAAAATCTGTGATTTTTCATTCCAGATATATTTATATGCATCCAGACTGAATTCCTTCGGCCAGAAAGAATAGCCGTGCATTACGATCTCATTGTTACTGGTAATGGATGCCATAACCAGCAGGACCAGGGGAATCACCATTATCAGAGATATCAAAAACATAATCACCGTCAGCATACGCTGATAGCGTCTCTCGCCTTTTCCAACCATCTTACTTTCCTCCTAAAACAGTGCATTTTCGCTACTTAACTTCTTAGTAACCCAGTTTGCAGTCAGAACCAGGACAAAGCCTACTAATGACTGATATACACAGGCTGCCGATGACATACTGATATCTCCTAATTCAATCAATCCTCTGTATACATAAGTATCTATGGTATTCGTTGCATTGATCAGGGCTCCGGAGTTCATAGGTACCTGATAGAACAGACCAAAATCGGAGTAGAAAATTCTTCCTACATTCATCAGTGTCAGTGTGATCACTGTAGATTTCAGCATTGGCAGGGTAATGAAACGGATTTTATTCCATCTTGTCGCTCCATCGATCTCTGCTGCTTCATACATTTCCTGATCAATTCCCAGAATAGCTGCCAGATAAATAATAGAAGAATATCCGGCGCCTTTCCAGCAATTGATAAAGATCAGTATCGCCGGCCAGTATTTAGGCTCTGTATAAAAAGAAATGGTATCCTTTCCGGCTGCTGCAAGTGAACCATTGATAAATCCTGTTCTTCCACTCAGAAAAGCGTAGGCCAGATAGCTCACGATAATAATAGAGATCAGAGAAGGGATCAAAACACAAGACTGAAAAATCTTTACTTTCATTTTGCTGCGTATTTCACTCAGAATGATCGCGATCACAATAGCAACCACTGTATTTACAACAATAAACGCAACATTATATAGGATCGTATTTCTTGTTATCAAAAAAGCATCGGGCGCTTTAAATAGATACTCGAAGTTTGACAGCCCCGCCCAGTCGCTTTTCAGAATTCCTTTTGAGAAATTCAGATTTTTAAATGCTATCACAATTCCAAGCATAGGTATGTAGTTATTGATCAACAAATAGATAAATCCCGGTGCTACCATAATGTAAAGAGGTATTGCTCTTTTCAGCATTTTCTTTTTCTTACTGTTCATATCCTGTCCTCTCTGATGCAAATTTCACTCGTATCCTTCTTCATAAAAAACGGCCGACCAATAATTCTATTAATCGACCGTTTTTCCTATTTCCTTTTATTTGTTTTCAGCGAGCCATGCATCTGCCTGTGCCTGTACATCCTCGATGATATGATCGATTCCAGCTGCCTTCAACTCTTCATTGAATTCTGCTACTGCTGTTTCCGGATCTGCATCACCGTTTTCGATGATTGCTTTGTATTTGTCTTTTACGTTGCTGATCGCAGTAATTTCGTTCTTCACATTACTGGTATCATAGATAAAGCCATACAGCGGAGAGAGTGTTGCAGTATCATTGAACTCAGAGTATTTCTCAAATACATCTTCCGGATCGGTCTCCCATGCATATCCTACAGAAGCATTACCGGAAAGCCACATCTCATTTCCCCAGCCAACAGTTGCACTTGTAACACCTTCCGGATATCCTGCGATACCTTTCTCGGCATCTTTGACTTCATAATCTTTTCCTTCGATACCATAACGGAACAGATTCTGGAAATCAGCACTGGAATATAACAGGTTCAGAACTGCCAGAGTTTTTTCCGGATTTTCTGTCTGTGCAGCTACCAGCCATTCAATATTATTTACAGACTGTGTGGAAAGAGATTTTTCTGTGATTGGCATTGCTACAATGTCCATACCGGTATTCATAACCTCCTGTGTTACAATACCCGGATGATAGTTTCCGAAGTAGCCAAATGCATTATTTGCTTTTAAGATATCCTGTCTGGGAGTTGTGTTTGTTGTAGAATCCGGCATGAAGTAACCCTTCTGATTCCAGTCATAAGCTACTTTAGCCATCTCTTTATATTCTTCTGTATCATAGATATTTACAACGGTTACTCCGTCAGATGCATCATCATCCATTGCAACGCCAACTCCAGATGAAATATCATCAAACTGGCCCTTGATGTAGTTTAACAGACAGCCGCTCTTCAGATCAGACGGGATCAGCGCATACATCTCCGGATGAAGCTCATGTACTTTTTCAATTACCTTTTCCACATCATCCATTGTTTTGACATCATCAACGGTAAATCCGGTTTCATCCAGAATATCTTTTCTGCAGATCAGACCGGCCTGTGCTGCCATATCACGATAAATGGGAAGTCCGTATAATGCTCCGTCAAAATAGCAGGCATTGATGTAACGCTCCATTGCTGCATATGCATCCGGTGCATAAGTCTGTACATCTTCTGCAATATCATATAATTGGCCTCTCTGACCTCTTTCTCTGATATTGGAAGTACCAAGGAAGATATCCAGCTTCTCTCCACTGGAAAGCATCAGGTTGATCTGATCATCATAAGCACCCCACTCAATGATCTGCAGTTTGATCTTTGCATCTGCAACCGGTGCGATCAGTTCATTCATTGCATCCTCTACTTCCTGCATGCTGGCAGGAGATGCATTAGAACCCGGCCATACCATAAGGATCTCTGTCGTATCTCCATCCTTTAATACAGCGTCTGTTGCTTCATCTGCAAGAGAAACAATGCTTCCTGCCAGCATGGACAGGCTCATTGCTGCTACAAGTAACCCACTGACCAATTTCTTTTTCATCTTTTAATCCCCCTGTTTTGAAAAGTATTTTTTTGTTTTCCTCTGCTGTCGATATACCAATCATACAGGTTCTCTGTTTCTCTTTCAATTTCAATCTCGACCCATTCTATAACAAAATCGACTTGATTATTTTTTATTTCTATATTCGCTTGGTGTCAGTAAGGTTTGTTTCTTGAAGATTTTTGCAAAATATGCCGGAGAATCATATCCGATGCGAGAACTGATCTCGGACATGGACATCGATGTTTCCCTCAAAAACTTCTTTGCCATAATGATCCTGTATTTCTGAATATATTCCATAAACGTACATCCGGTATATTTTCGAAATTCCCGATTCACATAATCTCCGTTTAAATGTACCAGCGATTCAATATTTTTTCTTGTGATCACTTCATTATAATGGATTTCCAGGTATTCCTTGATCACTCTTACCGGATCCGACATTTCTTCTATTCCGGTCATATCTTTTCTATTCCGTGAAGAGATGATTTCTTCTACCCTTTCTACCGCATGATGGACCACTTCTTCTAATTCTTCAAAAGCTACCGGTTTTAAAAGATACTGGTAGACGCCCAGAGAAACTGCACTTCGGGCATAATTGAAATCCGGATAGCCTGTCAGGATAATGCTGAGGATCTCAGGATAGATATCCTCCATCCATTTGATCAGTTCCAGTCCGCTTTCCCCTGGCATTTCTATATCACAGACCAGAATATCAATTTTTGTGCTCTCCAGAATATCTTTGGCTTCATCCGCATTATGCGCTGTATATAATTCCTTAATGCCCTGTTTTTTCCAGTCCACTGCTTCTTTCATGATTTGCACCATAGCAACTTCATCATCTACCAATAATAAGTTCATACGTTTCCTCTCCTCTACATTATATGGGGCAAATATAAAACAACCTCTGTTTCTCCCGGAACACTATGGATCTCCATTTTTCCGTCTTTACCATAGAACTCCCGGATTCTCTCTTTTACATTCTGGATCCCTATATGTTCTCCGTTCTCTTCAATGGATTCTCCATTTTCAATACGTTTCAGGATCTCCGGATCAAAACCGACTCCATTATCCGTAATGGTAATTTTCAGACCTTCCTTTTCAACAGACCTTACACTTACTTTTACTTTTAACAGCGGGACTCTCATGATATTATGTTTCAGGCTGTTTGCAAAAAAGGTCTGCACGATCATTGGCAGTACCAGCTGCTCTTCCAGACCTTCCTGGATTTCCATACTTGCTTCGAATTTGTCCTGATACCGATAACGCTGGATCTCCGCATAGCTGTTAAGACAATTCAATTCCTCAGCCAAAGGAACAAAAGTTCCCTTCTGTCCCAGTAAATAGCGGAAATACTTTCCGCTTACCAGAGATAATTGCTGAATAGACCGAAAATCCTTCATCTGCGCCATGCCATAGATCAGATTCAATATGTTCGTATAAAAATGCGGCTGTATCTGTACTTTCAGGAAATGGCTGTTGATCCGCTGGCGTTCCAGTTCTTTTTCATACACCTGTATTTTTAAGTTCTGGATCTGATCTGCCATATTATTATACGTTTTATATAAAAGATCGATCTGCGAACCGTTGTTTAAAACCTCAAGGCGCGTATCCATTTCACCTTCACTATAACGTTCCATTGCCAATCTTAACTTTTCCAGAGGGAAAAATACTCTCCTGGTTTCCCTTCCCCAGACTACCGTGATCAGTATCATTGCCAGGAATAAAGTTCCACAGAATATCAACAGACCGAATCCTGTATTGTTATACAGGCGACCGCTTTTTACAGAAACAGAGATCGTTACCTCGGTTCCTTTCAGCTGACTTTCATAGGAAACGGTTTTTCCGGCATATTTTTCCCCTTTTTCAAGCACGTTCTGTTTATCGCTGTCCAGAATCTCCAGAAACCAGTCTGCTTTTTTATCATATAAACCGTCCAGAACCCGTTCTGCAGAATATAAGCTTCCTATGTAACCATTATACATGTGGTAAATTTTAAATATGTAAGGTGTGTCATTTACCATCAGGATTTTCCATTTATCGCCTGCACCCACAATATGCTCTTGAACATATTTACTGATGGCTTGTTTCATCTCCTGATAATTTGCATAAGAAAGCCCTTTCTCATTTGCAGAAAAATAGATATCCCTGTCCGGAACATAAACAAATGTTGTAAGTTCATTTCCGTAACGGGCACTCATTTCCTGGATCAGTGTATGCAGTTGTGTTTTCGCAATTTCCACTTTTAGCTTGCGATCAGATTCACATAATTGACGATACATAACTCCTGTCTCAATCCCGATAAAGCCAAGCATGGAATCTGCTGTTTCGTCCAGTTTGTTTTCCCAGTAGTTACCATAAGCTTCTACAGAATCACCGAATAATTCTCTTGCTCTTTCTCCATCCTGTTGGATGAGAAAAAAGCTGGAGATCTCAATGATCAGAATTGCTGCCATGATCGTCAGAACCATGGAACGAATTGCACTTTTTACTATGGAGTGGTTCATCCTATTTTCCTTTCTTAAATCAAAATCCTTACGTCCGCTGCACGAGAAATGCTCCTTTTGCAAATGTCACTTTCATCTCCTTCATTATACAACATAATCGGATTTCCGGATAGAAATGTTTCACGTGAAACATAAAGCAAATTTCTCACTTTCTCCATGCAAAAAACAAGCAGCAGAAACTGAAGTTATCCAGTTCCGCTGCTCATTTCGTTACCCTATGGTGTTGCTGTCAAAGCCTTTTCTTCCTGTTATCCCAGTATCGTGCTTGCGGAGTTAAGCAGTGCCAGAACGGAAGCACTGTCCGGGCTGTCTGT
>CAKRQP010000147.1:0-5798 GCA_934393555.1 uncultured Lachnospiraceae bacterium
AAAAGCATTTTTGCAAAGCCCCGATAAAAACACCTCTCTTTCTGTTTTCTGCTATAAAGATAACGGTTTAGAGCCTATCTCGATCTGTCTGGCTCTGAATCGTTACAGATCAGCGTATTTTCAGAATAAAATTTCCTCATCCTCATCGAAAAGTTTGTCATTGATCTCAAACAGAGGCAGCCCGTGCAGCAGGCCGTAATAAATGATGGCATCCCGCTTCAGCTTCGGATAGAGCTGAGCCATGCCGCAGAGCTTCAGCAGCTCCTGGGTTTCCTCAACACTGGCATCCAGGCCGAAGCAGAGACACAGCAGACGGTTTCTGGAGGGGTTCCGCCGGCCGGCAAAAATCTGGTGCAGATAAATCTCGCTCATGCCTGCCTGTTTTGCAAGAGAAGCCTTTGAAATATTTTTCCGCTCAAAGAGCCGGTTTAACAATTCCGCTACATTTGGATTTACAAACTGTTTCTGATTCTGAGAAAGAAACTGGTTTAAGTCCGGTGCATTCATCAATTCCTGCTGTAAATTGTCTGTATTCTTCTTTTCCATATTCGCACCTTTACAATAATTGTTGGTTAAGTTACAATAGTCTAAATAGTATACTCAAATTTTAGTATACAAAAAAAGCTTCTGAAAAACAATATGCACGCCGCATAGTGATGAGGATAAAAAGTATGGATCTTTACGATAGCCTTCTGGCAGCGATCGGTAATGAATTTGATATCATTACACAGATCAAAAAAAGCGCACGAGGCGAAGTTTTGCTTGTGCGCCATAAGGAAAACGGCACCCGTTATATATTCAGACATTTTGAAGGAAGCAGTGAAGTCTATAAGAAGCTTCTTGGGATTTCCGCACGGAATCTGCCGCAGATCATGGAAGTTGGGGAAAAAAACGGCAGGACAGTCCTGCTGGAGGAATACATACAGGGGGATACGCTCAGTGAAGTTCTGAAGGGAGGGCTTCTGAGTACTGCAGAGGCGAAAAAGATCGCCAGGCAGCTGTGTTCCGCATTGTGGATCCTTCATTCTATGGGGATGGTACATCGGGATGTGAAACCGGACAATGTCATCCTGCGAGGGGAAGAAGCGGTATTGATCGATTTTGATGCATCCAGGATCTACAAAAATGCCGTTCAGGAGGACACCCGGGTCCTTGGAACCACCGGTTTTGCAGCGCCGGAGCAGTACGGCCTCTCCCAGTCGGACGGACGCGCAGATATTTATGCGCTTGGTGTCCTGATCAATGTTATGCTGACGGGAGAACATCCGTCCAGAAAACTTGCCGGCGGCAGAATGGGCAGGATCGTGCAGCGTTGTACGATGGTAAATCCGGAAAAAAGATACAAAAATATCCTTCATCTGATGGAGGCATTATAACAGGAGGAAACAAATGAGTAAGAAGTGTGTGAAATGTGGACATCCGCTTCCTGAGGATGCATCTTTTTGTCCCTGCTGTACGGCAGTTCAGGCAGAAAAACAGGAGATCCAGACACCGAGACGGTGGAAAAAGAAGGCTTTGGGGGCGACTGCAGTTCTGGTGATCCTGGCAGGAGCAGGTGCCGTTTTTTCTATGTATCACAGACCGGAGGCTTATGAGGCGAATGCCCAGATCGTCTATCCGGATAAAGATCATTCCTACAAGCTTCTGGTGACTTATTCGGAGTCAGATGGCATGGCTGGTCAGGCCCAGGAAGATCGGACGGATCTGTTGGCGGATGGCCTGGACAGTGCCCTTCCCTGTCAGCTCTATGTTTTAAATGAAGAAACCGGGGAAGTGGCCTGGGAAGAATTTGCGGAAAAAGTGAAATCCTGCGAGGTAGAGACCGTGCCACAGGAAAACTCAAAGAAACTCGAATACATGAAACCGGCTCACGACGAGAACTTTCCGAATGCAGCCTATGTTTCGAATCTTCATTTTATGGCTGATACCGGAAGCAATGATATCTTCTGGAAGCTGACGATGGAAAACGGTGATACCATTTCTCTGAAAACTCGGCTTACGATCGAAAAGCAGGAGGTGGTTACTTACCGTCCGGAAGATACGCCCATGGAGACTACCGAGGAACTGAATGCCCTTCTGGCTTCTATTGAAAATGAGATGGCTTCCGACACACCGGTCTATCTCTATCTTCCGGCAGTGACTTACGATGGAGAGATTACATTTGGTGACCATGTCTGGCAGATTTTCGGAAGTGCGGATGGAGATGCGGCCACTACTTTTACCGGGACCGTCCATGTAAATGGAAAGAACGGAAACTATGGGATCCTGTCAGGCATCCGTTTTGAGGGGAACTCCGGAACTGGCCTGAATGCGAACTGTTTTGTACTGCTTTCCGGATGCAGTTTCAGCGGCTGGGATATCGCAGCCATAGCCCAGGACGGGGCCTGGGTCAGTGCATCGGACTGCACTTTTACGGACAACGGGACGGCTCTGAAATTGAATACCAGTATTGCCTATGGCAGCTCGCCCGACTTTCTGAATAATACGTTTACCGGAAACGGAACTGCCGTCTGCATCGATCGCCTGCCGGGAAATGAGATCCTGAACTTTGCCGGAAGTATTTTCTCAGGAAACGGAACGGATATTGAGAATAAGACGAAGCATACGGTGGATACAGCGAATGCGGTTTTTGAGTAAAAAGAAAATCTATGCAGCCAGCTAATTGCTTTTCCGGTGGATTTGTTTATGCTTGACGTAGCAGTTCTGCTACAATAAGTTATTGTGCGGAACAAACAAAGGAGGAAAAAGAGATGCAAAAGAGATCATGGAAACAGATGCTGGTATTACTTCTTGCCGTATGCCTGTTTTCTACCGTGTCACCGGAACTGGTGTCCAGTGCAGCCGGCACACAGAAGGTGCAGATCAGTGCCCGTAAAATGACATTGATCAAAGGTCAGAAAAAGACCTTAAAACTGAAGGGAAACAGAAAAAAAGTCAAATGGTCATCCACCAAAAGAGCAGTTGCAGCCGTTTCTGCAAAAGGTGTTGTGACAGCCAGAAAAGCAGGTACCACGGTGATCAAAGCCAAAGTGGGAACGAAAACTTATTCCTGTAAGGTTATCGTAGAAGCACCGAAGCTGAATAAAACTTCGATCACCCTGAAAGAGGGAAGCAGCTGTCAGCTGAAAATGCTCGGTACCAGACAGAAGGTAAAATGGAGCAGTTCTGCCAGGTCGGTTGTAACCGTAAGTGCCACCGGAAAAGTGAAGGCAAAACAGGTGAAGAAAGACACAAGTGCCAGAATCACCGCTTCTGTCGGAGGGAAAAAATACAGCTGTAAGGTTCTCGTAAAAGATGTAAAAGCTGCAACACCGGAAACGGAAGCACCGAAACCGTCCCAGCCGGAGACCGAGGCACCGAAGCCATCTCAGCCTGAAACGGAAGCACCGAAGCCGTCCCAGCCGGAAACCGAGGCACCGAAGCCGTCTCAGCCGGAGTCGGAAGCACCGAAGCCGTCTCAGCCGGAGTCGGAAGCACCGAAGCCGCAGGCGACAGGCTTTGCGAGACTGAAGGATTATATCCTTACTTTCGGAAAAGAAAACACAGCCGGTAATTACTTTATTAATATGAAGAATCTGTATAAAGGAACCAATTATACTTACGGAATCGTTTATAATCGGGCAGAAGACCAGCTTGAGTTTCTGTTTTTGACAGAATCCAGCAAGGATAAGAGCAGCATGACTATGTATGTCATGGAAAATCCTGTTTCTGCACCGACAAATTACCTTTTCCTTATGAAGAACCTGAGCGGTGGTTTTGAGGTAAAAGCAAATCTGAATCCGGCAACCTATGACGGAGAGAGCAAGATTGCCTTCCAGGTAGAAAAATCTGTTGGCGGAGCACCCTATCAGTCGATCAATGATCTGGCAAATGCAACATTGCAGGCAGGCTTCGCAGGCTGGTCCAAACTTCTGGATTATGCAGGAATCACATTTAAGGATCTTGGCTTTGTCGCATACACTGGCTGAGCAGATATGCGGACTGTGATCTAAAAAATGAGGGGACAGATGTTTCTGTCTCCTTGTTTTTTTTCAATGAGTATGTTAAAATCTTGTTCTTTCATATGATAAGCAGATTGTCTTGAACAGTCTCACGCCGGAACAGTTTTGTAATATGGAGAGAAATTTATGACAAACCGTGAAATGATGGAAATTGCCATGATGCAATCCGCAGAGGATATGGGATGCTGCGAGGATGACTTTAAGATAAATAAAAATGTGATTGTTACCTTAAAATTAGGAAAGAACGCCCGCAAATATCTGAAGGAGCCGATTACCTGTAATCTCGTTTCCTATGGAAATAATATCATGGTGGCTTCAATAAATGAAACCTTGGATATCGTATCCGAGTATGTAGAGAAATTTGAATTTTACCATTGTTTTGAAACGCCAAATATGCACTGGCTGAACGAACGACTGATTGAGAGAGGCCATAAAATATGCTTTATGGCAGAATACTATCTGCCGGATATAAACAGGATACCGATTCTTTCCTGTGCTTATAAAACGCGTATACTGAAACAGGAAGATTTTGGGGAATTGTATCGGCCAGAATGGAGCAATGCGCTTTGTGAAGACCGCAAGCAGCTGGATATCCTTGGGATCGGCGCATACGATGGAAATACGCTGGTTGGATTGGCCGCCTGTTCCGCAGATTGCAAAGATATGTGGCAGATTGGTGTGGATGTACTGCCAGAATACAGACGGCAGGGGATTGCTTCTGCACTGACAAGCGCACTCGCAAAAGAAATCATAAACAGGAATAAGGTGCCATTTTACTGTACAGCATGGTCCAATGTCAGGTCAGTCAGAAACGCCATTAAGAGTGGCTTTGTTCCTGCATGGGTAGAAATGACCGCAAAACCTGTAACGATTGTTGATGAAATGAATCGGTAAGCCAAAAACACCGTCCCTAATGGAAAAAAAGAGGGCAAGACTTTCATCTCACCCTCTTGGAAGTGCTAAATATTAGCCGAAGTATCTCTTAAGCAGACCAGCGAATGCTTTTCCGTGTCTTGCCTCGTCTCTTGCCATTTCATGAACGGTGTCATGGATCGCATCCAGGTTAGCTGCTTTTGCACGTTTTGCCAGATCAGTCTTACCAGCGGTAGCACCGTTCTCAGCCTCTACACGCATCTGAAGATTTTTCTTGGTGCTGTCGGTGATCACTTCGCCAAGGAGCTCTGCAAATTTAGCAGCATGCTCAGCCTCTTCGTAAGCGGCTTTCTCATAGTACATGCCAACTTCCGGATAGCCTTCTCTGTGAGCAACTCTTGCCATAGCCAGGTACATACCAACCTCAGAGCACTCACCCTGGAAGTTTGCACGAAGATCCTCGATGATATCTTCCGGAACACCTTTGGCAACACCAACAACATGCTCAGCAGCCCAGCTCATGGTCTCGTCCTGTTTGATGAACTTCTCAGCCGGTGCTTTACATACCGGACAGACAGCCGGAGCGGCCTCGCCTTCATAAACATATCCACATACACTACATACCCATTTAGCCATAATTGTAATCTCCTTTTCTTTTATATGATATTTTTCAGATTCAGATATTCTCGGAGCCTGAAAGCCTTGTGCTGTCAGGCTCGTTTGTAATCAAATCAGTAATGATTACTGATATTAAAATAGCACAATTTTTTTGGTTCGTCAATAGTTTTTTGAAAAAAGTTGAGAATCTTTTTCTATTGTAAAGACGCATCAGTTCTTTTCAATGCAGTCTCCGCAGATCCCGTAGAAATGTGTCACATAGTTCTGGATCTGACCGGTACAGCATTTCTGAGCCGTTTCCATAAT
>CAKRQP010000148.1:0-5547 GCA_934393555.1 uncultured Lachnospiraceae bacterium
GATTTATGGAAGACAAGGAAACAGAAATCCAGAAACTGAAAGAAGAATATCATCTTGCTCTCTCCCGGATCTCTCATGAAATACGAAATCCGGTCACACTGATCAACAGTTCTATGCAGCTCATGGAAGCAGAACATCCGGAAGTGGCAAATTTTGACCTCTGGGCCGATATGAAAAAAGATATGCTTTTTCTACGGAAACTCCTGGATGAGCTTTCCGGATACAACAATGGAGAAAGGATTCATCCGGAACCCCTCCCGCTCTTTCCGTTTCTCTCGAAAATTGCTTCCAACGCCCGTTTTCTGTCTCCCGATCCAGAGATCGCATTCACCGCACGGCTTGAAGAAAATCTTCCCGAGATAAACGGAGATCCCGTAAAGCTTCGTCAGGCTGTCACCAACCTTCTCCGAAACGCTTTTGAATCCGGAGCATCAGAAGTGATCCTCTCCTGCTGTTCAGAAAAAGAAGAAGCCATCATCAGGATCACTGACAACGGCTCTGGAATTTCTCCGGAAATTCAGGGAGAAATCTTCACTCCCTTTGTCACTTATAAAAAGAACGGCACCGGTCTCGGCCTTCCTCTGGTTCAGCGGATCAGTAAAGCCCATGGCGGTACGCTCACCTATTCTTCCGGAAAGGACGGGACTACCTTCACACTCCGCCTTCCGACCAGTATGAGTGCAAGCAGAAAGCCAGCCAGCATTCCGCCAAGATGTGCCATATAATCGACTCCTGTGGAAACAAAACCATCTGCCAGGGTCAGAAAGGCCATAAATATCAGCCGCCGGCTGCTGGTTCCCGGAATCTTTCCCCGGTGGCGCACAGCCAGAAATACCAGGGCTCCCATCACGGCAAAAATAGCTCCGGAGGCTCCTGCCGAGACAGCATAGCTTCCGGTGAGCATCTCCTTTGCCAGGGAAAGAAGATTTCCTGCCAGTCCGCCCAGAAAATAGATCAGCGTAAAACGAACTTTTCCGATCATTTTCTCCAGGAGATCCCCCAAAAAGATCAGCGTCAGCATATTTCCAAAGAGATGTTCGATGCCAAAGTGCAAAAACATAGAAGTAAAAAGCCTGTAATACTCTCCGTTTTCCAGGATCAGCGGTCCGTAGGCAGCTCCATGGTCCAGCATATACGCCCCGTTTTCCGTGTTTCCCGTAAAGTCCATGACAAAAAAGATCAGAATATTGACCATGACCAGCGTCAGGGTGATCTTTCCTCTTGATTTTAAGAAATCCCGCAGTTCGTCCATTCTTTTTTTCTCCAGACATTTCTGTTTTTTCTGTCACTTTCCCATTCCCGTACTGTCGGAATGAAAACAGAAACGTCTGTCGGAAAAACGGATCTCCATTCCGTCCTGCAGCTGCTTCTTTTCTCCTTCTTCCAATCGTATGCCATCCAGGAAAGTGCCATTGGTAGAACCTCTGTCACGAAGATACCAGTCTTCCCCGTTTTTTTCCAGCGAAGCATGGATCCTGCTCACGGAAGAATCCGAAAGAACGATATCTGCCTGTTCTTTTTGTTTTCCAACCGTCAGCCGGTCCCGGTCAAGAACGATGTTCTCCTGCCTGCCCGGCTCCATACTTACGAGAACCGGATATTTTTCCGGCAGCGGATCGCCCAGAAATACCGTTTTCTCTCCGTCTTCTCGCAGCTCCTGCTCCCACAAAAGCACCTCTTCTTCCGCAGAGTTTTCCTTTTTCACCGGTTTTTTCTGGAAAACAGTGGTAAAATACACCAGAAGTCCCATACACAGAAACAGAATACCACCTGCCTGGATGAAATTCAAGCCCTGACATACCACAGCCCAGCCAGCCGCGGCAACAGAAGCGGCTATTCCAATGGAAATCTGCAGGAACTGTTTTCGTCTGCTCCGGAATTCTGCCCGGAATTCCACTGCCTTTCTGCTTTTCTTCCCTTTGGATGTTTCCTCGCCTTCTTTCCGGATTTTTCTTCGAGATCGTTTTTTCTTCTTTTGTACATCTGCCCAGGCTTTTCTTTGCTCCTCTGTATCTCTCTTTTCCGGACGTTCTCTCCCCTCCGTTTTTTCTGTATTCTCCTTTTTTTCCGGAACTTTATTTCTGTTCCGGCTGGCTATCGGCTGTCCTCTCTCCGCTGTGTTTTCCTTTTTTTCTTCTGCGGCAGTTTCCTCCAGTTCCACATACTCCAGTTCTTCCGCCTCCGGCCGTTTTGTTTCTTCCCGGATCACCGGTATCGGCTGTCTGGTTTCTCTGGATTTTCTCGCTGCTTCCCTTGCCGCCCGTTCATGAACACTTTCCAGAATCTTTCCGATGCTGAAATGCTCTTCGGCTGACCGGCTGTAGATATCATAACCCCAGAGAACCGCTTCTTCCTGACTGTGATCCAGCCTTTTCAGAATATACTCTGCCAGTTCCCTGAAATCTGCTTCCAGACTTCCCTCATAAAAAGGCAGATAGCAGAAGAAGAAAGCCCCTGTCTCCGCATCCTGAAAAATATACTCCGGTTTCAGGACAAACTGCTCCATGCTCAAAAGATATCTTCCCGCCTCATCCATGGCTTTTTCCAGGCCGCCAAGAAGCTTTTCGATGTCTTCCTTCCCCATAAGACGACGTTCAAACACAAGCGACATCGGCTGTTTTTCCGTGATATCATAGTAGAATGTCCGGCTCCCGTCCACCATCCGCATTTTGCAGGGAAGGAGGCCGTAAATAGGATTGACCAGGAGCATCCGGATCTGATATTCCCCGCCTTCCGGTTTTCCCGGTGCTTCCAGGATCAGATAGTCATTGTCTTTTTCTTTTCTGTACGAGGGCTTCATTCTCTCTTCACCTGCCTTATTGCTTTTTTCATGCTGTGCATACGAAAGATCGTCCGTACCGGCTTTTGTCTTTCCAGTACAAATTTTCCACTGACGGAAGCCGGCAGAGAAAAGATACGTTTTCCAAAGGGAAATACCGGAACTTCTGCCTCCACCTCCGCAGATATTTCTTTTTTCCCAATAGAAACGCCCTCTGCCTCTTCTTCGGTAAGCAGCCCTGTCAGAGCTTTTTCCATTGCTTCTGCCTGTACCTGCCCCCGAAGCTCCATAAAAAAGCCAAGATAGATTACCCCGGTAAGAAGCGGGATCAGAATCCCCATAAGAAGAGCTGCCTCCACGGTGTAGCTGCCTTTTTTCATCTTCATCCTCCACACAGAGCCAGACTCAGCACCGAACCGGCCAGAAGAAATGGAGCAAAGGGCAGCCGGTAATTTCTCCTCACTTTCCGGAAGATCAGAAGACAGCCGCCCACCAGGGCTGAGATCCCTAAGGCAAGAAGGAAAGACAGAAAAGAGAATTTCAGTCCCAGTGACATTCCCATGACAAGTACCAGCCAGCCGTCTCCGTATCCGATCTCCTCTCTCGTAACAAAGGCCAGAAAAAGCAGAGCCGCTCCAAGAAGGATCCCGCCAAACCAGGCACCCAGAGAAACGCTCCCTTCAAAAATCTGGATTCCTGTCCCGAGACTCCCCATAAGGATCAGAAGCCAGGATGAAATCTCCTGTTTTTGAAAATCCTGCCAGCTGACCACAGACAATAACAAAAACCACACCAGATATGAAATCTTCATTTTCCACCATCCTCTCTCATTCTCCGGAAGGTTATCCACATTTTGAACAGGCTTTCCACCCGCTGACTGAGGATAACGGAACTTTTTGTGCCGTTCTCTTCAAAGCACTGCAGCCCAGGGATCCATGATAGCGGTTCCCGAAACGGGTATAATAGACCGTCGGCGACGGGTGAGCCCCATAACAGCTGCAGGGATAATACTTTGAGCCATCGGAACTTCTTTTTCTCTCCATCTCTGCCACGGAAGCAGATTTTATCGACACTTTGATATAGCTGCAGTCCGGATCCCGGTGATAGACACTTCCATTCAAAGCTACATATACCGTTTCTCCTTCCGTTTCCTCTCCCTCTGCCGTTTCCGTCGAAGGTGATCTTCCCGTCCAGGCCCGGACCCGCCCTCTCTCAAGGAATTTCAGTCTCCGGAGCCGATAGCCCGGAACGGGAAGGCTGATCCTGCTCATCACCTTTAAATCTATGATGTTCTTCTCCGAAAAATCCGAAGCAGCCAGGCTGATCTTCACCTGTTCTTTCAGAAAGGTCTCTTCCAGTCCGGCTTTTTTCAGGATCAGGTTCTTGGCATAAACCGCTGTCAGAGTTCCACCCACGATCTCTCCTACTCCTGTTCCCTTTTCTCCCTCTGAAACGCCTCCGTATACCCCATAGGAAAGCAGTGCCATCTTTCTGCCTGCCTCATGGATTCCTCCCACCAGACGGGTCTGCACTACGGAAACCTCGATCAGATAAAGCGCACCCAGAACAGCCCAGAGAAACAGCGGCAGAACACAGGCAGCTTCCACGGTAAGTCCGGCTTTCAGAGGGGAAAGGAAGAATGTTCTTCCAACAGTAAGGAAAACATTCTGCGGGGACGATGCTGCCGGGAGAGCCTTTTTCTCCTTTCTGTCTGCAGCTTTTGAATCGTTTTCTTTTCCTTGTAAGAACATTCTTCCTTTCCTCCCTGCTACAAATACCTGTGTTCATTCGCATCCCCTGCCCCACCGCTTAGTGCTCCGCGCACCTGAAGCGGAGGAAGGCTTATTCTGCGTTCAATCCGTTTCATAAATAAACTGCCCACTGGTATGATAACGGACTGCACCTAACCCGGTTTTTAAAAATGCAGCCGGCAATGCAGCAAAAACCGGACCAAGCTCCCATTCTGCCTCTGCCTCCAGGCCTGCAATACAGTAATCCACACGAAAATGGCTCATTCCTTCTTTTTTCCGCAGATTGCTTTCGATCAGGTTTAAGGCCCGCATAGGATATGCCTTCTTTTTACCTGTAAGAAAAAGCATCTGAAGATAAGCCTCATAATCCAGACCTTCTCCTGTTTTTTCGTTGCAGGAAGCAAGAACCTCCGGAAGCCTTCCCAGATTTTCCAGCGTCAGACGGAAGGTTGCTCTTGTCTTTGCCGCCGGTACTTTTCCGCCTGTCAGAAGGATCCGTACATCGAGAAGACTTTCTCCATAAGCACAGGCTGCCAGAAGAGCAGCTGTAAGGGCAGTGCTCACGCCCGGCGCCCCTCCTGCTATGGCCACTGCCAGGATCTCTGCACTGTGGCGCATGGCTCCGTCAGACAACAGATAGACAAAATTGACACCCTCTCTTAAGAGAAGCAGCTTATTTACCGTTGCTTTCAGGTTCTTTTCGTCACTTTCCTTTCCACAGAGAAGATATTCCAGTTCATAGGAAAGTGCGGTCTCTTTTTCTTCTGTATCCATTGCGCTGGAAAAATGGCTGAAAAGATATTCCTGAAAAATCCCGTCTGCGATCACTCCACCGCTCTCCCGTTCCCAGGAAAGATCTCCCTGTTCCAGACTTCTCCCGCCCGGCAGTTCTTTTTTCACCAGTGTTTTTCCGGAAACAGCAGACGGATCCTCCAGCACCAGTCCCAGGATTCCCATGTTTTTCACCTTTTTGATCAGATCCAGCGGATTCTCCGGCTTCTCTGCAGCTGCCGGCAG
>CAKRQP010000149.1:0-5494 GCA_934393555.1 uncultured Lachnospiraceae bacterium
TTATCAATTGTGTCTTTAAGCTTCTTTCTTCTTGGAGATCAAGTAGTACGGCAGAGCTACAAATACAACGCCACCGATCATATTTCCGATCGTAACACATACCAGATTGTAAATATAACCACCGATCGTCAGAGTTCCTGTTGTGGAATTCATCATTCCTACGGCCATGGTTGTCATGTTTGCAATGCTATGCTCAAAACCGCATACCATGAAAGTAAGGATACACCACATGATCATGATCAGCTTTCCTGATTCACTTTTTAATTTGATGCTGCACCATACGGCAATACATACCAGTGTGTTACAGAGCAAGCCTTTCAGCACGAGGTTTACCGCCGGAGCAGTCATTTTCTTCTCTGCTGCCGCTGCAAACAGCTGGCCTACCGTTCCGGAAGCTGCGCCGCTGGCCTGGAAAATAAAGGCTGCAACCAGGCTTCCAACCAGGTTACCGATATAACATACCACCCAGATCTTTACAACATCGCTCCATTTCATCTTCTTTGCAAAAGCTGCGGATGAAAGGATGAAGTTGTTTCCGGTAAAAAGATCGGCTCCTGCCATCAGTACCATACTCAGTGCGGCACTGAAGGTCATGGAGTTCATAAATTTCTGCATGGGATCCTGTGCATCTGCAAAAGGTGCTGCAGCCGCATTGCTGATAAACGCACCAAATGCAATAAACATACCGGCAACCATAGCAGATACAAAATATCCCAACGGATTTTTCTTGAATAAATCTGTTTTTGCTTTGGCAGCATTACAAACTGCCTCAAACGCATCCTGATACATATTCCTACCTCCTGTATTGAGGATATGCAGAATGCCTTTTCTATTTTCCGCCGCGGATCAGCGGAACTTTTCTGTCTGATCCGCAGACATTCCGCATACCTGAATCAAAAAAACACCAGCCATACCCGAAAAACAGCAGCATGGACAAATGGTTACAAAAATAGCATGAGAAACAATGCGGGCACAGAGCTCTCATGCTATTTCCTGAGCTTAAATTTTTCTTTAACTGTTCAGAGCCCACCTCCAAAATGCTTTGCATTTCGTCGGTGCGGCGTATCCGCCAAATAGATTTCAATGAATAAGTGTTCATTCATGCAAGCATGATTCACACTTTTTCACAGAAATCTGCTTGGCTCTGAACAGTTGCATTTTTCTGATTAGAACAGACCTGTGATCTTACCGGTCTCGTCTACATCGATCTTCTCAGCAGCCGGAACCTTCGGCAGACCAGGCATGGTCATGATGTCACCGGTCAGAGCTACGATGAAGCCAGCACCTGCAGAAATCTTCAGGTTACGTACGGTAACTTCGAAGTCAGTGGGTGCTCCCAGTTTTGTCGGGTCGTCTGTCAGGCTGTACTGAGTCTTAGCTACACAGATCGGGCAGTTGCCGAAGCCCTGAGCTTCCAGCTGAGCAGCCTGTTTCTTAGCGTTAGCAGTCAGAACAACTCTCTTACCGCCGTATACTTTCTGAACAATCTGGTTCAGTTTATCCTCGATGCTTCCTTCCAGCTCATAGGAGTAGGTGAAGTCGTTCGGCTCCTCTACCAGACGGATCACTTCCTCTGCCAGAGCGATACCGCCCTCGCCGCCTTTTGCCCAAACCTCGGACAGAGCAACGTTTACACCCAGCTCTTTACATTTAGCCTCTACCAGATCCAGTTCGGCTTTTGTATCGGTCGGGAATGCATTGATAGCAACTACACACGGCAGTTTGTATACATTCTTGATATTGTTTACATGTTTCAGAAGGTTCGGAAGTCCTTTCTCCAGAGCCTCCAGGTTCTCCTGGTTCAGATCAGCCTTCGGAACACCGCCGTTGTATTTCAGAGCACGTACGGTTGCTACGATAACAACTGCATTGGGCTTCAGACCTGCCATACGGCATTTGATATCCAGGAATTTCTCTGCACCCAGGTCTGCACCGAAACCAGCCTCTGTGATAGCATAGTCAGCAAGACGAAGTGCCATCTTGGTAGCGGTTACGGAGTTACAGCCGTGTGCGATATTTGCGAACGGTCCACCGTGTACGATTGCCGGTACATGCTCCAGAGTCTGAACCAGGTTCGGTTTCAGAGCATCCTTCAGAAGAGCTGCCATAGCACCCTGCGCATTCAGGTCTGCTGCGGTAACCGGTTTCTGCTCGGACGGTTTTCCATATGTATATCCAATGATAATTCTTCCAAGTCTTTCTTTCAGGTCAGTAATGTCTTTTGCAAGGCAAAGAACAGCCATGATCTCGGATGCAACGGTGATATCGTAGCCATCCTCTCTCGGCATTCCGTTTGTTCTTCCGCCAAGACCATCTACTACGTTACGAAGCTGACGGTCATTCATATCTACACATCTTCTCCAGGTGATCTTTCTCGGATCGATATTCAGAGCGTTGCCCTGGAAAATGTGGTTATCGATCATTGCTGCAAGAAGGTTGTTTGCCGCACCGATCGCATGGAAATCACCGGTAAAGTGCAGGTTGATATCCTCCATGGGAACTACCTGAGCATATCCGCCGCCGGCTGCTCCGCCTTTTACTCCGAATACAGGTCCGAGGGACGGCTCACGAAGAGCTACCATTACGTTCTTGCCAAGCTTCTGCATCGCATCTGCCAGACCAACGGTGGTAGTGGTTTTTCCTTCTCCTGCGGGTGTCGGGTTGATAGCGGTAACCAGGATCAGCTTGCCATCCTTGCCCTCTGTTTCTCTTAACAGGTTGTAGTCGATTTTTGCCTTGTAATTACCATACTGCTCCAGATATTTCGGATCGATACCTGCTTTCTCTGCAATAGCGGTAATCGGCTCCATGACAGTTTCCTGTGCGATCTCAATGTCTGATTTGTAACCCATGATATAATATCTCCTTTCAATAATTAAATATCCGCTTTTTTAATTAAATTCAGGCGCCATGCGACTTCCATATGTGGAAGCATCTCTCATGACTCCGTCCGTATCTCACATACGGCTCAAGAGTGAAAAATTTCGCAGTAGCGGAAGCGATATCATAACGCGGCTTGAACCTTCGTTCGCAGGAAGTCTTCCCCTCCTGTGACACTTAACGCATAACATCTACTCTACTTGGGTAAAATTTAATATTCCACTTCACTAATTTTCGATCCAGCGGAATCTGGATCTTACGAAGCACGCTTCGTTGCATCAGCGACTGAACTTCTTCTATTATATTCAGCCTTCTGTTGCGTAAAAAAAGCAACACTCCCGTGATGGAAATGCTGCCCAGACGGTCGACCTTTTATAATTCTGATTCCCCTGTGGTACTCCACAATTATCCGTCAGTAATCAGAACTTCTTCATATGACTTCATCAGTATACATCACAAACTGCCTTTTGTCAATACTTTAACAACAATTTGCCCTGTTTTTTATCTGTTCTTTTCATTTCCTTTAGCTATTTACAACAGTTTTCCTTTTTCACTTTTCTCACGGGATATGCACTGTGTACAGTTCTTTTCCTGCATCACTTCACCTTTGCCGCCCGCGATTGCAGATGATAAAGAAGCCAGTCCACACGTTCTCTGTGAAGCGTCTCATAGGAAGAACAGATTTTATCTGCCAGGCAGACCAGATAGCTCTCCCGGTACGCAGGTGGAATGGGTGTCAGCGGAAACATATGTCTTTTGATAATATCCTTCTCCACAACCGAGAGATCAAAAATCTCTTCTGCATTTTTCAACGCTCTGGCCGGATGGGTGAAACCATGCAGACGGTGATCGTCCGATTTTTCATGCCAGTCATACAGGAAATAATCATGAAGAAGTGCTCCGCGGATCATCTCTTTCGTCCGGACTTTCAAATGCAGCTTCTCTGCCAGATAACAGCTGAAGTAAGCCACTGCAAGGCTGTGCCGGTATACACTGGTCACGCCATGCTGGATATACTGCTCCGTTTCCTGCAGCCGTGACTCTTTTTTTACTTCTTTTAAAACACTGAAAAACTCTGATTCGTCCTTCAGGCGGATTTCTTTCTTTTCAGACAAAATGGATTCCTGCCTTTCGTAAAGCTTTTAAGCAGTCAACAGTTTCTGATCCAGCGTCCGATCAAAAAACGCTGTATCTCTGGTCTCAGTATAAAATGCTCTTTCTTTCCCTGTCAATAGAAGACACGAAATCTTCATGAAATCTTATCGATTTTCCATGAAAATGTGGTAGGATAAGATTACGATCTTTCCAGGAGGTAAAAACTATGATCCGATATATTTTTGATATGGAACACGGCCAGCTTCGGCCGGTAAAAGAAAATAACAATCAGGCGATTCCCGCTGACTGGGAAATTCAGCTGATGGACGAAAAGGAATTCAGTTCCCTTTCCGGAGATTATCCCCACCGGAAAACTCTAAAAAGAAGTCTTTCTCCCATCCAGTACTGTAAGATTGAGACTTTTTCCGACTGCATCCAGGGAACCATGAAAATTCCCGGAAAACAGGATAAGGGCACTTCCCCTCTGCTTTTTGGTTTTTATCAGAAGGATGCGACTCTGATTCTTATCAGTGAGACCGGTGAACTGAAGCATTACCTGGACCGGATGCGGAATGATTCCATGAAAGGCTGTACTCTGAATCAGTTTCTCTTAAACTTCTTTGAACTTCTCATTGCAGAGGATGTTCTCTACCTTCAGAAACTGGAGGAACGTCTGAACCAGGTCGAGGAAATGCTTCTTTCCAGACAGCCGGAGCATTTTAATGAAGAAATCCTCCGGTATCGCAAAAAGCTCTCCGGTCTTCACTCGTACTACGAGCAGCTGATGAATCTGGGCGATCTCATGCAGGCAAATATCAGCCAGGCCCTGACCAGAGAAGAATGTGCAGGCTGGCAGCTTTATGCCGGCCGAAGCGAACGCCTCCATGACCATGTGGAAATGCTCCGCGAATATCTCCTGCAGCTGCGGGAGCTTTATCAGTCCCAGATCGATCTCCAACAGAACCGGGTCATGAGCATACTTACCGTGGTGACCACTATTTTTCTGCCCCTGACACTCATTGCAGGCTGGTACGGCATGAATTTTCCCGGTATGCCGGAATTTGAATGGAAATACGGCTATCCGGCAGTGATCATCATCAGTATTCTCATTATCGTTCTGGAGATCCTCTATTTCAAGAAGAAAAAGATGCTGTAAACGGCCTGACGGAAGAGTTGACAGTCCGTCTCCTTCCAGTTATAATAGACAGGTCAGCGGCCATGGCGGAATTGGCAGACGCGCAGGATTTAGGTTCCTGTATCGAAAGATGTGTGGGTTCAAGTCCCACTGGCCGCATGATCAAAAAAGCAGTCTTCGCAGATGAATTTCTGTTGAAGGCTGTTTTTCTTTTCACTTTTTGCATGTCAGGTAATTCCAGCAAATTTTCCTGGCATACAAAAACAGCGGAAACCCGCATAACTGCTGAGTTTCCGCCACTTTCAAAGAGTGAGGCATCGGGGATTCGAACCCCGGACAACTTGATTAAAAGTCAAGTGCTCTACCGACTGAGCTAATACCCCA
>CAKRQP010000150.1:0-5471 GCA_934393555.1 uncultured Lachnospiraceae bacterium
TTTTTCCCGTGGTGGAGTTCGGTGTAGTGGTACATTTCATTCTTCAGGAACTCTTCCATCTGCTGCTGGTCTTCCTCCCGCACACAGCAACGCATCAATTTATGAAGAATCGGGAAAAGTTCCTCTTTCACCAGAGCCCGGCTTTCCAGCAGAATCTTGCAGACAGCCAAAAGCTCCTTCGGTTCAAACTCACTTTTAATCTTTTTTTCCAAGCGGTAGCCGTTGATCTTCCGGTCGAAGATCACTTCCTGAATTTCGCCGGTCTCACTGGCCTGATCCTGGAGAAAACACTGAATATCCGCAATATCCCTCTGGATTGTCCGTTCTGCAACCTGATACCGGATGCTTTCCCGCTCCTTATTCACGGTCTTCCCCTGCTGAAGCTGTGAAAGAATAGACAGGACCCGGTAAGATTTATTATCCGACATTTTTTCCATTTTCTGCTTGCCTCATTTTTCGTTCAAAATCGTATCATGCACATGGTCTCAAATATTCTCGCAATTAAGAATCTTTTTATCGTTTGTTTAGAATTTCCATTACTATTTTTCTAATATGTTTATAAAATTATAGCATAACACTTCTGATTTTCAAAGCAATTTTTCTTTCGTAGTCTATTATAACAATACTTTAGTATTTAGTAAATATATCTTTTTACAGATACACTAAATAATATAACGCCAAAATTTAAGGAGGTTCTCTATGTTCGGTGATGTCATAAAATCCCTGCGAGTTTCCCACAATATCAGCCAGGTACAGCTGGCCGGCGAGCTTCATGTATCCAAACAGACCATATCCAACTGGGAAAACAATAATATTCTTCCTTCTATTGAAATGCTTGTAAAAATTGCAGCTTTTTTCTCTGTCAGTACGGATTACCTTCTTGAACTGGATCAGCGGAAATATATCGAAGTTTCCGGTCTCACCGATCAGGAACTGGCACATATCCAGCAGATCATTTCTGACATCTGTAAAAAAATATGATTTTTATGTTTGCCTATTGTCGATCAGTCCTTCTTCCAGCACGCGGATGGCGTATCGATAACCGTCCAGAAAAGCGTTTTTCTTATCCGCTTCCATTTTTTCCAGATAAAGCTTCAGAAAATCCTCTCCTTTTTCCGTGCTGATCAACGTATTTACCTTTTTCTGAAGCAGATCCCCGTTTTCTTTCATAAGCGCTCTCCCTTTCTCCTTCTGCTGCTTATCTGATCTGACTCCATTTTACACTTTCTTCTGGACACATTCTGTCATTCTATGAAATTGCATGAAAAAAGCTCATCAGCGTACCATAGCCAATGAGCCAAAATGTTATTTTTCTTTTTGTTCTTCCACGATAACTTTGCATCGCTTTTTATAAAAAGCCACGCCATAAAACAGCAGGTCATGCCGACCGTCATTTTTCAGGTATTCCTCATACCTTCGATCTTTCATCTGTGCAATTGCTTTTTCACAGGCTTTATCCAGACCAGCTGCTTCCCTCGAATACTTGAGTTCAAAAATAATTCCGCTATCCGGATTTTCTGTTTCCACAACAATATCAGCAAACCCTTCTCCAGCTTCTACGTTTGATTTCACCAGCCAGTCAGAATTTCCAGCCAAAAGACCCACTAAAAAAGTATGATAGGAGTTCTCTTTTTCTGTTTCCGGCGCTTTTGTATCAAAAACACTGATGGAATTACTAAGTGTCCGATTCAAATATTTTTCTATCGACTCCGTATTTCCTTCTTCAACCGCAGTCCAGAAAGCTGTCAGCTGCCCTGTATTGCTCAGAACCGTATGGCTGAACCATTCCTGTATCTGAAGCTTATACACTTCTCTGACTTCTTTATTGGGGATAACCAGCTTATATGCTCCAAGTTCTGTTCTTCCGGTCTGAGTCAGATATCCCGTTGTAAACAAAACACTCCATAAATTGTCAATGTGATTGTCGATCTCATCATAAGTAAGCTCCATCCGGACAGATTTTTCGATAGCCTCACCTGCAATCAGGCGTTCGATTTCATCCCGCGTCGTTTTATTTGCTTTATCAATGAAGCGTTTCACAAGCTCATTGCCGCTGGTATTCAGCCAGTAAGACTGCGGCTGCGCTCCCGGCTCACCACAAAGTCTGTCCACATGGTTAATGACATCCCAGGGACAATAGATATCCGCATCACCAAAACGATAACCATCATACCATTCTTTCACTTCTTCCAGATGGTCTTCCAAATGATAAGCTTTCAAAAGCTCCCTGACGTTCTTTTCCGTAAAACCAAACTGCTCATCAAAACGGGAATCCGTGATAGAAAGAACCTTAAAATTATTCAGCCCCGTAAAAATACTTTCTTTGGAAACGCGCAGACATCCGGTTAAAACAGCAAACTGTAAAAAACGGTTTGTTTTCAAAGCCTCGCCAAATAATGCACGGATCAAAGCTGTCATTTCTCTGTAATAACCATGCTGATAAGCTTTGTCCAAAGGCACGTCATACTCATCGATCAGAATGATCGTTTTCTGTCCATAATGCCGAAACAGCAATTCCGATAAAGTCTGTAAACCGGCTTCAAGACTGTCTTCATCCATCGAATATTTTCCATTGTACAACTGGGTCAGGGCACGATACCTTTCTTTTTCATTGTCTGTCAGTTTATCGCTGTCCTTCAGAAAATCAAACCGTTCTGCTTCCAGAGCAAGCAGTCTGACGAGCTTAGCCTTTGCTTTTTCAAATGTAAGTCCGTCCACGCCCTTCAATGAGAGAAATATAACTGGAAATTTTCCCAGATACTCTTCACAGAGCTGTTTGTTCTGAGAAATATAAAGGCCATCAAACAACGTTCTGTCTGTCCCAATTTCAAAAAAACAGCGGAGCATGCTCATATTCAAAGTTTTTCCAAAGCGTCGGGGCCTGGTAAAGAGATTGACCTTTCCCCAGCTTTCAAGAAGCTGTTCGATCAGTTTCGTTTTATCAACATAGTAAAAACCAAGTCTGCGGATTTCCTGAAAATCTTCTATACCGACAGGTAATTTCAATGATACCGCCATATAAGCCCCTCCCTTCTGGTTCCGGTTTGGCAAACTGTCTTTTTATGTATCATATCATTTTTGTGGGGAAAATTCTACAGATTTTTAAACCATGCCAATAAACATTCTATTGTCCAGCCAATACCTCCATTGCCTACTGTAATAAAAAAAGGACCTCACCAAAGCCATGGACGCCATGAAAAAGACTCTGGATCCCGCCTGTCCCGCCTTCACTCTGATAGCAGAAAGCGGGGAAACTTTTATTCTTTGTCTGTGTTCTTAAAATCCTGCTCAGCCAGCTTTTCCAGAACCTCTCTGGCCGTGACTGACTCCACGTCTGTAGCCTTTCCGTCCTTATCCCTCACGATATGAAGGTAAACGCGGTCGGCTTTGGAACTATCCTGGGAAGACCAGGTGGAGAAGGAACCGTCATCATCCATAATGACATTGACGCTGTCGCCTTTCCAGGTATAAAGACCATCTTTATTATACTGGATCCCCAGTTTTTCGTATTCAGCGATGCGCTTCTGCTCCGCCTTAAAAAACTCCTCTTCATCCATGGTGCCTTCCTCGTCTCCGGTGACATAGGTGGACTCGCTCATTACATAGGCATCTGACGTTTCGTCATCGACAGCCTCTCCTTCCTCCAAGTCATAGAGGTCGCTCGCTTCTGTCTGAAAAGCTTCGTCCTCCTCTGTGGTCGTCTCCACCTTCCCATTGTATACGGTGATATATTTTGTATTTCCGTCCTCATCCTCCACCGCATAAGTCTTTGCCTCCGCTCCCAGAGAGAAAGCTGCCAGGGTTCCCATTGCCACCAATACTGCTAATCTTTTCTTCATAAAAATCACGCTCCTGTTTTTATTTTTTTCAGAAATGTTTTTCTCATTTCTGTTGTCCCTATCTTAGCGCGTCTTTATGGTAGTTTCGGGGAGCGTGTGTGTGAATTGTGTGTGATTTTCCTTCAATCGGAACCAGAAACGGACGCCTCCGGCCGTGTTTTCCGTCCCGTAGGCCGCCCCGTGGGCATCCAGAATCATCCGGACAATGTAGAGCCCCAGGCCACTTCCTCCGGATTTGCGGTTGCGGGAATCTTCCACCCGGTAAAAGGCTTCAAAAAGCTTCGGCAGAGCTTCCTCCGGAATGAACGTCCCTTCATTTTCCAGCGAAAAGCCGTTTTCCTGAAAACAGACCGTCAGCTTCGCCCCTTTCGGAGAATAGCGGATCGCATTGGTGAGAAAGTTCCGGAAGACTTTTTTCATCCCTTCGGAATCCGCCAGCGCATAGGCATGCTCCGGAATCTCCCCGGTAAGCTCCATCTCTTTTTCCTCCAGAAGCTCCCAGACCTCTGCCGTCTCCTGCCGGAAAAGCTCCGCCAGATCCGTTTTCTTTCTCTCTGTTTTCCAGGCTCCGGTTCCCATGCGGGAAATCGTCAGGATTTCTTTTACCATGGTCTCCAGGGTTTCCGTCACCTCATAGGACCGCTGAAGATACCGCTCATGATCCCGGTACTCCCCCACGCCCTCCAGCATGCCGCCGAGATGGCCTTTGAGGATCGTCACCGGCGTTTTCAGCTCATGGGAGGCCGCCGCGAAAAAGAGCTTCAGCTCCTCATTGGCAGAGCGAAGATCCGAGAGCGCGGTGGAAAGACTGTCGGAAAGCTCGTTTAGGTTCTTTGCCAGAACGCCGATCTCGTCTTTTCTCTTTTCCTCACAGTGTTCGCCAAAATCCAGAGCCGCCATCTTTCTCGACACCCGGCTTAAACGGAGAATTGGCCGTACCAGATACATGGAAGCCAGGATGGCGCAGAAAAAGGCGATGAGAAGAGTGATACCCAATACCATCGGAAAAATCCTTTTGACGATGGCTGCCGCCTGACTTACCGCCTCCATATCTCCCACTACCAGGAGCGTGTAAGCTTTTCCGCCCACCGTAACCTTATAGCTTTTCACAGCAGAAGGATAGCTGGTGCTGAGAGTAAAATACCCCGCATCTGAAACCGTAACTCCGTAAGTGTCATCCCCCAGCTCCTCCGCAGCCTCGTCGCTGACGGCAATTCCGCTGAAGGTCACAAGCCCGTCTTCTTCCACAACCATACTTTCTTCACTTCCTGTACTCACCGTGTCTGCGACTTCCGTCTCGACCTCGGGAAAAACCTGATTTCCTTCCTTATCCAGCACTGTCACGGAAGCCTGATTGTTCCGCTCGAAAAACTCCAGAAAATTTTCCGCTTCCTCAATGGAAGCATAGGATTCCAGCTCTGTCTTCAGAGATTCCGAGACCGACGCCAGGTCTTTTTCCAGAGAATTTCGATAGGTTTTGGGCAGAAAAACGGCCACCGAAGCATAGGTGATCCCGCTGATGGCCAGCAAAAGAAACAACGTCAGAATAAAAATTTTCAGCGTCAGGCTACTTCTTAATCTTTTCAAGCCGGTATCCCACTCCTCTCACAGTCTCAATGAGCTGATTTCCCA
>CAKRQP010000151.1:0-5343 GCA_934393555.1 uncultured Lachnospiraceae bacterium
TTCCGCTTTGAAAAAATGCCCGGAGCTTCTGATCTTTCCGCCGGATCATGAGCTGTACCGGCAGTACAGTCACCGGTTTATCGATTATCTGAAGACACTGACTCCGGATATCGAGCAGGTCAGTGTAGATGAGTGTTATCTGGATTTCACAGGTATCGCCCACTGCTATCAAAGCCCTCTGGCCGCCGCAGAAGAGATCAAAGACACCATTTACCGGCGTTTCGGCTTTACCGTCAATGTCGGCATCTCCTGCAACAAACTGCTGGCCAAGATGGCTTCCGATTTTGAAAAGCCAAACCGGATCCACACGCTTTTTCCGGATGAGATCTCACAAAAAATGTGGCCGCTGCCCGTGAGTGAGCTGCACATGGCCGGACGTTCCTCCGTCCGTGTCTTACAGAAGCTGGGCATCCACACCATCGGAGAACTGGCCCACACGGATGCAGACCTTCTCACCGCCCATCTGAAAAGTCATGGCCGTCTTCTCTGGGAATATGCCAACGGGATCGATGACCGTCCGGTGGAATCCCTGCCCGCACGGGCAAAAGGGATCGGAAATTCCACCACCCTCTCGAAAGATGCCCTGACAGAGAAAGAAGCTGCTCCTGTCCTGCGTCGCCTTTCCGAGAGCGTGGCCAAAAGACTCCGGACAGCCGGGCAGCTGGCCGGAAGCATCTCCGTGGAGATCAAATACAGCGATTTCTCCTCTTCCTCCCATCAGATGCCTCTGGAACCGCCCTCCAACGCCGCTGCGACCCTTTATGCAGCTTCTCTGCGCCTGTTCCGGCGGCTCTGGAACGGAGATCCCATCCGCCTTCTTGGTGTACGCACCACGAGGCTTACCGATGAGAATGCCCCCATCCAGCTCTCCATCTTCGATATCGACTGGGAGAAAAACGAAAAACAGCAGAAGCTGGATGCCGCACTCGACAAGATCCGCCGGAAATACGGGGAGCAGGCCATCCGCCGCGGAAGTGAGGTAACTGCAAAAAAGCCGTGACTTATCTGCGCCGTTTTGCCTTTTTCTTCGCCGGTTTCCTTACGGAATAACCGAAGGTTCCGAGGGATTTTCCCAGGCTGAAATATTCTCCGTGGGAATAGGCCACCAGTCCCGTCCGGTTCAGACGGAAACGGCCGTTTCCTTCCATATAGTCCTCAGATACATGGACAGCCACTACCTCTGCCAGAAAGAGATCATGGGAACCCAGGGCTTTTATCTCCTTCACGCGGCATTCCAGATTTACGGGGCTTTCTTCCACCATGGGGCAGCCGGTCACCGGACCCGGAACAGCCGTCAGGCCGGTCTCCTTGAATTTATCCACATCTCTTCCGGAACGGACACCGCAATAATCGGTGGCTTTCAGAAGTTTTTCTGTCGTCAGGTTGATGACAAAGGTTTTTGTCTCTTTTAAGATCGCATGAGAATACCGCTCCGGACGCACGGAAATGTAAACCATAGGCGGGTTGGTGCAGACCGTTCCGGTCCAGGCAACGGTGATCATGTTCGGTTTTTCTCCTTCCCGGCCCAGGCTCACCAGCACTGCCGGAAGGGGATAAAGCATATTTCCCGGTTTCCACTGCTGTTTTTTCACGGAAACCTTCTGTTTTTCCATCGTCTTTTTTTCCATTTTTTCGTTCTCCTTTTTCCTCTGCACCTTACTGCTGCAGGGCATTCATAAATGCCGGGATCAGCTGTTTTTTCCGGGATACCACACCCGGCAGGGTGATGGAATGTTCCACCGGTGTCTGATGAAAGGCCTCTTCCACAAGGCGGGCATTCTCGCCTCCGTAGCAGAGAAGCTCTGTGGACTGATGGATGATATCCGTCAGCATGAAAAAGATCATGGTCTCTCCGTGTGCTCCCAGAGCCTTTTCCATATAGGGAAGCAGGCGCTTCTTCATCTCTTTGAGCTCTTCCGGGTTCATGGAGTTGATCTGTCCTACGCCAAAGTTTGCTTTATTGAGCTCGAATTTCTTGAAATCCTGGTAAAAGATCTCCTCTGTCGAGCGCCCCTTCAGATCACTGCCTGCTGCAAACATTTCCGTTGCAAACTCTTCACATTGGATACCGGCGATCTCCGCCAGCCGTTCTGCTGCCGCTCGGTCCAGGGCCGTGCAGGTGGGGGAACGGAACATCAGGGTGTCGGAGATAATGGCCGCACAGAGAAGACCTGCGATATTTTTCGGGATCTCCAGTTTCCGTTCCTGATAGATCTGATAAAGGATCGTGGCAGTACAGCCCACCGGCTGGTTCCGGAAAAAGACCGGAGCCATGGTCTCCAGAGAGCCCAGGCGGTGATGATCGATGATCTCCAGAATGTCGGCACTCTCGATGTTGTCCACAGCCTGTGACTTTTCGTTGTGATCCACCAGGATCAGCTGGCGTCTCTTGATCCCCAGCAAATTCCGGCGGGAAACCATTCCCACATAATGTTCGTTTTTATCCAGGATCGGGAAGTCCCGGTGTCTTTTTTTCGCCATGACATCCTTGATGGAGTCTGTATAATCATCCAGACGAAACGTAATGAGATTACTGGATTTCATAAAAAATTTCACCGGCATGCTCTGGTTGATGAGACGTGCCACCGTATACGTATCATGAGGCGTACTGATAACGGCGCAGACCCGCTCAGCCGCCAGACGCTGGATCGTCTTGGAGACCGGAGCCCCCTCGCAGACGATGATGCAGCCTGCTTTCATCTCGATCGCACACAGCTGCGATTCATAACGGTTTCCGAGGATGACCAGATCATCTTCTTCAATATAATTCTCCATCAGATCCGGATTGGCTGCCGCGATGACAACCTTTCCTTTGACAAAGTACGCATGTTCATTTCCCACTACCATGGTTCCGTCCAGCGTCTCCAGGATGTTTTTGTACTGGGTACGGGCCGTGGAAAGAATGGCATTGTCATAAACGTCCATGTAAGACTTTGCAATATCGCTGATGGTGATCAGACCCTCCAGCATATTTCCTTCCTGAACGATGGGCAGGGTATTCACATTCTGGGTCCGCATGAGATTCCAGGCTTTTTTCAGGGAGATGTGATCACTGACTCCCGGGATCCGGCGGATCTCCATATCTTTTACCCTGGGAGCCACATTCGGCACATATCCCGGCGGATCCACCTGGAAACGGTCCAGCACATACTGAGTCTCCTGGCTGATCTGACCGGCCCGTTTTGCCTCAAAGATCCCGTCCTCCGTCCGGCGCTTGATATCTGCATAGGCGATGGCCGAACAGATCGAATCCGTATCCGGGTTTTTATGTCCAATGACATAAACCTTCCTGGGTGCGGTTCCCGGAACCGGCACATTTGCCTGCTGCTTTCTATTTTCACTCATAGTATATCCTCCACAGTTATTCAACACATAAATATATGTCCTTCTTATTTTACACGATTCTTTACTTTCTGCATCAAAAATGTTAAACTTTTTTATATAACAGTTCGGGACAGCAGAAAAATGAAAAGCCAGACTATGCAAATCTGACTGCAGCCGGATGGATTTTCATTTCAAAGTGCGTGGAATGCCCTGAATGGTTACTTTTATACAAAGGTGCCCGCAAAATGCAGGCTGTGACCTTTGCACGGAAGAACATCATAAAAAAGGAGATTGCATTATGAGTGAAGAACTGAAGAACGTAACACCGGAAACCACAGAAGCTCCCGGACATGTAGAGAGCATGGACGATTACAAAGAGGAACTGGAAGCCTCCTTTAAGCAGATCCACGAGGGCGATATCCTGACAGGAACCGTCATCGGCGTTTCTGAAACCGCCATTACCCTGGATCTGAAATATTATACCGACGGTATCATCCGCCTGGAGGATTTCACCAATGATCCGAATTTCAACCTGGCAGAAGATATCCACACAGGCGATGAAATTTCCGCCACTGTGATCCGCAGAGATGACGGCGAAGGTCACATTCTCCTCTCCGCCAAAGAGGCCAATGAGGTCCTTGCCTGGGATAAGCTCCGCAGCTATAAAGAAGAGGGCACAAACCTGAAAGTCAAGGTTGCCGGCATCGTAAAATCAGGCGTTGTCGCTTATCTGGAAGGCATCCGCGGCTTCATTCCCGCTTCCAAACTTTCCCTGAACTATGTGGAAGAAGATGATCTGAATGACTGGCTTGGCAAAGAGCTCGAGATCCGCGTCATCGCAGCGGATGAGGATGACGATCACCTGGTACTCTCCGCCCGTGAGATCCTCCGTGAAAAGGCAGACGAAGAGAGAAAAGCCAAAGTGTCCAATGTCGAGATCGGCCTTGTGACCGAAGGTACCGTAGAATCCATCCAGCCCTACGGTGCATTCATCGATCTTGGAAACGGTCTTTCCGGTCTGGTACATGTTTCTCAGATCTGTGAAAAACGGATCAAGACTCCTGCCGCTGTTCTGAAGGTTGGTGACAAAGTAAAAGTAAAAGTCATCAATGTGAAAGACGGCAAGCTCAGCCTGAGCATGAAAGCCCTGAATGATGTGGCTGCCGAGGAGATTCAGGAGGAAACCATCGAATTGCCGGAAACAGAAGCCGTAGGCACCTCTCTCGGTTCTCTTTTTGCCAATATCAAACTTTGATCTGCTTTTCATTATTATTGTTTTTAACCAAAAACCAGTTTGTTTCAAACTGGTTTTTGGTTATTTTCACATATTCTTTACTGCTTATTCATATTTTATTCATAATTTATTGGTACACTTTAACTGTCTTCGAAAGGAGACAACCAATCTTGGTCATGGCGTAATGTTTTCATTACACATAGATAAATTTTTTCATAATAGCCCGGGTGTACCAGACACCCGGGCACTCCTCATTTTATGGCACAAATTCAGTCTTTCTTTACCTTTGTAAACCGCAGCTGACAGACCGGAAGGCCGTCTGCAATGGTACCTTTCAGTTCGAATTTCAGGCAGGGGAACTGTTTTGCAAACTCTCTGTCTCCTTCCATCGTCAGATCACAGAGATGAGCGATTTCTTCCGGTGTATGACCCTGTTTTACCCACTCGGTTACATAGGGGCAGTAATGGAAATCGATGGACAGCTTGTCCTCCGTCTTCTCTACTACCTCCATCTCATAAATCTCCCTGTTATGATCCGTACCAAATTCATTGGCAAACTCGGTAAAATCATCGGGATCCTTCATGCTCTCACGCATGGCTTTCGCATTGTCTGCACCATAACGACCGATGGCAGTCCGTGCAAAGGAATCGTCGATGCCCTGTTTTGCCGCCTCTTCGATCATATTGGAGATGGTTGCCGCACGGCGGGCGCTGATGTCACGCATACCGTCTACGCCAAAATTGTCTTTGATCTTCGGGATGTTGTTTTCAAATGCCATTTTCTT
>CAKRQP010000152.1:0-5341 GCA_934393555.1 uncultured Lachnospiraceae bacterium
AGCTGCCAGAGCTGGTTCAGGCAGGCGTCTGTGGTGGTGTACATTTCTCCGGCACAGGTATTCATTTCCTGCTGGGTAGAGGCAGCGGTAAGCTTCGTGTTGAGATCATCATAAGCTGTTTTGCAATCATCGTAGAGGCTCCTGGCTTCTTCGGAAGGCGTGGATCGCTTGTAGGAATAGATGCCGAGTTCTTCCGCTTCATTGACGATGATGGGAAGCGTGAGTTCAGTGTCATTATCGTTGGCTATGGAGACCCAGCTGTATACTTCAGCTGACAGGGCACTGACCGGTGTTCCCGGAAGATAGATCTTAAAGGTGTCGGTGCCGGTCAGCCCATAGGCTTCGGAATAAACATATTTTATGCTGTCAATGATCTCGGTTTCGCCGACGGTATTCTGATAAGCAATGTCAGAAAGCGTCATCTCATAGGTGGTGTCGTCCACTTTGGTCAGGTCGGTGAAATGGCCGGAAAATTCGCTGTAGTAGAGCGTACCGTGGTCATAGCCGTCTCCGGTGGATCCCATATCGGAGTCATGATAGTTTCCGGCAAAAGATCCATCTTTTTCAATGGTAAAATAGGTGGACCAGGCACCGGCGCCGCTGCTGAATTCAAAGGTATATCCAGAAAGATCCTCAAAAGTCAGGGTGTTTGTTTCGGAAGCCTCTGAGCTGCTTTCCATTTCCGTGGCAGGAGCTTCTGCGGCTGCGGCCGTTAAAGCTGCGGCAGAAAAAGTGAACAGGAATAAGGGGAAAAGTAGTTTTTTCTTCATAAAAGTACCTCCTGATAAAAAAATATGTGACAGTTCCTGTCTGTGAACGGGCAAAAGATCTTTCTGACCCGGGCATCATCCTCTTGATTTTGAGTATAGCAGATAAACCGGAGGAATGCTACGGAAGATAGAAAGGATAATAAATATTTAAGGTTTGCCGGATGCAGGGAGGAAGCGCGAAAAAGAAAACAATCTCTTGACGCATCTTACTTCACCCGTTATAATAAAGCGTGGTTCATTTTATAAGGAGATGTACTCAAGTGGCTGAAGAGACCGCACTCGAAATGCGGCAGGCCGGGCAACCGGCGCGAGGGTTCAAATCCCTCCATCTCCGTAAAAGTGTGAAGCTCTGATCATCTGACCGGCTTCGCACTTTTTTCTTTTAAAAATGCCCAATTTCTTTGTTGTGAACAATAAAAAATATGGTATAATGAATAACAGTGAACGGGAACAGGCAAAACCTGCTCATCGTGAGCGGCGAATGGTATATGAAAATCATCAAACGAAAAGGATGTGATACAAAATGAAGCGAATCGGGTTATTAACCAGCGGCGGTGACTGCCAGGCATTAAATGCCACAATGAGAGGTGTTGTAAAGGGCCTCAGCAACAGCCTTGACGAATTGGAAGTGTACGGCTTCATGAACGGATACAAAGGTCTGATCTACGGCGATTACCGTATGCTTACGGCCAAAGATTTTTCCGGTATTCTGACAAAAGGAGGCACGATCCTCGGCTCTTCTCGTCAGCCTTTTAAGCTTATGCGCGTTCCGGATGAAAACGGACTGGATAAGGTGGAAGCAATGAAACAGAATTATTACAAGCTCCGTCTGGACTGCCTTGTGATCCTTGGCGGAAACGGCACACAGAAGACAGCCAATCTTCTCCGTGAAGAGGGACTGAATATCATCCATCTGCCGAAGACCATTGATAATGATATTTACGGAACGGACATGACCTTTGGTTTCCAGAGTGCTGTGGACATTGCTACAGAGGCGATCGACTGTATCCATACAACAGCAGCTTCCCACAACCGTGTATTTATCGTAGAGGTCATGGGACATAAAGTCGGCTGGCTGACTCTGTACGCAGGTATCGCAGGCGGTGCAGACATCGTTCTGATCCCTGAGATCCCTTATGATATTGATAAAGTTGTGGAAGCCATTGATAAGAGGACCAAGGCCGGAAAAGGCTTTACCATCCTGGCTGTGGCAGAGGGAGCAATCTCCAAGGAGGATGCAGCTCTTCCGAAGAAGGAATACAAAGAGAAACTGGCAAACCGCAAGCATCCGTCTGTTTCTTATGAGCTGGCAGAGCAGATCCTGGAGAAGACCGGAGTGGAAGTGCGTATCACTGTTCCGGGTCATACACAGCGAGGCGGAAGCCCCTGTCCTTATGACCGTGTCCTGTCTACCCGACTGGGTGCAGCAGCAGCACAGCTGATCCTGAAAGAGGATTACGGCTACATGGTTGGAATGGTCAACGGCAAGTGCAAGAAAGTTCCGCTGGGTGAGGTTGCCGGCAAACTGAAAATGGTTTCCCCGGATGACCAGATCATCCGTCAGGCAAAGCTTACCGGAATCAGCTTCGGAGATTGATGATCCATGGGTTATACCGCATTATATCGTAAATTTCGTCCTGACTCCTTCGCTTCGGTGAAGGGTCAGGACCATATTGTGAAGACACTGAAAAATCAGATCATGGCGGACCGTATTGGCCACGCCTATCTTTTTTGTGGAACCAGAGGTACCGGTAAGACAAGCGTAGCCAAGATCCTGGCAAAGGCGGTCAACTGTGAACACCCGGTGGATGGAAATCCCTGCGGAGAATGTGAGACCTGCAAGGCGATCGCAGCCGGTACATCCATGAATGTGATCGAGATCGATGCCGCATCCAACAACGGTGTGGACAACATCCGTGAGATCCGGGAAGAGGTTGCCTATTCACCGACCACAGGAAAATATAAGGTCTATATCATCGATGAGGTGCATATGCTTTCCATCGGAGCGTTCAACGCTCTTTTGAAAACACTGGAAGAGCCGCCCTCTTATGTGATCTTTATCCTGGCTACAACAGAGGCACACAAGATTCCGATCACGATCCTGTCCAGATGCCAGCGTTATGACTTTAAACGGATTTCCATCAATACCATCAGCAGCCGGCTTATGGAACTGATGGAGAAGGAAAGCGTGGAAGTGGAAGAAAGAGCCATCCGTTATATTGCAAAGAAAGCAGACGGTTCCATGCGTGATGCCCTGAGCCTTCTGGATCAGTGTATTGCTTTTTATCTGGGACAGAAGCTGACCTATGATCATGTACTGGATGTTCTGGGAGCCGTGGATACGGAGGTGTTCAGTCGTTTTTTAAGAGAGATCCTGAAAAACGATGTGGCTCAGGTCATGAAGCATCTGGAAGAGCTGGTGATGCAGGGCAGGGAACTGGGACAGTTTGTCGCTGATTTTACCTGGTATCTTCGAAATCTTCTCCTTTTGAAATCATCAGAAGAACTGGAAGAGGTATTGGATGTGTCCAGTGACAATCTGGTGCTTTTAAAGGAAGAAGCAGGCATGGTCCGGGAAGATACGCTGATCCGTTTCATCCGGGTCTTTTCCGAACTGTCCGGTCAGATGAAGTTTTCCGGTTCCAAAAGGGTGCTTCTTGAGGTGGCACTGATCAAGCTCTGCCGTCCGCAGATGGAGACAGATGAAGTATCTCTTCTGGAGCGGATCCGGATGCTGGAAAAAAAGCTGGAGTCCGGTATGATCGCCGTGCGTCAGACACCGCCGGGACAGAGGATGCAAATGCCGGATCCCGGAACGGGAGAGGACGCCTTTTTCGGTGGACTGGATATCCCGGGAGGCCAGGACGGAGCTTCCGGTATGGATGCACTTTCTTTTGAGGAAAAAGCAGCTCCGGAAGATCTTCAGAGAGTCATGTCCATGTGGCCAAGTATCGTAGCCCAGACAACGGGCCGTTTTAAAATGACACTGATCAGTGCAGTGCCCAAATACAATGCAGCCGGAGAGGATAACCGTCTGTTCGTGGTCTTTTCCGATTTCATGGGAGAACGGTATGCCAATGACCCGGAGGCAAAAAAACAGCTGGAATCCATTATTTCCGGCAGACTCGGCAAAGAGGTGGAGGTCAAGATGGTGCTTCCTGATGAAGAACATCTGGCTCCCGGCCGGCTGGCAAAGATCAATGTCAGCGATGGCCTGAGTAAGATCCATGCCGATATAGAAATAGAAGAATAAGGAGGAATTGATCCATGGCAAAACGTGGAGGTTTCCCGGGCGGTGGAATGCCCGGAAATATGAATAATTTAATGAAGCAGGCGCAGAGAATGCAGCGTCAGATGGAAGAGAGCCAGAAAGAGCTGGAGGAGAAGGAGTTTACTGCCACTGCAGGTGGCGGAGCAGTAGAAGTTTCTGTATCCGGAAAAAGAGAAGTTACCAAAGTAAAACTGCAGGAAGAGGCAGTTGATCCCGATGACATCGAAATGCTGGAGGATCTGATCATGGCAGCCACCAATGAGGCGCTCAGAAAAGTAGATGAAGCATCTGCCAATGTAATGGGCAAACTGACCGGTGGACTGGGAAGCCTTGGCGGTCTTGGCGGAGGCCTTCCTTTCTGATGGATTACTACAGCAAGCAGATCAGCCAGCTGATCGAAGAGCTTTCCAAGCTTCCGGGGGTGGGAAATAAATCCGCCCAGCGTCTGGCGTTCCATATCATCAACCGTCCGGTGGAGGAAGTGGAGCGTCTGGCAAATACGATCCTGGATGCCCGGAAAAATGTCCGTTACTGTAAGGAGTGCTTTACTCTGACGGATCAGGAGCTTTGCCCGATCTGCCGGAATGAAAAACGGGATCACAGTACCATCATGGTGGTGGAGAACAGCAGAGATCTGGCGGCTTATGAAAAAACCGGAAAATATGAGGGAGTCTACCATGTGCTTCACGGTGCGATCTCACCCATGCTGGGCATCGGTCCCAATGATATCCGGCTGAAAGAGTTGATGCAGCGTCTGCAGGGAGATGTCAAAGAGGTCATCATTGCTACCAATTCCAGTCTGGAGGGAGAGACCACAGCCATGTATATCAGCAAGCTGATCAAACCTACCGGCATCAAAGTGAGCCGGATCGCCAGCGGCGTTCCCGTGGGAGGAGATCTGGAGTACATTGATGAAGTGACGCTTCTTCGGGCACTGGAAGGACGGACGGCGTTGTAAAACAGCATATGAAATAAAAGAAAAGTGACAGAGTTCCCCAAAAAGGAGATCTCAGTCACTTTTTTGATTGCGTGTAAGGATTCAGAAGCCAGGAAAGCTTTCATACAGCTCACAGTTTTCCTGGATACAGCTTCGTGTAAGGTCAGAAATCTTCTGCCAGCGTTCCTGGTCTTCCGGATCCATTGGAGCATACCGCCGGAGGATTTGTTCCATATAGCCGCTTTCACGGATCCAGACAAAGGAAGCGGGAAAATTGAGGTCAAAAAGATAAGCCACATAAGAGAGCCACATATCCGGCCGGGTTTCCCGGAGTGCGTTGATGAGGGGCTCTTTTTTCATAAA
>CAKRQP010000153.1:0-5307 GCA_934393555.1 uncultured Lachnospiraceae bacterium
GTTACAAATTCATGGAAAAACTCTCCCGTATATTTTCTGGTAAATCCGAGAGCAGTCAGCTCTTCCAGCAGATAGCGTGCATTTGCCATACAGGAAGCAGCCACTTTTTCAAGTCCGGCACTGCCCATAGCTGACAGATAGACAGCGGCAGTCATAGCGCACAGTGCTTCGTTGGAACAGATATTAGAACTTGCTTTTTCCCGGCGGATATGCTGTTCACGCGCCTGAAGAGTAAGGACATAAGCCCGTTTTCCGTCCACATCGGCAGTCTGACCTACGATCCGGCCCGGAAGCTTTCTCATCATGTCTTTGGTAGATGCCATGAATCCAAGATACGGTCCGCCAAATCCCATAGGAAGTCCCAGCGGCTGGCCTTCACCGACCGCAACATCGGCACCAAATTCTCCCGGGGTTTCCAGAAGACCAAGAGCGATGGGGTTACAGCTGGCGATCAGCTTGGCTCCGGAATTGTGTACCGCATTTGCAATGGAAGCTCCATCTTCGATCAGTCCATGATAGTTTGGAGTCTGAATGATCAGACAGGCGATGGAGGAAGTATCCATAGCATTCCAGCTTTCCATGTCTGTGAGACCATCTTTCTCAGGAAGGATCACAAGGGGGGCTCCGGAACCGAAACAGTAGGTACGGATCACGGAGATCGTCTTGGGATCCACGGAAGCGCTGACACAGATGGTTCCGCGTTTCCGGTCACGACACATAGCAGCAGCCTCTGCTGCAGCGGTTGCACCATCGTAAACAGATGCATTGGAAACATCCATTCCGGTCAGTTCACAGATCATGGTCTGGTATTCAAAGATCGACTGCAGCAGTCCCTGGCTGATCTCTGCCTGATAAGGGGTGTATGCAGTGACAAATTCTTCTTTTGAAGTGACTTGTTTTACGATAGCCGGAATATAATGCTGATAAGATCCGGCACCTCTGAAAATGTGAGAAAAGCGGGTGTTTTTCCCTGCGATTTCCTCGATCTTTTGAGCGACTTCCAGTTCAGAAAGTCCGGAAGGCAAAGACAGACCGTCTTTTAAACGAAGTGCCTCAGGAATATCGGCATACAGTTCATCAAAAGAATGCATACCGATGGATTCCAGCATAGCGAGACGTTCTTCTCTGGTACTTGGTATGTAAGAACCCATGACAGTTACCTCCTGTAGATAAATTCCGGCAGATCAGCCGTTGCTTTCTGACTGACAGTGAGCTTCATACTCCGCAGCAGTGATCAGCTCTTCTTCATCCGTGACATCTTTTACTTTGATGAGCCATGCGTCATAAGGTGCTTCGTTGATCAGTTCCGGGTGGTCCAGAAGCTCTTCATTGATCTCGCAGACAGTTCCGGATACCGGGGAGAAAATGTCGGATACGGCTTTGACAGACTCTACATCGCCGAGTGCCTCTCCGGCAGTAACGGTATCATCTACCTCCGGCAGATTGACAAATACAAGATCGCCGAGCTCACTCTGTGCAAAGTCGGTAAGACCGATCACAACAATTCCTTCTTCGTTTTTTACCCACTCATGTGATTTGGAATAACGTAATGTTTCTGGATAGTTCATAATAAAGATCCTCCGTGATTTTATTTTTATAAATAGTTATTTCTTTGTTTTGGAATAGAACGGAAGAGAGACCACTTCCATTTCTACTTTCCGGCCGCGTACATCGGCGGCAAGTCTGGTTCCGACAGCAGCATAGGCTTTGTCTATCAGCGCCATGGCGATCGGATATCCGAGATAAGGTGCGTGGGTGCCGGAAGTAGTCATGCCGACCTGGGTGTCACCGGAGAAGACAGGCATGTGTTCTCTTACAATGCCGCGGCCGGTGATCTTCAGTCCTACGCGCGTCCGTGTCGGTTCGCTTGCTTCCAGAGCTTCTTTTCCGATAAACTCTTCTTTGGAAAATTTCACGCAGAAGCCAAGTCCGCTCTCCAGAGGGGTAACGGTTTCATCCATCTCATGTCCGTATAAAGGCATGCCGGCTTCCAGACGCAGCGTGTCGCGGGCTCCGAGTCCGCAGCAGATCAGACCTTCTTCTTTTCCGTTCTCCAGCAGAAGCTCCCACATGGCAGCAGCATCTTCAGCTGCAAGATAAAGCTCATATCCTGCGGATCCGGTATAGCCGGTCTTGGATACGATGCAGCGCATACCGCCGATGGTACGGTTAAAGCAGGCACTATAGTATTTGACAGGAAATTCGTCTTCCGGAAGAAGTTTCGCCAGGATCTCATGGGCTTTTGGTCCCTGTACAGCGATCTGGGCAACGGAATCGGAAATGTCTGTGAGTGTGGCTCCTTCCACATCCTGCTCATGGGCTTTCATCCAGGCAAAGTCTTTATCTTTGTTTGCTGCGTTCACTACGATAAAATAATGCTCATCCCGGACCTTATAAACGATCAGATCATCCACGCAGTTTCCGTTTTCATAGCACATGAGGCTGTATCTTGCCTGACCGTCATACATATTTGTAAAATCATTGGTCAGCAGATGGTTGAGCAGCTTCAGTGCTCCGGGGCCTTCGCAAAGAATTTCTCCCATATGAGATACATCAAAGAGACCACAGGATTCCCGGACTGCCATATGCTCTGTGATCACACCAGTCTGGTACTGGACGGGAAGAAGATATCCTGCAAAAGGAACGATCTTGCCCCCGTGTGCCTGATGGGTGGCATAGAGCGGTGTTGTTTTTTCCATAGGTGATTCCTCCTTATCTGACATCCGAATGACAAGATGTCCGGGGCAAAAGGTTTTGTCCCCGGCGGATGGTAGCTTCCAGACTCGAAAATGTTATTATGCAGATATAATGGTATATTTTGCTCGTCACACACATAAAAAAGCGCAGAACAACTAGATACCTGTTCTGCGCTCTGTCATCTTAACCTGAAAGATTACCCGAAATTCTGTTATCGGTTGCTTCTTCGGTGCAACTTTGTTGTTGCTTTCCAGAGGTTCGTCGGAAACTGGTCCTTTTGCCTGAGAGTTCTTCAGCCCCTTCGGCGCACATTTCTGTGTCTCTTCCAGTTTCGTCATTCGATGTCTTGAATTGCCCTTATGTTAACACAAAATGACGAAAATGTCAATGAAAAACATACACTTTTACGAGAAAATAACTAAAAGAATAAAAATATATTTTTATATATTGGGCAAATTGAATAGTATAACATCAAAAATGAAATGATTTTTAACAGGTATGCTGTTTTGTGTACATGGCGTGCAGAATCAGTAGGAGAAACATACTCAGACGAGTTAATACTTTACAAACCTGATGTGAAAACATATAATAAAATAGAATTTCTGAAACAGGTTAATTTTTTTACAGGTGATAGTATGAAAATAACTTACATGAACCACAGTGGCTTTTTGGTCGAGACCCGGGACTGTTACTATATTTTTGACTATTACAAGGGCGAAATTCCCCCTCTGGATAAGAAAAAAGAAGTGATCGTCTTTTGCAGCCATTTCCATGAGGATCATTTTAATCCGAAGGTCTTTGAGATTCTTGAGGATATGGGTGTGACTTACCAGGCAGTTCTGGCAGAAGATATACGCAGCAGGAATCATCAGCCAGATAGGAAGATCACATATGTTGCTCATGATAAAATGTATGATCTGGATAACGGTACTCAGATTGCCACGTTGCTTTCCAACGACAGCGGTGTCGCATTTATTGTCAGAACAAGAGAAGGAACGGTTTACCATGCCGGTGATCTGAATGACTGGTATTGGGAAGGCGAGCCGGAGGCTGACAACCAGAGACTTACTTCGGCATATCGTACAGAGATCAGGAAAATCAAGGGCATGCATTTTGACGCCGCATTCGTTCCTGTTGATCCAAGGCAGGAAGAACACTACGCTGACGGTATCCTGTATTTTCTTGAAAATGTAGATTGCAATGCGATCTTTCCAATGCATTATTGGAATGATGCCAGTGTGATTAAGCGGTTTGTTACGGAATACCCGCAGTATAAGTCACGTATCAAAAACACAGAAGGTACGAAAGGAGAAGCCGTATGAAATTTAAGATGATTCACGAAAACTATAATGTATCAGATCTGGACCGATCTATTCAGTTTTACAACGAGGCCCTCGACTTGCATGAAGTGAGACGAAAGACTACCAATGATTTTATTATTGTGTATTTGAGCAATGATGTAAGTGACTTTGAATTGGAACTTACCTGGCTTAAAGATCATCCACAGCCATATAATCTGGGTGAATGCGAGTTTCACCTGGCATTTCAGGCAGATGATTACGAAGCAGCACACAAAAAGCACAAAGAGATGGGATGCATTTGTTTTGAGAATGAAGCGATGGGCATCTATTTCATTGAAGATCCGGATGGTTACTGGCTTGAGATTGTGCCGTAAATCTGTTTATCATGAAACCGTTGCAGTTATTTACTACAACGGTTTTTTTCTGTAACGATTTTTAAAGTTTAAAAGGATGAAATGAAAAATTATGTACGTATGACTGACAAGAATAATGTGGTAACAATGCTCCGGCATCTGATTTGTTGTTGAGAAGTATCTGCAATGATGATTCCTCGGGCAATGAAGATGCTATTTGCTGATGGCGAGCATCTGCGATGGTGATTTTCCAGGCAATGAAGATGCCATTTGTTGATGGTGAGTATCTGCAATGATGATTACTCAGGCAATGAAGATGCAATTGTACATGGTGAGGTGGTTCAAAAGTATCTGCAAGCTTAAAGAAAGGCTGATTGGAGATACATGAGCATGAAAAAAGGTATCTTCGATAGGCGCAGGAAGATAAATGAAGATACATCCGGTGCCGGAAAAGTATCTTCGATAGCAAAAATCCAGGGAGCAAAGATACATTGTTCGTCTAAGGAAACGAAAATAGGATAATGAGGCTGTAACTTTGGTGGAAAGTGGCAGGATTTCGGCTTTTTGGAATTGACGGAAAGGAATTTGAACGCAGAATAAGCATTCCCACGCTTCCAGTGCGCGGAGCGTTAAGCGGTGGGTCAGAGAAAAAGAAAATACTTATAGAAAGAACTTGCCAATTATGAAAAACTATTATATGATTGTTCAGGCGAAACCTGGTTTTTTATTTTTTCAAAACAGTCTTTGCATTATCCGATGAAAAAGTATTTGTAACTGCTCAGTACCTTCACAGGTATGGGCAAAAATCCAATAAAAACCGCCTTCGGCGATGAGATTTTTGCATGTACCTCGCGGGATTTTGGCATATTCATGCCATAACACCTCGCGGGACAGTGACTGCTGAATAGTTACAAGTATTCTCAATCGACAGGGAAAACAAAGATCCGCATCCATGA
>CAKRQP010000154.1:0-5295 GCA_934393555.1 uncultured Lachnospiraceae bacterium
GATCTTCGCTTTGAACTGGAAAAATACAAGGTGAAGGATCAGATCGACAAGAGCACGATGACGGCCATTCTGTCTCTTTTTTCCAGATATCAGCTCTTACAGGTGGTGGGCAGGATCGGTGACGATGACTGCCGGATCTGCCTTCTGCCCTCCATGCAGTTTGCCCTGGATCCCGATGAATTCCAGAACTTTGTAAATACGGCAGAAAAGCGGATGCAGGAACGGTGGAACGAGACAGAAAGCGAAATGGATGAGGAGGAGCAGGATGCAGACACAGACACCGATGAATAGAAAATCAGCGACCAGACTGCTTCTGGTACAATGGTCCCGTTTTCAGAATGTTTCCGTAAAGCTGGAAGGCTCCACCCTTTTTACTGGTATCAACGGAAGCGGAAAATCCACGATCCTGGATGCCGTGACCTACCTGATCACGGGAAACACCCAGTTTAACAAGGCGGCAAAGGACAGGGACCGTACGGTGCTCGGCTATGTCCGCGGCGATACCAAGAGCAACGGCACGGCCAGATACCTCCGTTCCGGAGAGGTCATCAGCTACGTGGCAATGGAGTTTGATGATCCGGTGGCCGGAGCACCCCTGGTGGTGGGCGTCTGCATCGAATCGCCCAATGAGACGGCAAAACCGGCCAGCAGCTGGTTTATCCTGCCGGAAACGACGCTGGATCAGATCAATTTCGCCCGCCGGGAAGGAAATATGCTCTGGATCACACCGAAAAACGAACTGACCGTCCGCGGGGAGCGCTTAAAAGGGAATGCCTTCCTTGGAAGAGAGCGGGGAACGGAGCAGGTGATCCGTGCGCTCGGCCTTCGCTGCGGCGTCAGCAAATACCGCGGAAAGCTGTTAAAAATGATGGCCTTCCATCCGGAAAACAACATTGACCAGTTTATCCAGGAATGTGTGCTGGAACCCGGAAAAATCGAATCCCTGAGCGAACTTCGGGAACAGCGTCAGCAGTTCGAACGTCTGCAGGATGTGTATGTGCGCCTGAGCGAAGGAAAGAGCCAGCTGGAGGTCATCGAGAAACGAAGCCAGGATTATGAGAAAAAGAAACGCACCCTTCATATCCGGGAACTGCTTCTCAGCTATCAGGATCTGCAGGTGCTGGAGCAGGAAGAAAAGGAAGTCCAGAGCCGGAAGTCGGTTCTGGAGGAACAGCTGAAGGATCTGGAAAAGCGTCAGACCGAGCTGGAGGAGGCACAGAAAGCAGCCCAGGAGCGTCTTCGTATCGCAGAAAACAGTGCCGTTTTCCAGGATATGAAGGAAACCATGGATTCCCTGCAGCGTCAGATCGATGCCGCCGCCGTGGAAAGCCGTGTCTGGGAGCAGCGCCTGAAAGAGCTGGTGGCGCTGGAACAGAAGATCACAGAGCTTGGCATCCTTCTTCGGAGAGATCTTCCGCTGGAAACAGAAGAGCAGAAGGCGTTGAGCCAACTTTCCGGTACGGAGATGGATACGGAGACCAAGATTTCCGTCTTTCAGAAATACGGAGAAAAGGTAGACCAGCAGGATACGCTTTACGAGCAGAAAAAGATCCACCTGCAGGATCAGATCCGGGCCAGAGAGAAAGAAATGGCAGAGATCACGGAGAAGATCAGAAAACTGGAAGCCAACTGCCTGGTCTTCCCGCCGGAGATCGAGCGTGCCAGAAAGCTGATCCGCCAGGAACTGAAAAATCAGGGCATCGATACGGAGGTCTTTATTTTTGCAGAGCTGGTACAGGAGGTGGTGGATCCGGAATGGCGGAGGGCGGTGGAGACCTTCCTTGGCAGAAAGCGCTTTTATCTGATCGTGGATGGTGCATACTGTGGCAGGGCCATGCGGGTCCTGAAGGAGAAGAAGCTTTATTCTGCCAACGTAGTCCTCACGGATAAGCTTCCGGAGAGTGAAGTGAAAAAGGGCTCGGCTGCGGAAATCTTAAAGATCCCCAATGTCTATGCCAGACGGTATGCCAATTCGCTTCTGAACGGGATCCATCTCTGTGAGGATCTGGATGAGCTTCATGATTATCCGAAGGGCGGTCTCACCAGAGATGGCATGCTGGCAAAAAGCTATGCCGTTTCTCCGATGGATCTTTCCGGAACAGAGCTCTGTCTCGGAGAGGATGCAATCCGCCTTCAGCTGGAGCAGACGAAGGAAGAACGCCGGGGGAAAGAGACGCTTCAGAGAAAGGACAAGGATGCCCTTGCGCGTATCCTGGACTGCCGCCGTCAGATCGTCGGGATCGACTGGGATCCAGGTCATTATGAATTCAGTGCGGCAGAATCGCTGGAAAAGAGTAAGAAAACGAAGCGGAAGCTGGAAGCGGATCTTCAGGCGATCCGTGACAATCCGGATTTCACAGCGGTCTTAAAAGAGCAGGAAGCGGCCAGGGAGCAGGCGAAGGATGCCAATGCGGCCGTGACGGAGAATTCCCTGAAAATGGGAAAATGCGGAAATTCCATCGAGGGTTACAGCAAGGAGCTTACCGGTATCCGGGAGTCGATCGCGCTGAAAAAGCGGGATTATGAGGAAAAATGCGACCTCCATCTGGAATTGAAGACACCGATGCTGGAAGAGTATGAGAAGTTCCGGAAAAAGAAAGACGGGGCGCTCAAGGTACTTACACAGAGAAGTGTGGATAACTCGAAGAGTGATGTCAAAGAGTGTGAAAAACTTCTGGAAAGTGCTCAGCTGGAGTACTGCCGCCTTTCGGAGCTGGATATCAATCAGCGGGGCGTGGGCTATATCGCATTTTACCGGGAAGAGTACCGGAATCTGGCTCATGTGAAGATCGAAGAGGCCAGACAGCGGCTGAGTGAGCAGGCGGAGAAGCTGGAGAGTGCTTTCATGAACGATTTCGTGGCGGAGATCGATGAGTCTGTCCGGGATGCGAAGCGGGAGATGGAAGCGATCAACCAGGAACTGAAGCAGATTCCTTTTGGAAGTGATACGTACCGTTTTGTCATGAAGGAGCGCCCGGACCGTTCTATTTTCTTCCGGATCTGCCGGAAACTGCAGGATTATATGAGTTCTGCGGAGGCTTATATGAATTCCGGACGGGACGATGAGGAAATGGAGCATGACATCAAGGAATTTATGAACATCATTTTATCCGAGGAGGATGAGCAGGAATATACGGATTACCGCCGGTATTTTTCCTATGATATGGAGATCGTGAGCCGGCAGGGCGACCAGGAGATCGTGGCCAATCTGTCGAAAAAGCAGGGTTCTGCCAGCAACGGTGAGAAGCAGACGCCGTACTTTATCATTCTGGCGGCAAGTCTCTTGCAGTGCTACCCGAAGAACAGCTGCTGCGCGCGGCTGGCATTCATTGACGAGGCGTTTTCCGCCCTTTCCCGTGAGCGGATCGAGCAGATGGTAAAATACTTTGAAGAAAATGATTTTCAGGTCTTTTATGCAGCTCCCCCGGAGAAGATCAGCAGCATCGGAGCGTTTATCCAGTCTACGGTGAGCCTGGTGTGTACCGGAAGGTATACGAATGCGGTGGAAGGGTTGGTAAAAGAATAAATGGCTTCGAGAATGCGCCGCCTGGCATTCCGTCCGATTTTCCGTTGCGGCAGGGCGAAATTCTAAGGCTTGCCAAAATCTGCTAAAAACATTCGCAAAAATCCAGAACTCGCTTCGCTCAGACAATGGATTTTTGCTCATAACGCAGATTTCAGCGAGCCAAGAATTTCTGCTCTGCCTCCACAGGAAAAACGGGCGAAAGCGTCAGGCGGCGCTGTGTTATGTATAAGCCTTAAATCTTAAAAAAATATAAAAATTTCGTTGACGAATGATGTCAGAAAAGGTATTCTTGTTAGGGAGAAATAAAAGTAAAACACTTTGAGGAGGCACACTATGAACGAAAAAAATGCAACGATCAAAGATGCCCGGACCCTGGGAATCCCGCGGATGCTGCTTCTCGGACTTCAGCATATGTTTGCGATGTTCGGAGCAACGATCCTGGTACCGATCCTGGTCAACACCTATTTTAACGGTGAGGGACTTTCCATCCAGGTTACCCTGATCTGTGCAGGTCTTGGAACACTGTTTTTCCATGCCTGTGCGAAACTGAAGGTACCGGCTTTTCTGGGCTCATCCTTTGCATTCCTTGGCGGTTTTTCCACGGTTGCAAACCTGGATACCGGCATCTTTGCAAATATGACAATGGGAGAAAAGCTTCCCTACGCCTGTGGTGGTATCGTGGTAGCCGGTCTTCTGTATCTGGTTCTGGCTCTGGTGATCAAGCTGGTAGGCGTAAAGCGTGTTATGCATTTCCTGCCGCCTGTTGTAACCGGTCCGATCATCATCTGCATCGGTCTTTCTCTGGCACCTTCCGCCATTACCAATGCATCCACGAACTGGCTCATTGCGCTGATCGCTCTTGGCACGATCATTGTTTTCAATATCTGGGGAAAAGGAATGTTTAAGATCATTCCGATCCTTATGGGTGTTGTGATCTCTTATGCAGTGGCTCTGGTGATGCATCTTCTCGGAATGACAAATCCGGACGGCAGTGCGATCCTGGATTTCTCAGCCGTTGCTTCTGCAGCCTGGGTAGGACTTCCTCCTTTCCAGCTTTGCAAATTTGACCTGACTGCGATCATGGTCATGGCACCGATCGCACTGGCAACCATGATGGAGCACATCGGCGATATGTCAGCCATCTCTGCAACCGTAGGAGAGAACTTCCTGGCAGATCCGGGTCTTCACAGAACGCTTATCGGTGACGGTCTTGCCACTTCCTTTTCTGCTCTGGTAGGCGGTCCGGCAAACACAACCTACGGTGAGAACACAGGTGTGCTGGAGCTCAGCCGCGTGCATGATCCGCGCGTTATCCGTATCGCAGCCGTATTTGCAGTGATCTTAAGCTTCATCCCGAAAATGGCCGATATCATCGGCTCCATGCCGTCTGCCATCATCGGTGGTGTCAGCTTTATGCTTTACGGAATGATCTCTGCGATCGGTGTACGTAACGTAGTAGAGAACCGTGTAGACCTGACCAAATCCCGTAACCTGGTGATCGCAGCTGTGATCCTTGTCAGCGGTCTGGGCTTTTCCAGCGGACTGACCTTCAATCTGTTCGGCACTCCGGTAACACTGACCGGACTGGCCATCGCAGCCATCGCAGGTATCCTGCTCAACGCGATCCTGCCGGGCAACGATTATGAATTTGGCGAAAACCTCGAAGGAGATATCAACCGTGGTGTTGCGATCAATCCTAAGGTGAAAAAGAAATAAAATATAGCAGGGCACGCTAGAAAATAGTGGTGCTTACGTCATACAAAGGGTGC
>CAKRQP010000155.1:0-5262 GCA_934393555.1 uncultured Lachnospiraceae bacterium
GCCTCATTCCTCCGCCTTGCATATGAAGAAATCATCCTGCGTCAATATAGCAGATACTTAATTTTCACTGTACTAGTTCCTTCAGGCTTTTGCGGCAGTGTCATCTGCAGCTTCTTCCTCTTCGTCCTCACCGTTGTTGGCATATTCGGCAACGTGGAAGATCAGAGTATCTTCCGGTGTGGTGAAATGAACCTTCTTGCCTTCCGGGATAACCAGGTCTTTTACATGGAACTCGCGGATATCCGGAGAAAGGGTCTTGAAGTCAATGACAATGGTATCCAGCATGTTGGCAGGATCTGCTTTATAGTGGACTTCGGTCAATGTCTGCTCTACGATACCCTGGGCGGCGTCTTCATTTTCCAGAATGACCTGAACAGAAGTAGCTACTGTTTCTCCGGCAACCAGAGCCTGAAAATCAAGAGCCATGATCTGTTTCTTCATGGGATCATAGTCGATGTTTTTTACAAGGGCATCGATCTGTTTTCCATCGAGATCAAGCATTACCTGACTACCTTCTTTGTTGGCTTTGATAAAGCCGAGAGCGACTGATTCCGGGAGCTGAACGGGAACAGACTCTTTCATTTCTTTTCCATAAAGGACACCGCAGACAAAACCGTCACGTCTCAGTTTCTTTGCCTTTACTTCCGGGTTTCTTTTTTCAAGTTTCAGTGTAATCATGATAAATGCCTCCTATATTAACTATTTATTCAGTCGGATTCATGAATCTGATTGATTATTTCTTTCTTCAGTTCTGTATTATAGCACCTTTTTGAAAAAGTGAAGCAGGAAAATTGTGAAAGTTTTGTGACGAAAAAATCCCGGCTGCAGTGAGCCGGGATTGCGAAGGTTTGGTTTACTGACCGAGTTTTTTTAACTGACGCAAAGTCAGGAAGAGAGCAAGGCAGGCGGCCAGAAAATCTGCGATGGGAGCAGAATAAAGCACACCGTCGATGCCGAAGAACCGGGGCAGGATCAGGATCAGTGGCAGCAGGAAAAGGATCTGTCTGGTCAGAGAGATGAAGATTCCATAAACCGGTTTTCCAATGGCGGTGAAAAAGTTTCCGGCTACAGGCTGGATTCCATTCAGGAAGGTGAAAAACAGGAAGATCCGGAAATAACGGCTGGCGAAAGTGAAATATTCCTCGCTTCCGGAGCCGAAGATTCCTGTGATCTGTCTGGGAAACAGCTGGAATAAAAGGAAGGCCAGTGTGCAGATCAGGGTGGAGGCTGTCAGGGTCTTAAGGACAGCTTCCCGGACACGGTCATAGTTTTCTGCTCCATAATTGAAGCTGGCGATGGGCTGCATCCCCTGGGACAATCCGATGGAGATGGAGAAAAAGATCATATTCACCTTACTGATGATCCCGGCACAGGCCAGGGGGATCTCACCTCCGTAAACGGACTGGCTTCCGTAAAAAACCAGAACATTGTTCATGACGACCTGAACGATCATGATGGCAAGCTGGTTTAAAAAGGGAGACATTCCAAGCGAAATGATCCGGCTGCAGGCATAGCCTCTGGGCTTTAATTCTTTCAGGGTCAGCTTGACGGTCTTGAAACGAGTCAGATACCAGATGACCATCAGGGCAGAAATGATCTGACCGATGATGGTGGCCCAGGCAGCACCTGCCATTCCCATGTCAAAGCCAAAGATAAAAAGCGGATCCAGGATCAGATTGACCAGACAGCCGATCAGAGTGCAGGTCATGGAAAAACGGGGACTGCCGTCAGCCCGCACAAGGTTGGAACCACCGGTGGACAGGATCAAAAAGGGAAATCCAAAGGCCGTGATGGAAGTATAGGTCTGTGAATAGGCCAGAATATCTGCCGTGGCACCGAAAAGCTTCAAAAGCGGGTTCAGGAACAGGCAGACCACAAGGCAGAGGCTGATACCGAAGGAAAGCATGAGGAAGATGGCATTTCCGATGAAATGTTTGGCTTCTTCTGCTTTTTTCCGTCCCATGGAAAGATTGAAATTCGCAGCACCTCCGATCCCGAAGAGAAGAGAGACTGCGGTACAGGTGATCGTCAGGGGAAAAGCGACATTCGTAGCGGCATTTCCCTGCATACCGACACTGTGGCCGATGAAAAACTGATCTACCATGTTGTAAAGAGCGCTTACCAGCATGGCAATGATGCTTGGAATGGCGAAACGGGCCATCAGATGGTTGATCGGTTCACAGCCAAGCGGGTTTTCGTGTTGATTTTCCAAAAAAATATCCTCCTTTTTTTATGTGCGGGCAAAAAAATAGACGCGCCTGTAAAAAAGACGGACGCCCTTCTGTTTATTATCCATGCAACTGTCCAAAAAGTCAAGAGTTAAGGGAATTGTTAAGAGATTCTTGTGGACAAAAAGAAAAAGACTGTTTATAATAGGAACGGGTAGGAAGATTTATCTGCTAATCAGGAGGGACATGAAATGAAGAAACCATTTGTTTTGACACCGAGCGAAGAAGATCTGATGAATATTTTCTGGCTTGAAAACCGTCCGCTTACCAGTGTGGAGCTGACGGAGCTGAGCAAAGAGCATGGCTGGAACCAGGAATATATTCTGAACATGCTGCGTTCCATCAAGAAAAAAGGAATGGTGGAAGTCTGCGGTACGGTTCAGTATAATAAACAGTACGCCAGAAGCTTCTGTTACTGTGTCTCAAGAGCTGCCTATGCTGCAAAACTGGCAGCATCTGTCGGGATCGACCGTTCTATGCTGGCCGAGACCATTGATGCGCTGGTGAAAAACGTCTGCCAGACAGAAGATACGGCAGGCTGCGTAGAGGAAGTTCTGCAGGAATTAAAAAAGTAAAAAAAGACCTTCGTCCCTGTTCATAAGGGATGAAGGTCTTTTTTATACTCAAGCGTTCAGGAATGCAATGTATCCCTTCAGTGCCTCATAAAGGTCCGCCTTGCTGATGATCTCCCAGGGAGCATGCATGCTCAGTACGGGAACACCACTGTCGATGACGTCCATACCATATTTGGCCATGAGGTAAGCGATGGTTCCGCCGCCGCCTGCATCAACCTTACCAAGCTCGGCTGTCTGCCAGGTTACGTTGGCATCGTCCATGATCCGACGAACGAGGGCCACGTACTCAGCGTTGGCATCATTGGAGCCGCTCTTTCCGCCGGAACCGGTGTATTTGTTGAAGGTCAGTCCTTTTCCAAGGAAAGAAGAGTTGTTTTTCTCCATGACAGAAGGATAGTTGGGATCAAAACCTGCACTTACATCAGAGGAAAGCATACGGGAATTGTTCAGACATCTTCTTACCTTCAGGTCGCTGTAATCGCCGCAGGCATTGATCACTTCTGCTGCGGTATTCTCAAACCAGAAAGAAGTCATTCCGGTAGCACCGGTACTTCCGATCTCCTCTTTATCAACGAGCAGGCAGACAGCGGTACGTTTTACGCTGCCGAGCTCAAACATTGCCTCATAGGAGGGGTATGCGCAGACACGGTCATCATGGCCGTAGCCCATGATCATGCTGCGGTCAAAGCCGTAATCTCTTGCAGCGCCTGCAGGAACGACCTCGATCTCTGCGGAGATGAAATCATCTTCCTCGATATCGTATTTCTCTTTCAGGAGAGCCAGAACATTTTTCTTAACGGCATCTTTCTCTTCATCTTTTACGGGGATGCTTCCGATGAGGAGGTTCAGATCCTCACCCTCGATGATCTTGGATGCGGTCTTAGTCATCTGCTCACGGGCCAGATGCGGAAGCAGATCGGAGATTCCGAATACAGGATCACTGGGATCATCACCAATGGCAATATCTACGGTTGTGCCGTCTTTTTTAGCGACAACGCCGTAAAGGGCCAGAGGAAGAGCTACCCACTGGTATTTCTTGATTCCGCCGTAGTAGTGAGTGTCGAACATAGCCATATCGGTATCTTCATAGAGCGGGTTCTGCTTCAGGTCGATACGCGGGGAGTCGATGTGGGCACCAACGATATTCATACCGTTTTCCAGGGGCTCTTCACCGATCTGGAACATGGCAAGTGTTTTGCCCATGCAGACAGAGTAAACCTTGTCACCGGTCTTCAGCGTTTTTCCGGATGCGATCACATCCTGAAGATCCTCATAGCCATGCGCTTTTGCTTCAGCAACAGCCAGTTTTACACACTCACGCTCGGTCTTGCCAAGGCTTAAGAACTGCCGGTAGTTTTCTGCAAACGCAAATACTTTTTCCATTTCTTCCTGGGAATATTTTTCCCATGCGATTTTTCTTTCCATCTTGAAAAATCCTCCTTACTTATAATCCTTTGCTTTTTCTGGTGCAGGCCCGGAGTGCTTCGATCACAGCACTGCGCATGCCTTTTTCCTCCAGAACAGATAATCCCTCAATCGTGGTACCTCCGGGGGAGCATACCATATCTTTGAGTTCACCGGGATGTTTGCCGGTCTTAAGTACCATTTCCGCACTGCCGAGGACAGCCTGGGCTGCAAAATGATAGGCCTGTACCCGTGGCATACCGTCTGCTACGGCTGCGTCAGCCATGGCTTCGATGAACATGAAGACATAGGCAGGAGAACAGCCGCTGACAGAAGCAACCACATCCATAAGCCGTTCCGGAACCACTTCCGCTTCTCCCAGAGAGGAGAGAAGACGAAGGATCAAAGCAGTTTCTTCTTCTGTGACATGTTCGCCGGGGGCAATACCGGTAATGCCGGCACCGATCATGGAGGGAGTATTGGGCATGCAGCGGATCGTTTTAACCGGACGATCAAACTGCTCTTCCAGCCACTGATGCGTCTTGCCCGGAGCAATGGATACCACAAGGGTGTCCGGCCGGACCTGTTCACGGACTTCATGAATGACTTCGGCATAGAACTGGGGCTTGACAGCCAGTACGAGAACATCAGAGACAGCAGCCACTTCCTGGTTGTTGTCAGTGACTGTGATGCCAAATTTTTCACGGAGAGCGTTTCGGGATGCTTCGTGGAGAGCGGAAGCGATCAGTTCTTCTTTGGAAAGAAGCTGATTTTTCAAAATTCCGCTGACCATGGCACCTCCCATATTTCCACAGCCAATAAAACCTAACCGCATAATTTCAGACCTCCTTAGCTTAGATGGAACGCGGGAGAAATTCCCGCGCACAGGATAGAAGATACTGCCGGATGAGCGGCAGACATCATGTGTCACGCGTGCGCCGGAAGAGAAGCAAAGGACTCTTACCGACACGCTGTATTCACTGTACCAAAATAAGGAGAGAAGGTCAAGTTTTATATTGATTCCGGACGGTTTTTCCATTATACTTAGATACACT
>CAKRQP010000156.1:0-5198 GCA_934393555.1 uncultured Lachnospiraceae bacterium
CGCAAGTTCAAATCTTGTCGCATCGATTCCTTGGCAGGGGCGCCGGAAACATTGAATTTACAGTGTTTCCGGTTCTTTTTTTGTCTTCTTATTCTTCTTCTGCGGGAGCCTCCGCTTCTTTTGTCACAATTCCCTCGACTACCACATGTTGTTTTACGTCCAGCACATGGATATGAAGCGGTCCGCAGCTGCAGAGAAAGCTTTCGCCGTCTCTTGGGATCCGGCCGGTGAGACCGCAGATGAAACCGTTGAAGGTTTCCGAGCCGTCATGCGGCAATTCCACCTGAAGTTTTTCCTCTACTTCTTCCAGAGCAGCAGCTCCCTGGATCTTCCACTCCCGTTCAGAAAGCTGGACGATATCATCTGGTTTGGAGGCCTCCTCCTGATCGGCAAGATCACCCACCAGAGCTTCCATAATATCATGGAGCGTGATGATACCGCAGACACCGCCGTATTCATTGACGATGACATTGAAATACTGTCTGCTTTCTTTCATCTGCCGGAACATGGTGTTGGCCTTCATGCTTTCCGGAACGAAGGAAGCCTTGTCAGCCAGATTTTTCATAATGTATTTCCGGGTACGCTGGGGAGCACGGAAATAATCCCTGGTATCAAGGACAGCTACCACGTTATCCAGATTTTCCTGACAGATGAGATAATGGGTATGACGGCTTTCCTTGATGGTTTTTTCCCAGACACTGCTGTCATCATCCAGAGAGAGCCAGACGATATCCGGACGGTGGGTACAGATCTTTTCTACGGTAATGTCATTGAAGTCAAAAACATGCTGGATCAAATCGTGTTCTTCTTCCGGGATCGTTCCCTGCTCGGTTCCCTCCACCAGCATCATCCGGATCTCTTCCTCTGTCACCTGCTCTTCATTTTCGTAAGGGTCGATCCCGAAGAGGCGAAGTACCAGATTGCTGGAAACGGTGAGAAGTAAAACCAGCGGAGTAAGGATAATGGAAGTCAGGTAGAGAAGCCAGGCCATATGAAGCGCGGTAGAATCCGCTTTTTTCACTGCTTTTTTCTGTGGGATCATTTTTCCGAAAACCATGGTGAAATAGGCAAGGATCAGAGTGATCAGCACCACGGCCACGGGATGGAGAAGCTGCTCGGAATGAAAAAGTCCGGTGCGCTTCAGGACTTTTATCAGCGGTCCTGCGAAAGCATCTGCCGCCAGGGCGCTGACCAGAAAACTGATGATGGTGACAGCCGCCTGGATCGTCATCAGAAAACGGGCCGGCTGCTTTGTGATCTTCGCGAGCTTCCTGGCCCGCCTGTCACCGTCTTCTTCCAGTCTGCGGATATCCGCCTCGGTAAGGGAGACGATGGCAATTTCCGCACTGGAAAAAACAGAATTTAAAAAGATCAGAAATATCAGCAGAAGAACTGCACCTATCATATGTATCATACCTCCTGAGAATCTGTAAATTCCGGCTCTTCCGCATGCTGCAGGGCCGGACAGAAACGTTACACAGTCCTTATTATATCACAGGACTTTCCTTTCGTCAGTCATAAAAAGTGATAGACTTCCATTGCAGGAACCGATATAATAAAAATACAATACATATATGCGAAGGGAGAAGGAAAATGGCAGTCAGATTTGATGAGAAGAAAAATTTATTTACACTTCAGACTACAGACAGCACTTATCAGATGAAGGTAGACGATCACGGGGTTCTTCTTCATACTTACTATGGGGCGGCAGCAGATGAAACCGACTTTTCTTATCTGATCGGACCGGAAGACAGAGGCTTTTCCGGACAGCCGGGGGATGAAAAAAAGAACCGCACCTATTCCATGGATTACTACCCGTTGGAGTATCCGGTACAGGGAAACGGTGATTTCCGTGTGAAAGCGCTGAAAGCAGGTTTCGAGGGAGAAGTTCCGGCTCTGGATCTGCGTTTTGTTTCTTACGAACAGGGAAAAGGCAAATACAGCCTTCCCGGTCTTCCGGCACTTTTTGAGGCGGAGAAAGAAGAGGCAGAAACGCTGAAGATCACGTTGAAGGATCGGGTGGAAGAGATCTATGTGACACTTTTCTACGGCATTTTCGAAAAGAAAAACATCATCACCCGTGCCGCTTCCATTGAGAACCGTTCCGGAAAAAATGTGGTGCTGAAACGTGCACTGAGCCTTGGTCTGGATTTTATGGAAGGTGACATGGATCTTATCCATTTTTATGGAAAACATGCCGGTGAGCGCCAGTTTGAACGCAGAAATCTGCCCCACGGCATCACGGAGATCAGCAGCAGCCGCGGCACCTCCAGCCATCACCACAATCCGTTTGTGATCCTCTGCGACAGAGAGACCACGGAGGATTTCGGAAATGCCTATGGCATCTCCTTCATTTACAGCGGAGGCTTCCGGATCCAGATGGAAAAAGACCAGGTGGACGGCATCCGTCTGGTGTGCGGTATAGATGACGAGGAATTTCTCTGGAAGCTGGCTCCGGGTGAGAGCTTTGTGACACCGGAAGCAGCCTTAAGCTACAGCGAAAACGGCCTGACCGCACTTTCTGATCAGTTCCAGAAGGCTTATCACGCCAATCTGATCCGCAGCCCGTGGAAGGATAAGAAACGTCCGACGCTGGTAAACAACTGGGAGGCCACCTATTTTGGTTTCGATGCGGAGAAGCTTCTGAAGATCGCCGGTGAGGCAGCAGACCTTGGGCTGGATATGCTGGTACTGGATGACGGCTGGTTTGGAAAAAGAGACGATGACAATTCCGGTCTTGGTGACTGGTTTGTAAATGAGAAAAAACTGGGCTGCACCATGAAAGAACTGGTGGATCGGGTGAATGCCCTTGGACTGAAATTTGGTATCTGGCTGGAGCCGGAGATGGTTTCTGAGGACAGCGATCTTTACCGGATGCACCCCGACTGGGTACTCCAGATTCCTGGAAGGGAGCCCAACCGCAGCCGTAATCAGCTGGTCCTGGATCTCTCCAGAAAAGAAGTACGGGAATATATGAAGAAATTTATCAACGATACCCTTTCCTGCGCGAACATTTCCTATGTAAAATGGGATATGAACAGGAGTGTGGATAACGTATACAGTGCCGCAGATCCCACGCTCAGCCAGGGGGCGGTCCGTCATAAATATGTTCTCGGCCTTTATGAGGTAATGGAAGATATGCTGACCCGTCATCCGGACCTTCTGCTGGAAGGCTGCAGCGGTGGCGGCGGACGCTTTGATGCCGGAATGCTGTATTATGCACCCCAGATCTGGTGCAGCGATAACACAGATGCCATTGAGAGACTCCGTATCCACTACGGAACCTCCTTTGGCTATCCCATGTCCTCCGTATCTGCTCATGTATCTGTCTGCCCGAACCACCAGAACGGCCGGGTAACACCTTTCAAGACAAGAGGCATCTGTGCCATGCAGGGTTCCTTCGGTTATGAGCTGGATCTCAGCAAACTTTCCGAGGAAGACAAGGCAGAGGCTAAACGGCAGATCACGGTATACAATGAGAACTGGGAGCTTTTCCAGTCCGGTTCCTACTATCGACTGAACTCTCCCATGGAGAATCATGACTACACAGCCTGGAGTTATGTTTCAAAGGATCAGAGAAAAGCATCCTTAAGTGTGATCTACACAGACCTTCACGGCAATCCCAAACCGGTTCGTGTGAAACTGAAAGGCCTGAAAAAAGATGCTTCCTACGATGTGGACGGAACTGTGTATACAGGAACCGCCCTGATGAGAGGCGGCCTTTTGATTCCGAAACCTGCCTGCAATTATGACTCCTACATGGTCTGCATACGTGAGATCTGAAAAACGGAGGAATGAGTTTTGAAAAAATCATATGAAATGGATATGTGCAATGGTCCGCTGCTGGGGAAAATCCTGGTTTTTACTTTTCCTCTGATGCTTTCCGGCGTGCTGCAGCTGCTTTTTAATGCGGCGGATATCGTGGTGGTAGGGCGTTTTTCCGGAGCCCACGCACTGGCAGCAGTGGGATCCACCAGTGCACTGATCAACCTTCTGGTCAATGTGTTCATGGGTCTTTCCATCGGCACCAACGTGCTGACTGCCCAGGGGTACGGAGCCCGAAATGAGGAAGATGTCAGCGATACCGTACATACATCTGTTCTTTTAAGCCTGGTGAGCGGCGTGCTCCTTATCGTGGTCGGAGTTTTGTTTTCCAGACCTCTGCTGGAACTCATGGCGACACCGGAAGAAGTTCTGGGACAGGCGGCTCTTTATATGAAGATCTACTTCATCGGCATGCCGGCCATGATGGCCTATAACTTTGGCGCTGCCATTTTACGGGCTATAGGAGACACCCGGCGTCCGCTGTACTATTTGCTGATCTCCGGTGTGGTCAATGTGATCTTAAACCTGATCTTTGTGATCATTTTCCGTATGGGTGTGGCAGGCGTGGCAACGGCTACCGTGATTTCTCAGGTCATTTCGGCAGGTATGGTCTTAAAATGCCTGATGGGACTGGACGGCATGTGCCGCCTGGAACTTCACAAGCTGGCCATCCACAAGGATAAACTGCTGAACATTGCCAGGATCGGTCTTCCGGCAGGACTGCAGGGAGCTATTTTCTCCATCTCCAACGTACTGATCCAGTCCTCGGTGAACTCTTTCGGAGCCATCGCCATGGCCGGAAACACAGCTGCCGGAAACCTGGAAGGCTTTGTGTATACATCCATGAACTCGGTATACCAGACAAACTTGAGCTTTACCAGTCAGAACATGGGAGCCGGAAACCGGCAGCGCATGAAAAAGATCCTGGCGATCTGTCTGGTTTTCGTAAGTGCCGTTGGACTTATCATGGGAAACGGATTTGTCTTCTTCGGAGAACAGCTTCTTGGCATTTACTCTTCCGACCCGGAAGTGATCCAATACGGCCTGAACCGTATGCATCTTATCTGTGCACCCTATTTCCTCTGTGGTCTGATGGATGTCATGGTAGGAAGTATGAGAGGAATGGGTTATTCCTTCCTGCCAATGATCGTTTCACTCATCGGAGCCTGCGGTCTCCGCGTTGTCTGGATTTTCACAGTATTTCAGTGGCATCGCTCCCTGTTTACGCTGTACCTGTCCTACCCGATCACCTGGACGATCACGGCGTTGGCGCATATGGTTTGCTGGTATGTTGTGATGTATAAGAAACAACCAAATAACTGATTGGTCCGAGGGGGGATGTTTGCGTGGAAAACATTGCCCCTCGCTTTATA
>CAKRQP010000157.1:0-5123 GCA_934393555.1 uncultured Lachnospiraceae bacterium
TCAAGAGAAGCTTTTACGGCTTCCCTCACACCGATCTCCTTCAGCCGGATCTTTTTCCCCAGTGAAAGGGCTGTGTTTTCTAAAATCTCCATATCGGTCCCCCCTACTCGACAGTCTTCGGTACCAGATACTGACCGTCTTTTTTACGCGGCGCCAGATCCACCAGTTCGTCTCTCATATCACCGTTTACCACCTGATCCTCACGGAACACATTTTCCACAGGAAAAAGGGAGATCAGCGGTTCCACGCCCTCTGTATCGAGTTCGTTCAGTTTATCTACATAACCCAGGATTTTTTCCATTTCCTGGCGGGATTTTTCTCTTTCTTCCTCTGTGAGGGCCAGCTTGGCCAGAAGCTCGGTGTTTGCCATGACCTCATCAGAAATCTTATGCTCTGCCATCTTTTTTCCTCCTTCTTTACGGCTCCAGTCTGTTCAGATCTCTCGGGAACAGGCAGGCTTCTCTGACGTTTTCCTCACCAAGGAGCTGCATGGTCAGACGCTCCATACCAATTCCAAGACCTCCGTGAGGCGGCATGCCGTATTTGAATGCATCCATATACTGCTCCATTCCCTCATCTGTCATTCCTCTGGCTGCGATCTTGTCCTCCAGCATATGATAATCGTGAATACGCTGGCCTCCGGTGGTAATCTCAAGACCGCGGAACAGAAGATCGAAGCTTAACGTATAGCGGGGATCTGCCGGGTCATCCATGGCGTAGAATGGACGCTTTTTGGAGGGATAATGGGTGACAAAAACGAAATCTGCATCGTATTCCTCTTTGAAATACCGGCCGATGAGCTCTTCTTCCTCCGGCTCCAGATCGAAGGGGTTGCGGATCTTCCGGTTATATTTTTCAGCTACCAGCTCTTTGGCTTCGCTGAATTTTACAAAGGGGATCTGATCCGTGTTCGGAAGGTTAACCTTCAGGATCTCCAGTTCTCTGGCGTAATCCTTTTTCAGAAGCTCCATCGTGTACTGGAGGAAACCGGTCTCCATCTGGCAGATCTCCATGAAATCCTCGATATAACCCATCTCAAAATCCAGGCTGGTGTACTCATTCAGATGTCTTCTGGTATTGTGCTTCTCTGCACGGAAAACCGGGCCGGTCTCAAAGACACGGTCAAAAACACCCACCATCATCTGTTTGTAAAACTGAGGGCTCTGAGCCAGCACAGCAGGCTTATGGAAGTAGCTGAGCTTGAACACGTTGGCTCCGCCCTCGGCTCCTTTGGCCCCGATCTTCGGCGTATGGATCTCGGTAAAACCATTCTCATGAAGGAATTCACGGAAACCTCTTACAACGCCCTCCTGAATGCGGAATCTGGCCCGTTCCCGGATATTCCGGAGAGAAACGGAGCGGATGTTCAGCTTGGCCTCCAGGGAAGTGTTCAGCTTCCATTTATCAATTGCCAGCGGAAGTGGTTCTGCCGGGGACGACAGGATCGTGATCTCTTCTGCACGGATCTCTTTTCCGTGTGGCGCCCGCTCTTCTGCATGGACGGTTCCTTTTACCCGGACACAATCTCCTTCCTTCAGATCAGAAATGGAAAGATTCGTTTTTCCCTCTTCCCAGACAGTCTGCAGAAGGCCATCTCTTTTTCTTAAAATAACGAAAGCGATCTCTCCCATGTTCCGGATGCTGTAAATGCTTCCGTCTGTCAGGACCTCCCGGTCCAGTGATTCCGGAGCAAGCACCTGGGAAAGCTCCAGAGTTTCTTTTTCTCTGACTCCTGTTACAAATTCCATATCACATTTCCTCCAAGTTGATCTTTTAAAAAAGAAACACCAGCTGGTTTTGCAAGCATCCAGCCGGTGTTTTTTATCCTGTTACTTAAAATACGCGGCCTTTTGCCTGCCTTTCTCACATCTTTGTGAGTCTTTCAATGGCTTTCAGCGTATTTTCATAGGTTCCAAATGCCGTCAGACGGAAGTAGCCTTCGCCATGTGCACCAAAACCGCTGCCCGGTGTTCCTACGATATTTACCGTAGAGAGCAGATGATCAAAAAAGTCCCATGAACTCATGGAATCCGGAGTTTTCAGCCAGATATACGGGGCATTTTCACCGCCGTAAACCGTATATCCCGCATCCTTCAGTCCCTTCAGAATGGTCTTCGCATTCTTCATATAATAATCGATCTGCGCTTTCAGCTGTGCTTTTCCTTCCGGAGAATACACAGCTTCTCCCGCTCTCTGAACGATATAGGGTGCTCCGTTGTATTTGGTGCCATGACGTCTTGCCCAAAGATCATTGAGCTTCACGCCTTCGCTGCTTTTTAAATCCTTTGGAACCACCGTGTAACCTAAACGCACACCGGTGAAACCTGCGTTTTTGGAAAAGCTTCGAAGTTCAATGGCACATTCCCTTGCCCCTTCACATTCGTAAATGCTGTGCGGCATGTCCGGATCGGAAATATAAGCCTCATATGCGGCATCATAAAGGATCACCGCACCGATCTTTCTGGCGTAGTCCACAAATCTCTGAAGATTTTCCTTGCTGATCCCTGCTCCCGTGGGGTTATTGGGGAAGCAGAGGTAGATCAGATCCGGCTCTTCCTTCGGAAGCTCCGGAACAAAACCGTTCTGGGAAAGGCAGGGCATATAGATGACTCCATCATAATTCTCATGATCAGGATTATAGAGTCCTGTACGGCCTGCCATCACGTTGCTGTCCACATAAACCGGATAAACCGGATCGCACACGGCAACTTTATTATTCATTCCAAAGATCTCCTGAATATTTCCGCAGTCGCATTTTGCTCCGTCAGAAACGAAGATCTCGTCCTCATAAACTTCACAGCCTCTCGCCTTGTAATCGTTTTCAACGATGGCATGACGGAGGAATTCATATCCTTTATCAGGGGCATAACCATGGAAAGTCGCTGCATTTCCCATCTCATCCACTGCATTGTGCAGAGCTTTAATGATAGCCGGAGCCAGCGGCTGGGTTACATCTCCGATGCCGAGACGGATAATCTCGGCGCCCGGATTTCGCTCCTGAAAGGCGGCTACTTTTTTTGCAATATTGGAAAACAGATAGCTTCCCTGCAATTTCAGATAATTATCATTGACCGTAAACATGTTTCTTCTCCTAACATTCATCATAAATCAGCATCAGAATCATCTGCGCTGTTTCCACCATATTGGTTGCATTGTCCATACTGCATTTCTGTATATAGCGATGGGCCTCTTCTTCACTTAAATGATTCCGGTCCATCAAAAGGAATTTCGCGTTGCGGATATAATTTTCCTCACGCTCGCTCCTCTTTTTCGGTTTTCTTTTATCCTGCTTAAAGCGGCGGTCGATCTGACGGACCATCATCTCCACGGTATTCACCAGATCAAACACCTTCAATGGCGTGGTCAGAGACATGAGTCCTGACGGATTATCGCTCACTGCAGCTGCCGAACCGATCAGCAGCATGTCAAAATATTTCGGAAGGTTTTCGGAAAGTTCCCGGTAATACATATCCGAAAGACGGTAACCGCTTACTACAAGACCTGACGGATATTTGTTGATCTCAATCAGCGCACCTGCTCCGGTCGGGCAGAAAACGGTATCCGTAAATCCATGGCTGACCAGGATTCTGCGGATTTTTTTGGCATCTTCCACTTTCGGCATAACTACAATGATGATGCTCATGACCTCTTCGCCCTTTCTTTCCGACTTTTTTATCTTTTTAGATCTTATATAAGTACTGCTCCAGTTCCCACATGGAGATCTGTTCCATGTAACTCATCCACTCTTTTTCCTTGGCCTGATTGTAAATCTTCAGGAATCTTTTTCCCAGGACCTCTTCCGGAAGCCCGTCTTCTTTCATGGCCTTCAAAGCCTCACTCAGGTTGGAAGGAAGCAGTTCTGTCTCTTCTGTTTTTCCTTCTTTCTGCGGTTTCAGATGATTTTCGATTCCTTCCAGTCCGGCCGCCAGACACAGGGCAAATACCACGTAAGGATTGGCTGCCCCGTCAGGACTTCTCAGTTCAAGTCTGGTCTCCTGTCCTCTCTGGAATGGAACCTTTACAAGAGAAGCTCTCTCCGACTTTGACCAGTAGATCTGGGAAGGTGCTTCAAATCCGGTGGTCAGCCGTTTATAGGAATTCACCAACGGATTACAGAAGGCTGTCATTCCTTTGATATGTTTCAGGATACCAGCCAGAAATGCATATGCATCACTGCTCAGGCCATCCTCGGAATCCGGATCATAAAATACATTTTTTCCGTTTTTAAAAAGAGACAGATGAATGTGCATACCGGAACCGTCCACACCGGCCTTGGGCTTCGGCATAAAAGTTGCATGAAGACCATGACGCTTCGCAATGGTGCGGATAGCGGTTTTCACCGTCATGATCTTGTCCGCTGTTTCCAGCGCATCATCCATGGAAAATTCTACCTCGTGCTGACCGGGAGCGATCTGGTGTCTGGAGGATTCCACCTCGTAACCCATCTCTTCCAGTGTCAGTACGATATCCCGCCGGGCATTTTCCCCCAGATCCACCGGACTCAGATCAAGATAGCCTGCCCGCTCGTGGGTAATGGTGGTGGGGATGCCGTTATCATCCGTGTGAAACAGGAAAAATTCACACTCCGTATTTACTTTCAGTGTATAACCCAGGCTTTCTGCTTTTTTCAAAACTTCTTTCAGAAGATATCTGGGGCTTCCCTCATAGGGAGTTCCATCTGTACGGATCAGATCACAGATCAGCCGTGCGACTTTTCCCTGCTGAGGTCTCCAGGGCAGAATACTGAATGTGGACAGATCCGGGCGAAGATACATTTCTGCTTCTTCCGTGCGGATAAAGCCTTCAATCGAAGAAGCATCAATGATACACCGGTCATCCATGGCTTTCGGAAGCTTTCCCGCCGGAATGGCGATATTCTTCATCGTACCGAACATATCGGTAAACTGAAGGCGGATAAATTCCACATCCTCTTCCTCCACAATATTCAGAATCTCCTCCCTGCTGTATTGTTCCATATCACAATCTCCTTTTCGTAAACGCAACTATCTGATAATACGACAAAAGGGCGAACTTACCCACTCATTTTTGTGAGGTAAGAACGCCCTTGTTCTATAGTTTTGTATTATAGCAATGGGGATTTTTTTTGTCAAGGAAAATATATG
>CAKRQP010000158.1:0-5103 GCA_934393555.1 uncultured Lachnospiraceae bacterium
GTACTGGACCAGCCGGTCGATGTTTTCATATAAAACGGTCTTTTCCATGACTATGCGCTTCCCTTCTTCTCGTTTTGGTCACTCCCAGATCCCTGCTCCATCACCGATCTCTACTACATAGAAATCTGCTTTGTAGCCGATCTTTTCTTCATAGATCTTGCCTACGTTCTCGATGAAGCTCTTCACAGCCTCCTCTTTTACGATGCTGACTGTACAGCCGCCGAAGCCTGCTCCGGTCATACGGGAACCAACCACACCGTCCTGTTTCCATGCAGTATCAACCAGGGTATCCAGTTCTTTTCCGGTTACCTCATAGTCATCACGGAGAGACACATGAGAAGCATTCATCAGTCTTCCGAACTCTGCCACATCTCCGGCTTTCAGAACCTCTACGGCACGTTTGGTACGCTGGTTCTCATAAACGGCATGGCGGGCACGGCGCATACGTACTTCGCTTCCGATGGCATCCTTGTATTTCTCAAATTCTTCCTCGGTCAGATCACCGAGAGCCTTGATATCGACGACCTTCTGAAGCTCAGCCAGAGCCTCTTCGCACTCTGCACGGCGCTCATTGTACTTGGAATCTCCCAGTCCGCGTTTCTTATTGCTGCAGGCGATCACGATCTTCATGCCGTCCAGCCTGATGGGTGCATACTCATACTCCAGATTGCTGGTATCCAGATAAATGGCATTGTCTTTTTTACCCATGGAAATGGCAAACTGATCCATGATACCACAGTTGACGCCATTGAAGTTGTTCTCTGCAAACTGGCCGTAAAGAGCGATATCGATGTTGGAAACCCCTTCCACACCATACATATCACGCAGAGCAACTGCCGTCAGCATATGTACGGAAGAAGAAGAAGACAGACCGGAAGCATCGGGAATGGTTCCGTAGATCAGCATATCAAAACCGCAATCGATGGGATGTCCCTTTTCGCCGAAGGTCCATACCATACCTACCGGATAATTGCTCCATCCGGCCTCTTTTCTCGGCTTCAGTTCATCCAGAGAGCCGGTCAGAACGCCTGCTTTGGGGAAGTTTACAGAATAAAAACGCATGGTACGGTCATTTCTTTTACGGAAAACGCCATAGGTTCCGATGGTCAGGGCACAGGGAAATACATGACCGCCGTTGTAGTCGGTATGCTCACCGATCAGGTTTACACGGCCCGGTGCAAAATAAGTTTTCAGTTCTCCGCCTTCTCCGTAGATTTCATTGAACTTCTGGATCAGTTCCTGTTTCATTGTTTTATCCCTCCATTGATGATTAAAATAGCTTGAGCGGCTCCGCAAGGACTGTTTTACCGTTCTGGTATATATTCACAGGTTTGCTTAAAGCTCCCTGAAATACCTTCTTACCTTACCGTAAGGATCTCGTTTCTCGTGCTGTGAGTGATCAGCTTATCTGTTCCTGCGACCTGAATGGTTCCGGAATTTTTCCAGGTAAAGGTTCCGTAAACCTGTCCGGTCATATAAGTGAACACCATCTTATTGCTTCCTTTGATGACGCCGATGCCGGTTCCTGACTTCACCTGTCCGTTGTAACTGATCGTATAGCTGAAATACATCTTGTTTCCGAGGATCTCATTTACTTTAAATCCTGCCCAGGATGCTTTTTTATCATAATAGCCTTCGGAATAATACGTTTTTCCTTTTTTGATGAGAGCACTGTTAAATTTTGATCTGGTCAGTGTCGCATTCTTGGGCCATGTATAGCTGGTTCCACTGATCTGCTGGGAGATTTTTGCAGTCTTTGAGGATTTCAGTGCAACCTTAAGCTTCCAGGTTCCTCTGGCTGTCACTTTCGTCGTGTAACTCCTGCCGCCAATGGTCACTTTTACTTTTTTACCTGCGGTTCCGGTTCCGCTGATGATCCCGCTGAGAGAATCGTATTTGGTCACCTTGAACGCATATTTTCCTTTTACAACAACCGTCTTTCTCGCAACAGCCCTGTTCTTGCTGTTATAAAGACGGAACACAGCCGTTTTTCCAACAGCTGCTTTCTTTATCTTAAAAGTATAAACACCGTTTTTAGAAGTTCTCGCCTTATAGGTTTTCCCTCCCAGACTGACCTTCATGGTATAGCCGGCTGTCGCTTTTACCGTTACCTTCGTGCTGGTCTGATAGATCGGACTTACGGCAGTGATCTTCGGCTTCGCAGCCAGCGCTTTTCCGCCGGGCATTACAAAGAGCAGGCACAGGAAAAGCAGTGCCGCAAGACACGTTTTCTTCTTTTTCATGATCGTTATCCTTCTTTCCTTTTATTCTTTCCTTATTGTACCAACTTCTGAACCTACTTACCAGTATTTTTTACTTTTTCTTGCCCCGTTTCCGGTATTCCAGAGGTGTCATCTGAAATTTCCTCTTAAACAGGCGGTTAAAATAAGATACATTCGGGAAACCGGCATCCAGAGCTACCGTCAGCACATCTTCCTGTGTCTCCGCAAGTGCCCGTGCCGCCATGGTCAGACGATAATCGTTCAGATAGCAGACAAAGGGGACGCCCATATGCTGTTTGAAAAATTTCATGAAATGAGATGCGCTGAAGCCGGAAAATTCCGCCATTTCTTCGATGCTTAAAGGCTTTCCGTAATCGGTCTCGATCCTTGACAGAATCTGCTTCACCTTATCCAGAGCCTTTACTCTTCCTTCCTCCGCGACCGTCGGCTCCGCCCCGGAAAAGAGCAGGAAAAAGAACTGGAACAGCCAGCCCTTTACCGCCAGAGGATACCCCTCCGGCCGCTGCCCGGAAAGTTCATCCATCCTCAGGATACAGGCTGCCATCTCCTGATGGTACGGAGCAGAGCCATCGATCCAGGCCGGATAAAGAAGCTTTCCGTCCCGGTAAGGCTCAAGGAATCCCGGACCGCATATGTCTCCTTCCTTCGGAAGAAGCATTTCCAGCCGGAAAATGATATTTTCATACTCCATCCGTTCCTGCTGATACTGACGGATGCTGTGAAGCTGTCCCGGCAGGACGATCACCGCCTGCCCCGCCTCCACTACCCGGCTTTCCCTGTCCAGAGTCACGATCCCACGCCCTTTTTTTACAACGATCAGCTCCATTTCCTCATGCCAGTGCACCGGAACACCGGAAAAATCCAGCGGAATCGAGCATAAATAGGTATTATATGGAAAAGCTACCTCCGTATGCTTCTTTGCTTCTCTGAAATTTTTGTATTCTGAATCTCGCATGATCCATCTCCTCCACTTGCTTACTTGATAGGATTGTACTATATTTGAATAGGATATCACAAGACTTTTCCGCGAAAATCCACTATAATAAACCGCAACAGTCCATCCAGGCAAGAACTATACAGCATTTTTTGTTCTGCCGGAATCTGCAAAACTAGGAGGAATCATTATGCAGTTGAAAAAATTTATCGAAACAGCCTGTAAAAAACCGATTTCCGAATGTTCCAATCAGGAGCTCTATCTGGCACTTTTAGGCTATACAAAAGAAGCCATCAAAGAAAAGGATACTCCCCATAACGACAAAAAGAAACTTTATTATATTTCTGCCGAATTTCTGATCGGTAAACTTCTTTCCAACAACCTGATCAACCTTGGCATCTATGATGAGGTGGATCTTCTTCTGAAGGGCAATGGAAAAAGCCTGGCTGAGATTGAAGAAGCAGAACCGGAACCCTCTCTTGGAAACGGCGGTCTCGGCCGTCTGGCAGCCTGCTTTTTGGATTCCATCGCTACTCTTGGACTTCCCGGAGACGGCGTAGGTCTGAATTATCATCTCGGTCTTTTCAAACAGGAGTTTAAAGACCATCTTCAGCATGAAACACCGAATCCCTGGATCCAGAAGGAAAGCTGGCTTCATAAGACCGATACCACTTACCGGATCGCTTTCGGCAATACCACCGTTACCTCCCGTCTTTACGACATTGACGTGATCGGCTACAACAACCGTGTCAATAAGCTTCACCTTTTCGATGTGGAATCCGTAGATGAATCCATCGTCCGTGACGGCATCTCCTTCAACAAAGAGGATATCGCCAAAAACCTGACCCTCTTCCTCTATCCGGATGACAGCGATGAGGATGGCCGTCTGCTCCGTATTTATCAGCAGTATTTTATGGTCAGCAACGGTGCCCGTCTGATCCTGGATGAGTGTATTGCCCGCGGAAGCAACCTGCACGACCTTCCGGATTATGCTGTGATCCAGATCAACGATACCCATCCGACCATGGTGATCCCGGAACTGATCCGCCTTCTGATGCTCAAAGGCATCACCTTCCATGAGGCAATGGACATCGTGAGCCGCACCTGTGCCTATACCAACCACACCATCCTGGCTGAGGCTCTGGAGAAATGGCCCATGAAATATCTGGAAAAGGTTGTTCCCCAGCTCACCCCCATCATCTATGCACTGGATGATATGGCACGCCGGAATTATGCGGATGAATCTGTTGCCATCATTGATAAAAACGACCTGGTACACATGGCTCATATCGATATCCATTACGGTTTCAGCATCAACGGCGTTGCCCGTCTTCATACAGAGATCCTGGAAAACAATGAGCTGAACAACTTCTACAAGATCTATCCGGAGAAATTCAACAACAAGACAAACGGCATCACCTTCCGCCGCTGGCTTCTGCACTGCGACCATGAGCTGACCAAATTTATCACCAGCCTCATCGGTGAGGGCTACAAGACCGATGCCACAGAGCTTGAAAAACTGCTGAAATTCAAGGATGACAAGAAGGTTCTGAGTGAACTTCTGAAGATCAAACAGCTCAACAAGACCGTACTGAAGGATTATATCCTGGCTACCGAAGGCATTGAGATCGATGATAATTCCATCTACGATATCCAGATCAAACGTCTGCATGAGTACAAACGTCAGCAGCTGAACGTGCTCTACCTGATCCACAAATATCTGGAGATCAAAGCAGGCAAGCTTCCGAAACGCCCCATCACCGCTATCTTCGGCGCAAAGGCAGCTCCCGCTTACATCATCGCAAAGGATATCATCCATGCCATCCTCTGCCTGCAGGATATCATCGACAAGGATCCCGTTGCCAGCAAATTCCTCCATGTTGTCATGGTAGAAAACTACAACGTATCCAAAGCAGAAAAACTGAT
>CAKRQP010000159.1:0-5075 GCA_934393555.1 uncultured Lachnospiraceae bacterium
CTGTATCACACCCTTGCTTTGTCGATCAGTCCGCGGATTTTCTCGGCCGCCCAGTCTTTCAGCTGATAAGCGAGGATCACCAGCTGCCTGAATGCCCTGGAAACAACCAGAACCATACAGATCATCGGAAGAGCAAATACACATTCCCAGCGGAAAATGGAATAGATTCCAAGAAGACCGGGGAACAAAATGATTCCAAGAGCGAAAATTCCGATCAGGATCACAGTCATCGTCCTTCGTACCCAGTTCATGGGCCGGCAGACCTCGATAACGACCATAAAGCTCACAGTACCGCCAACCAGCAGGTTGAACATGTACGTCATGGTCGGATCGTCGTTCCAGAAAGGTGTCAGCACCTGGATCGTCAGAAGACACACCACCATAGCCAGTGCCTGCGGAAGCGCGATCCGCAAAACATGGCGCAGGAAACCGCCGCCGTCCATGCTTTCGTTCTGCTCCAGCGTCAGTAAGAAGCTCGGAACACCGATAGCCATGGCACTCATCCAGGAAAGCTGGATGGGAATAAAGGGATATTCTCTCGCCAGAAGGATAAACAGCACACAGAGGATCACGGAATAAACCGTCTTTGTCAGATACAGAGAGCTCACACGCTCAATGTTTGCAATGATCGTACGGCCTTCACTGACGATGTTCTTCAGACAGGAAAAATCCGAGTCCAGAAGAACGATATGCGCCACCTGTTTGGCCGCATCACTGCCTGCCGCCATGGCAATCCCGCAGTCCGCATCCTTTAAGGCAAGAACATCGTTGACACCATCACCGACCATGCCGACCACTGCCTTGTTTGCCTGATAAGCCCGGATGATGTTCTGCTTCTGTTCCGGCTTTACACGACCGTAAACGGTATAATCACCAACCACCTGTTTCAGCTCTTCAAAATCCTCCGGTAACTCATTGGCATCAATATAATGCTCTGCTCCGTTCAGACCGGCCTTCAAAGCGATCTGTGAAACCGTAGCCGGATTATCTCCGGAGATCACCTTGATGTTTACATTCTGATCTTCAAAATAACGGAAGATTTCCGGCGCCTCTTCACGGATACAGTCGGAAATAATGATCAGTCCCATGGGTTTTACACCCCATACCATTCCATCCTCCACCGTGATGGTATCACAGGAGGCAAGAAGCAGGACTCTTAAGCCCTCTGCTGCATAGGAATCCACCTTGAGAAGAAGCTCTCTGTCCTCTTCTCCCAGCAGAAATTCCGGAGCTCCCAGGACAAAACAGCCTGCCTGCTCATAACGGATCGCCCGGTATTTCCGGTCTGATGAGAAAGGAATCTTCTCCAGAGGGCGCCAGCGGCTGCTCTTTTTGAAATATTTCATCAGAGCACTCTGCGTGTTATTGACATCATCAAAGGCAAAAGCCATTTCATTCATTACCGCTTCTACCTGTTCTCTTTCCGTATCTCCTACCCCTACGACATCCACAACCTCCAGTTTTCCGGTTGTGATCGTACCGGTCTTGTCCAGACAGAGTACATTGACACGCGCAAGCGCTTCAATCGCTTCCATCTCCTGGACCAGGGCTCTTTTTCTGGCCAGACGGCCCACGCCAAGGATAAAGGAAATACTGGTCAGAAGTACCAGTCCTTCCGGTATCATTCCGATCACACCTGCCACCGTACCTACCAGACAGTCGGAAAAACCACTTCCGGCATTCTTCTGAGAAAGATAAAGCATGATACCGATAGGAATAATAAGAGCACCAACCACTTTGATGATCCGGTTGATGGTCCGCTGCATCTCAGAGCTGGCCCGCTTCTTGGTCTTGGCTTTTTTCATGAGCTGATAAGCGTAACTGTCTTCGCCCACATATTCCACCTGGACCACACCGCTTCCGGCAGTCAGAAAGCTTCCTGACATGAGACGGTCGCCGGCATTTTTCTTCACCGGACGGGATTCTCCGGTCAGCATGGATTCGTTGACTTCCATTCCGTCGGATTCCATGACGATCGCATCGGCACAGACCTGATTGCCTGTCGTAAGGACCATGGTATCCTTCACGACTACCTCATGGATATCGATCTCTTTGACCTCACCGTCACGGATCACAGCCGCTTTGGATGCAGTGATCACTGCCAGCTTGTCTACCAGTTTTTTTACCTTCATCTCCTGAACGATACCGATCAGGGTATTGATGATGATAACCCCCATAAAGGTGATGTTCTTAAACTGACCGGATACCAGGATCAGGATTCCCAGGAAAAGGTTCAAAAAGTTAAAGTACGTCAGTGTATGATCCCGGATGATCTCTTTATTGGTCTTGAAAATATTTTCTCCGGTCTGGTTTACACGCCCCATGTGAACCTGGTTTTCCACTTCGGCTTCTGTCAGGCCCTTATAAACATACGTACCGTTTTCCAGCTTTTCCTTCGCTTCCAGTTCGGCTTTTTTCTCCGCATCGGAGTACACCGGGATTTCCACATAAGGTTCCTCTTCCGGTTCCTCCGGCTCCTGTTTCTTTTTAAATGGAAGATGAAAGCCTCTCTTTTCCTTTTTCTGCTCCTGATCAGAAGCTTCTTCCTTGTTTTCTTCTTCCAACGACCGGACTGTGTCGGCTGCCTCACTCTGCTCTTCGGCAGACATCGGAGCTTCGCCCGGCTGCGTGCTTTCATCCGATGGTTCTTTCTCCTTCTTCTTTCTGAATCTGGAAAAGAGCTTCTTCTTTTTGGGTGCTTCCTCCGCAGCATTGTCTGCCGGCGGTTCCTCTTCGGAGGCTTTTTCTGACTCTCTTATTTCCGGCTCTTCCTTCGGCTCTTCCTTCTGTCCGTTCTCTCCCCCGGCTTCTTCTATTTTATCCTCTTGCCCAAACAGAGGCTCCATATCCGGATCGGTTCTTTCCGGTTCTTCCTTGTTTTCCGGCTCTTCATCAAAGAGAGCCTCTTTGATCTCAGTCATATTTCCCTTCTTTCGCTTCTTCCACAGTGCATCCATGGAAAAATACTGTATTTTTATCTTTTGATTCTAATACAAATCCCAATAATTGGCAAGCCTGTCCGGTAAGTTAATGAAAGCTTAATCTTTGCAACAAAAACTTTGGAGATTTATCCGGTGATTTTTTCGAAATTCTTTACAATTTAAAAAAGTATTCCCGACCGTTTTTATAGATTCATATATGGAATGAATCATTCATCTGTCATTCATTTTTGAATCACAGTCATACAAAATGTTTTCTTGTCGTTTTCGAACTCTTCTGCTATAATTTGACAAGGTGCTTTAGCACGATAAAGGAGGAAAAGAAAAATGTCTTATGTAGATGAAACCATTGCAAGAGTAGTAGCACAGAATCCCTCCCAGCCTGAATTTCATCAGGCCGTTAAAGAGGTTCTTGAATCTCTCCGCGTAGTGATTGAAGCCAATGAAGAAGCATTTCGTAAGGATGCCCTTCTGGAGCGTCTGACCACTCCGGAGCGCATTATCATGTTCCGTGTTCCCTGGGTAGATGATAAGGGACAGGTTCAGGTAAACAACGGATACCGTGTACAGTTTAACAGTGCCATCGGCCCGTACAAGGGAGGTCTCCGTTTCCATCCTTCCGTTACTTTAAGTATTATCAAATTCCTGGGCTTTGAACAGGTATTTAAAAACTCCCTGACCGGTCTTCCCATCGGCGGCGGCAAAGGCGGCTCCGACTTCGACCCGAAGGGCAAATCAGACCGTGAGGTCATGGCTTTCTGCCAGAGCTTCATGACTGAGCTTTGCAAACACATCGGAGCAGATACCGACGTTCCGGCCGGTGATATCGGCGTAGGCGGACGTGAGATCGGCTATCTCTTCGGACAGTATAAGAGAATCCGCAACCTCTATGAGGGTGTCCTCACCGGAAAGGGTCTGACCTACGGTGGATCCCTTGCAAGAAAAGAGGCTACCGGCTACGGTCTTCTTTACTTCACCAAAGAGCTTCTGAAGCTCAACGGAATCGATATCGCAGGAAAGACTGCCTGCATCTCCGGTGCCGGAAATGTAGCGATCTATGCAGCTGAGAAAGCAACCGAGATGGGCGTTAAGGTTCTGACCATGAGCGATTCCACCGGATGGATCTACGATGCAGAAGGTATCGACCTGGATGCAGTCAAAGAGATCAAAGAGGTGAAGAGAGCCCGCCTTTCCGAGTATACAAACTATCGTCCTAACGCTGAATACCATGAGGGCAGAGGCGTATGGAGTGTGACCTGTGATCTGGCACTTCCCTGCGCTACACAGAATGAGCTCCTTCTTGAGGATGCGAAAGCTCTGAAAGCAAACGGTACCATCGCTGTCTGCGAGGGTGCTAACATGCCTACCACTCTGGAAGCAACCCAGTATCTTCAGGAGAACGGCATCCTCTTCGCACCGGGCAAAGCTGCCAATGCCGGCGGTGTTGCCACTTCCGCTCTGGAAATGTCCCAGAACAGCGAGCGTCTGAGCTGGACCTTTGAAGAGGTTGACGCAAAACTTCAGCAGATCATGATCAATATCTGCCATAACATTTCCGATGCCGCTGAGAAATACGGTCTGAAAGGAAATTATGTTGCCGGTGCCAACATTGCAGGTTTTGAAAAAGTTGTTGATGCCATGAATGCTCAGGGTATCTGCTGATTTTCACAGGAAAGCTTCGAAATTTTGATCATACCCCCTAAAAAAATTCCTCTGTCTGATGACAGAGGAATTTTTTTATTATGGGATCAGATTTGCAAAAACGGAAGCGCCAACCACCGTCAGGATTCCTGCCACTGCAATGGAAAGGCTGCTCATAGCTCCTTCGATTTCGCCAAGTTCCAGTGCTTTGGAGGTTCCGATGGCATGGGCAGAGGTTCCAAGAGCCAGTCCTTTGGCAATAGGTTCCTGGATTCGGAAAAGTTTGAACACCAGCTCTGCGATCACATTGCCCAATACACCGGTGACAATGATCACTGCAACGGTAATGGTCGTAATACCATGAAGCTCTTCGGAAACGCCTATACCGATCGCGGTGGTAATGGACTTTGGAAGAAGCGTCACATACTGTTCGTGGTTCAGACCAAAGGCAAGTGCCAGAACAAAAATACCTCCCATGCTGGCGATCACTCCGGA
>CAKRQP010000160.1:0-5053 GCA_934393555.1 uncultured Lachnospiraceae bacterium
CATGAAAAAAGCAGAGATCATCGCTGACAAACATTATCTTATCGATGAAGTAGACCCCAGGATCTACGGTTCTTTTATCGAACAGCTGGGACGGGCTGTCTATGAGGGCATTTACCAGCCGGAAAGTCCTTTTGCTGATGAAGAAGGGTTCCGAAAAGACGTCATCGATCTTGTGCGGGAGCTGAAGGTTCCTGTCGTCCGCTATCCGGGCGGCAATTTTGTATCCGGGTTCCGCTGGGAAGACAGCGTAGGGCCAAAAGAAGAGCGCCCCGCCCGTGCCGAGCTGGCCTGGCAGGTCATTGAAACGAACGCTTTCGGTCTCAATGAGTTCGCCTCCTGGGCAAAGAAAGCAGATACCAATGTCATGATGGCCGTAAACTTAGGTACCCGCGGTCCGGAAGAAGCCAGAAATCTTCTGGAATACTGCAATTTTCCGGGCGGCACCTATTACAGTGACCTGAGAAAAAAACACGGCTATGAAAAACCGCATGATATCAAGCTCTGGTGTCTGGGAAATGAGATGGACGGTCCCTGGCAGATGGGTCACAAAACCGCTTACGAATACGGCCGTACTGCCGAGGAAACCGGACGGATTATGAAGATGCTGGATCCTTCCATTGAAACGGTCGTCTGCGGAAGCTCCGGGCTCACCATGCCCACCTTCGGAACCTGGGAGGATGAGGTGCTCAGCACCTGCTACGATCAGGTAGACTACATGTCCCTTCATCAGTACTACTCAAATGCCGCCAACGACACACCGGATTTCCTGGCAGGAAGTGTGGGAATGGATGAGTTTATCTCTTCCGTTGTCTCCATTCTGGACAGTGTCAAAGCAAAGAAACGCGGAAAGAAAAAGATCAATCTTTCCTTTGATGAATGGAATGTCTGGTATCATTCTCATGAAGCAGATGAAAAGCTGGAAAAATGGGGCAAGGCACCGCATCAGCTGGAGGATATCTACAATTTTGAGGATGCACTTCTGGTCGGCAGTCTTCTCATTACTCTCCTGAAGCATGCTGACCGTGTCAAGATCGCCTGCCTGGCACAGCTGGTCAATGTGATCGCTCCTATTATGACTTCGGATACCGGTGCCTGGAGACAGACGATCTTTTATCCCTTCGCTCTTACCAGTGCCTACGGCCGCGGAACCGTACTGAACACGCTGGTAAAAGGTCCTGTCTATGACAGCAAGACCTACGGCGATGCCCCTTATCTGGACGCCATTCTGGTCTGGAACGAAGAGAAAGAAGAACTGACGCTCTTTGCCGTAAACAAAGATCTGGAAGAAGATATGGAGATCCATTGCGATCTTCGCCAGTTCAGCGGTTACACGATCACTGAGCATCTGGTTCTTTCCAATGACGACCTGAAGGCAGTCAATACCGAAGCTCAGCCGGATGCAGTTGTTCCTGTTCCAGGCACCTCTGTTTCTTTAAAGGACGGCCAGCTTTCCGGCTTCCTCGCCCGCCACAGCTGGAATATGATCCGCATGAAAGCAAAATAGAAGCTAAAGAAAAAAGCTCATTCCCGTTTTTCAGGAGTGAGCTTTTTTCATGAAATCGCTGTGCTGTTTTTTGTGTTCAGGAGAGACGGCTCTTGAAATCTTCATAGCCAAACCGCCTGATCTCTTCGATCCTGCCGTTTTCATGACGAAGAGCGATCGACGGCAGCGGCATTCCGTTAAAGGTATTGGTCTTTACCATCGTGTAAAGCGCCATATCTTCAAAAACCAGACAATCGCCTTCCTTCAGCGGTGCATCAAAGGAGTAATCGCCGATCACATCGCCTGCCAGGCAGGTAGGACCGCCAAGACGATAAGTCACTGCTTTTTCTCCGGGAAGCCCGCTGTCCCTTAAAGGAGGACGGTAAGGCATCTCCAGAACATCCGGCATATGACAGGCTGCAGAAGTATCCAGAATGGCGATATCCATTCCGTTATGCAGCGTCTCCAGAACAGAAGTGACCAGAAAACCGGCATTTAAGACCACGGCCTCTCCCGGCTCCAGATAGACCGTGACGCCATATGTTTCGTGAAAATGACGGATGATCCGAAGCAGCCGTTCCACATCATAGTCTTCTCTGGTGATGTGATGGCCGCCGCCGAAATTTACCCATTTCATCTGAGACAGATATCTTCCGAATTTCTTTTCAAATTCATCTGCCGTGGTCTCAAGGTCATCCGAATTCTGTTCGCAGAGCGTATGAAAATGCAGACCGTCAAGAAGCGGCAGCAGGGATTCATCGAACTGTTCCCTTGTGGTTCCCAGGCGGGAGCCCGGGGCGCAGGGATCATAAATGGCATGCCCCTCCTGGGTGGAACACTCCGGATTGATCCGAAGACCGGTCTCTTTTCCAAGCGCTCTCGCCCGTGGTGCATATTTCCGAAGCTGGGAAGGGGAATTGAATACCAGATGATCGGCATAGGTCAGAAGTTCCTCAAATTCGTCTTCCCGGTAAGCCGGAGAGAACACATGCGTCTCCCCGCCAAATTCTTCTTTTCCAAGCCTTGCCTCGTAAAGACCGCTGGCTGTGGAACCGGCCAGATACTTACGGATCAGCGGATAAACAGAAAACATGGAAAAGGCTTTCTGTGCGAGAAGGATCCGGCAGGGACCCTCCTCTTCTACTTTTTTCAGCAGCTCCAGATTCCGGAGCAGGCTTTTTTCATCAACGAGAAAATACGGTGTACGCATCAGTCTACCAGCACCGGATGGAAATCCTCTGTCCAGGGGAGTCCCCATTTGTTCAGGGCATCCATGAAGGGATCCGGATCAAATTCTTCAATGTTGTGGACACCGGGCTTATTCCAGGTTCCGGTCATCAGCATCATGGCACCGATCATGGCAGGAACACCGGTTGTATAGGAAACTGCCTGAGAGCCGACCTCTTTATAACATTCCTGATGATCGCATACATTATAGAGATAATAGGTTTTGTCTTTTCCGTCTTTCTTTCCCTGGAAAATACAGCCGATGTTCGTTTTTCCTTTTGTACGCGGTCCGAGAGAAGCCGGATCCGGAAGGACTGCTTTCAGGAACTGAAGGGGAACGATCTCTTTTCCTTCATACATGATCGGTTCGATGGATGTCATACCCACATTTTCCAGGCACTGAAGATGGGTCAGGTAGCTCTGTCCGAAGGTCATGAAGAAACGGATTCTCTTGATTCCCGGCATGTTCAGAGCCAGGCTTTCGATCTCCTCATGATGGAGAAGATACATATCCTTCTCTCCTACCTGGTCAAAATTATAAACCCGCTTGATCTCCATGGGCTCTGTTTCTACCCAGTGGCCGTCTTCCCAGTAAGAGCCCTTGGCAGAAACCTCACGGATATTGATCTCCGGATTGAAGTTGGTAGCAAAGGGATATCCATGATCGCCGCCGTTGCAGTCCAGGATATCGATATAATTGATCTCATCAAACTGATGCTTCAGGGCATAAGCAGAGAATACGCTGGTCACACCCGGGTCAAAGCCGCTTCCCAGAAGAGCTGTGATCCCTGCTTTTTCAAAGCGCTCCCGGTAAGCCCACTGCCAGCTGTACTCAAATTTTGCCGTATCCTCCGGCTCATAATTGGCAGTATCCACATAATGGGTCTTCGTAGCCAGGCAGGCATCCATGATGGTCAGATCCTGATACGGAAGGGCCAGGTTTAAAACCACCTGCGGCTTTTCCTTTTCGATCAGCGCAATGAGCTCGTCTACGTTGTCTGCATTCACCTGTGCTGTGGTGATCTTTGTTTTGGTGGTTCCTTCCAGTTTTTCTTTCAGTGCGTCACATTTGGATTTTGTGCGGCTGGCGATGCACACCTCGCTGAATACCTCGCTGTTCTGACAGCATTTGTGAATGGCAACAGAGGCAACCCCGCCACAGCCGATGATCAGTACTTTTCCCATAAAACAATTCCTCCTGTTTTTCATTGATATCTTATAACTATTTCAGAGCCATGCGGATTTCCAGCTCAAAGTGCCCCTCACCGCCTCATGAATGAGCACTTTGAACCGGAAAACGTCAGACCCGGATTTACAAAAATTTACTGCATCAGTGCCAGAAGCATTTCGCGGACGATCTTGGCTGCCACAGCCGTAGACGCCCCGCTGGCATCATAATGCGGAGACAGTTCGTTGGCATCCAGTGCAACAACATTGGCCTTCTGACAGACCAGTGTGACTGCCTTTCGCAGTTCTTCAAAGCTCACTCCGCCCGGTTCCGGAGTTCCCGTTCCCGGGAAAACGGAAGGATCCATAACATCCAGATCCACCGTAAAATAGACCGGCCGGTCCTTCAGCGAATCCACAACCTCTGCAAGACCTTCAAAGGTAAAGGCATGAAGATCGGTATGCTCCTTCCCGAAAAGGAACTCTTCCCGTTCCCCGGAGCGGATTCCAAACTGATGGATCCGGTCATCACCGGCCAGCTCCCAGCATCTTCGGATGACACAGGCGTGAGAAAGCGGAACACCCAGATAATCTTCCCGAAGATCCGTATGGGCATCAAAATGGATCATGCAAAGGTCCGGATATTTTTTCAGGGCTGCACGGAAAGCTCCCAGAGTGACCAGGTGCTCTCCACCCAGAAGGAAGGGTCTTTTTCCGGCTTCCAGAATCTCTGCTGCCCGCTCTTCGATCTCCCGGAGTACTTCCTCCGTGTTTCCAAAAGGAAGCTCCAGATCTCCGCTGTCCATGATCCGGGCATCCCGAAGATCCCTGTCCTGATAAGGACTGTAGCTTTCCAGTCCAAAGGATTCATGACGGATGGCTCCGCTTCCAAAGCGGGTTCCCGGGCGAAAAGAAGTGGTGGAATCAAAGGGGGCTCCGAAAAGGACCGTATCCGCCTCTTCATAGGTCTTATCACATTCTAAAAAAGTCTCGATATTTCTACTCAACATCTTCCAGTAATTCCTCCACATAAGCCGGGACATAAAAAGATCCCCGGTGAAGCGTAGTTGTATAGTAACGGCATTTCAGTCCTCTGGCATTCCAGCGCGCCTCATCAAGATCCTTCAGCGGATGGTATTTCTTCGAGGAAAAGCCAAAGAGCCAGTGACCGGACGG
>CAKRQP010000161.1:0-4989 GCA_934393555.1 uncultured Lachnospiraceae bacterium
CCCGCAGGAAGCGGAGCATGGTTTCGTCGATGCAGAACGTTTCTTTCCTGCTTTCCCCAGGCTCCAGCGTAACTTTCCGGAATCCTTTCAGTTCCTTCACCGGCCGTACCACACTGGCAAAAATATCCTGGATATAGAGCTGCAGTGTTTCCGTTCCCTGGCAGGTTCCTTTGTTGGTCACTGTCACACTGGCTTCCAGACTGCCATCCGCAGAAAGGGTATCTTTATTCAGTTCCGGAGCGGAGATTTCAAATTCCGTGTAGCTAAGACCATAACCGAAAGGATAGAGAGGCTCATTCGGAATATCAAGATAGCGGGAACGGAAATGATCCGCGCAGCCCTCAAAGTCCCCTCTTCCAGTGGAATAAGCATTGTAATAGACCGGCACCTGTCCCACACAGTATGGAAAGCTCATAGGCAGTTTTCCGGAGGGATTTATTTTTCCGGTCAGCACATCGATGATGGCATGACCGCCTTCCGTACCGGGAAGCCATACCTCCAGAATGGCTTTCGCCAGGCGGCTGACCTTTCGAAGATCCAGGGGCCGGCCGTTAAAGAGAACGACTGCCACATTGGGATTTACCTGTACAATCTCTTCCAGAAGTTCCAGCTGGATCTCGGGGATCTCGATATTCGCCTTACTGGCTGCTTCTCCGGATTCCTTGAAATGTTCGCCAAGAGGCATGATCACCAGATCGGCTTCTGCCGCTGCCTTCAGAGCTTCCTCTTTCATCTGTCTGCATTCTTCTTCCGAAGGCTCTTCCTCGACTTCAAGACGAAGCTGTGCCGTTCCGAAGCCCGGTGTCAGCACCGGACATCCCTGTAAATAAACCGTACGATCAGAAGCAAAGACTTCCTCTACTGCTTCCCGGATCGTCACACTGTCTTTTGCGTCCCCGGTAATGGCCCAGCTGCTCAGCATCTCTTTCCGGTCTGTATAAGGACCGATAAAGGCAATTTTTTTCTCTGTATCCACTGGCAGGATTCCGTCATTTTTCAGGAGAACAAAGGATCTTGCCGCCGCTTTTCTGGCTGTCTTCCGGTGCGCCTGGCAGAGGAAGAGTTCCTTCTCTTTTTCTTCATCCGCATCTTTGTATGGATTTTCGAAGAGTCCCAGTCTGTTTTTCAGTTCCAGGATCCGCATCACGCTTTCATCCAGAAGCTCTTCTTTCAGAACACCTTTCTGAATCAGATCTGCCACATGATCCAGATAAGTAGTGGTCATCATATCAATATCCACACCGGCACGAAGGGCATTTTCTGCGGCTTTCTCCCCATTCTCACTGTAGCCGTGGGCAATGGTTTCTTTAATAGCAGCAAAATCAGAGATCAGAACACCATCAAACCCAAGCTCTCCACGAAGAATATCTCTCATCAGATGACGGTTTGTGGATGCCGGGATTCCGTCAATGGTGTTAAAGGACGTCATGACCATACCGGCTCCGGCATCGATGCCTGCCTGATACCCTTTCAGATAAAATTCCTGGAAGGTATGGCTGTCCATACTTACCGTGTTATAATCCCGGCCAGCCTCTGCTCCGCCATAACCTGCAAAGTGTTTGACGCAGGCGCAGATTTTTCCAGGCGCTTTCATATCAGAACCCTGGAAGCCTTCCACCTGTGCTTTCACAAAACAGGAACTGAGATACGGGTCCTCTCCGAAAGATTCCACCACTCTTCCCCATCTGGGATCACGCACCAGGTCTGCCATAGGAGAAAAAGCCACATGGAGACCTGCAGCTGTTGCCTCTTTTGCCGCAATCTCAGAGCCTTCTTTTGTAAGCTCCGGCTCAAAGGTAGCCGCCTGAGCCAGCGGAGCCGGAAAAATGGTCTTCATTCCATGGATCACATCCATCATAAAAAGAAGAGGGATCTGGTGGGGCTGATGCTCCATATATTCTTTCTGGATCTTTTTACTAAGCGCCGCTCCCTGAAGTCCCAGAACAGAGCCTGTCAGAGCCCCGTTTTCATCTGAAAGATGCAAACCGCTGTCCGGTCCTGTAATAAATTTTTTTCCTTCTTCGACATAGTAATAACCAATGATCTGAAAAAGCTGTCCCACTTTTTCCTCCAGGGACATCTCTTTCAGCAAGGCTTCCAGCTGCTGTTTTTCCATGGATTTTCCTCCTTGTATCAACTCCACTCAAGCTTTTCTTTTATTATCAAGCGGATTTTTATCACTTGCAATCTCTTTTGTATTTTACCAGAATCCGCCTCCACTCCACTATCATTTTTATCTTTTTTCTGTTATTTTTTCCCTGTATATGATACACTCGTTTCTGAAAGTCAAACAAGATCGTTTCTGAAAAATCTACGGAGGGGCGTTTATGTCTGAATCACAAGAAAAAATCCAATATTTCCGCACGATCCTTCTCAAGGTAAACCGCATCTTTTCCTGGGTTTATGATGAGGAGTTTTCTCTTATCGAGAGTAACTGTACCTGGGAGATGATCCTGAAAAATTTCTTTCTTCTGGACAGCCGGGAATGGCTTGACCGGATCCGAACAGAGTCCGGAACGCTCCCCTTTTATTTCACAGACGGGCTTTCTTTCAGCTGGATCGTGATCCCCTTTGAACATTCCTTTTTCGTACTGGGGCCCACCTTTTCCACGGATGTGTCGGAGCAGTATTTCCGCAAACAGATGGAGATCCGTGAAATGAGCGTTTCTTCCCGGATCAGGTTTTTAAAGCTTATGAAGGCTATTCCTGTGGTACCGCTGACCACCTTCGGTCAGCTTGCCCGGATGTTTTATTATACCTGCTATGACAGAAACATCTATTTTTCCAGTTTTCAGAAACTCCGCCCCTCGGAGCCTCCTGCAAAAGAGCCTTTTCAGGCCCGGGATATTCCCAGCAGCCACGGCACTTATGTGCTGGAACAGCGCTTTCTTTCCCATGTAGAAAACGGAAATATCCACTATAATGATGAAATCGACCATTTTTACGCTCAGAACAGCGACAACCATGTGACCGGAACCCTCTGTCCGGGTGATCCACTGCGTCAGACCAAGGACGAGGCGATCGTTGCCACAACGCTCGTCACCCGTGCGGCCATCCGCGGCGGCATGATCCCGGAGGCAGCCTATTCCCTCAGCGATTACTACATCCAGGCCGTAGAAAACGGTACGGATATTCACGAGGTTCAGGATATCCACCAGAACATGTTCCGGGATTTCATCGCCAGAGTCCATAAGATCCGGGAAGCTCCAAAACTTTCTCTTCCGATCCAGAGTTGTCAGGCTTACATCCAGCAGCATCTGGGTGAAAAGCTTTCCATGGAAATCCTTTCCCGGGTCAGCGGCTACACGCCACACTATCTGGCAGCCCGTTTCAAAGAAGAAACCGGCCAGTCTGTCAAACACTACATCACAGAACAGAAGCTTGAAGCGGCCCGTCTTCTTCTGAAAAACAGTTCGCTCGACATGGCCGAGATCAGTGAGCGTCTGAATTTCACAAATCCCAGCTATTTTTCCGCCATTTTCAAAAAAAGAACCGGATGCACTCCCTCCGAATACAGAGAGGCAGAAGACCGTCACTGATCTTCTGCCTCTTCTTATCCACGTTTTAAAAGTTTTTCAGAGAAGTTATCCACAATCCCGGCTCTTATTCCACACTCTTCAGTGATTCCACCATATCGATCTTTTTCAGCTTGAAATGCATCAGAAGATTGACCAGAAAAGAAAAGCCGAAGGTGAGCGCTATGGCGAGCAGATAGCTTGGAATCTTGATGATCCGGCCAAACATATATGACTCGATCTCCACTGTCGTGATGACATAACGGTGCAGAGCCGAACCGAGCACTACACCCAGAATGCAGCCAAAAACGGTAAGGAGGACATTTTCCCGGAATACATAAGAGGAAACCTCTCCGTCAAAGAAGCCCAGCACTTTAAGAGTCGCAAGCTCCCTTTTCCGCTCATTGATGTTGATATTGTTCAGGTTATAGAGGACCACAAAGGCCAGCATGCCTGCGGAAATGATCAGGACCACAATGACTACATCCAGGCTTCCCAGCATACTGTTCAGCCGCTCTGCCAACGTACCGATATAAGTAACGCTCAAAGCCGCCTTATTTTTCAGAAGTTCCTGACCGGTCTTTTCAATGGCTGCCTCATCAGCAGAATCCGTTCCCTTAAAGAGAATGTTGTTTGTTTCCGGGACAGAACCAAAAAGCTTTTCATAAAGTCCGGGAGAAATGTAGGCGAAATTCTGCATATAGTTCTCACAGATCTCTGCCACCGGAACTTCCACATCTTTCCCATCACTGCTCTCCACGGTAATGCTGCCGCCGCTTTTTACCCCCAGCATTTTCGCCGTTTTTTCTGCCAGGATGATTCCCTCATCACCAAGCGTATACACTTCCTTTGTGATCCGGTTTCTGGTGTGTATAAAATCCGAAAAATTCTCCAGCTTCTCCGGCATCATAAGGTAAACATCGCAGGTGCCGTTCTCTCCCTTTGCCGTGTGCTTTTTCATATGGACATCCATACTCTCTTCCACATCGGAACGGGAAGAAAGGTCTTTCTTCAAAGCTTCCACCTCTGCATCTGAAGCATCTTCATTCAGAACAAGCATACCGTCATAAAGCTGGATCTCGCCGTACTGGAGCAGCACAACATCCATGATGGAATCCCGGAGTCCAAAGCCTACCAGAAGAAGCGCCATACAGCCGCCGATCCCGAAAACCGTCATAAAAAGGCGCTTTTTATAACGGAAAAGGTTCCGCACCGTGGATTTCCAGCTGAAGCTTAAGTGTTTCCAGATAAAACCGATCCGCTCCAGAAAAACCCGTTTCCCTTCCTTGGGTGCAGGCGGACGCATAAGAACCGCCGGCATACTTGCCAGTTCCTTTCCACAGGCAGAAAGCGTTCCTGCCATGGTACAGAAAAGAGCTACCAGGGAAGCTACAAGGGCATGATCCAGCTGATAATCCAGAACCATGCCATCCATATGCTGATACATGATCCGGTAAGCATCAATGATCACATA